>NZ_SCOO01000018.1:0-112274 GCF_005502415.1 Pseudomonas sp. G(2018) | reverse complement strand
GGCCATGGAGGTGGGGGTGGTGGCCACGGTGGTGGCGGTAACGGCGGTGGCCATGGCGGCGGAAGCGGCAGTGGTCACGGCGGCAGTAGCGGCAGTGGTCACGGCGGCAGCAGTGGTCACAGTGGCAGCGACCATGCTGGCAGCACAGCCTCGAATTCCGGTCGCAGCGGCACCCATGCCGAACCGGGTGATGATCATGGGGTTCACCGTTCGGGTGATGACCATGGCGTTCATCGCTCGGGCGACGACCATGGTGTTCACCGTTCGGGTGATGACCACGGGGTTCATCGCTCGGGCGACGATCGCGGACTGCATGCCGGCGGCGAGCCGGGGGATGACAAACGCGTGAACTGACCTGCACTAGAACCTGTGGGAGCAAGCCTGCTCCCACAGTGGGTTGTGTGAACCGCAGATTTACAACCCACCCTCGGACCGATCCAGACGCTCCCGCAAAAACTCGATCAACGCCTGCACCGGCCGCGACGATTGCCGGTGTTGCGGATACACCGCCGACAGTAGCAGCGGCTCTGTCCGAAACTCATCCAGCACCGGTACCAGCCTCCCATCCTTCAGCGCCGAACCGACGATAAAGGTCGGCAGGTAGGTTATGCCCATCCCGGCAATCGCCGCGTCCTTAAGCAACTCACCGTTGTTGACCCGCATCCGCCCGGTAACGTTGACGGCCAGCGGTTTGCCCTGCCCCGCGAAGCGCCATTGCACTTGACGACCGTGGCCGTAAGGCAGGCAGTCGTGGCCAAGCAGGTCTTCCGGTTTAAGTGGTGTGCCGCGTTCAGCCAGGTAAGCCGGACTCGCGCAATACACGCGCTCGATAGACGCGATGCGGCGGGCAATCAGCGTCGAATCCTCGAGAATGCCGATGCGCAGGGCCAGGTCGTAGCCTTCACCGAGCAAGTCCACCGGACGATCACTCAGGTCCACTTCCACCGTGACCTCACGATAGCGCTGCAAAAACACTGGCAGCAGACAGCCCAGGTGCGCCAGCGCAAACGACAGCGGTGCACTGACGCGAATAGTCCCGCGTGGTTCGGTGGTTTGCCCGGCGATGCCCTGCTCCACTTGCTCGACTTCACCGAGCAATCGCAGGGCCGATTCGTAATAACTCTGGCCCAGGGGCGTGACGTCGAGGCGTCGGGTCGAACGATTGAGCAACCGCACGCCCAGGCGTTCTTCAAGCTGCATCAGGCGTCGGCTGACGAATTGCTTGGACAGGCCCAGTTGATCGGCGGCCGCCGTGAAGCTGCCGGAGTCCATGACCTGGCAAAAGATACGCATGTCTTCGAATGGGTTCATTGTCATGCTCTGGGTGACAGTGATGGCACTCTATAACTGTTTTCCCCTTTTTATCACCCTTGCGAAAAACAATGTGGGAGCGAGCCGGCTCGCGAAGGGGGCAGGCCAGACACCTTTCAGTGACTGTCAAACCGCTTTCGCGAGCAGGCTCGCTCCCACAAAGGATTGCGTTGAGCTTACTGGGCAGTAAACGTGGTGTAGCTGTTGATCAGGTTGCGGTAGTTCGGCAGGCGTTCGGACAGCAGGTTGGCCAGGCCTTCCATGTCATTGCGCCAGTCGCCTTGCAGCTCGCAGGCCACCGAGAACCAGTTCAGCAGGTGTGCACCGGCGGCCGACATGCGCGCCCAGGCGGCTTGTTGCACGGTGGTGTTGAAGGTGCCGGAAGCGTCGGTCACCACGAACACTTCAAAACCTTCGGCAATGGCCGACAGGGTCGGGAACGCGACGCAGACGTCAGTCACCACACCGGCAATGATCAGTTGCTTGCGACCGGTGGCCTTAACGGCTTTGACGAAGTCTTCGTTGTCCCAGGCGTTGATCTGGCCCGGGCGGGCAATGAACGGTGCGTCAGGGAACTGCGCCTTGAGCTCCGGTACGATCGGACCGTTAGGCCCCTTGTCGAAACTGGTGGTGAGGATGGTCGGCAGTTTGAAAAACTTGGCGATGTCGCCCAGGGCCAGCACGTTGTTCTTGAATTCGTTGGGCGAGAAATCCTGCACCAGCGAAATCAGACCGGTCTGGTGGTCGACCAGCAGCACCACTGCATCGTCTTTGTTCAGGCGTTTGTACGGAACGTTGCTCATGAAAAAACTCCTTGGTGGATGGTTGTTGCTTGCTGCGCCGGTCCATGCGGCCGGCGCTTTTGGGTGTTCGTCAGAAGGCAAAGCACGAGCAGCCGAAGGCGCCCCAGAAACCCGCAAAATCGCTGACCGGCGCATTCGACAGGCGTGCCCGCTCGTGGCTGTGGGAGTGCACCGCGCAAGGCCCGCTGCACTGGTGAACCTGCGCCTGCAACGGCGAGTTCGGCCGCCAGTGACCCGGGACTTTCACCACCGGCGACCAGTCCGGCAGCACCGGCACGCTGGCAGGTCCCAGCTTCTCGAAATCGCCGGCGGCGTACACCACCTTGCCGCCGACCACGGTCAGTACCGACTCGATCCACTTGATCGCTTCTTCGTCGACGCTGAAAAAGTCCGCACTCAGCGCGGCGAGGTCCGCCAGTTGCCCGACCTTGATCTGGCCTTTCCTGCCCTGCTCGGACGAGAACCAGGCACTGCCGTGGGTGAACAGTTCCAGCGCGGTCTGCCGCGACAGGCCTTCGGCGTGCAATGCCATGCCGCCGACGGTGCGCCCGCTGACCATCCAGTACAGCGAGGTCCATGGGTTGTAGCTCGACACTCGCGTGGCGTCGGTGCCGGCACCCACCGGCACGCCTTCGGCGAGCATGCGCTGGATCGGCGGCGTGGCTTCGGCGGCCTTGGCGCCGTAGCGCTCGACGAAATACTCACCCTGAAACGCCATGCGATCCTGAATCGCGATACCGCCGCCTAGTGCCCTCACCCGCTCGATGTTCCGGGGAGTGATGGTTTCGGCGTGATCGAAAAACCACGGCAAGCCATTGAACGGAATGTCGCGGTTGACCTTCTCGAACACGTCGAGCATGCGGCTGATGGATTCGTCGTAGGTGGCGTGCAAACGGAACGGCCAGCGCTGCTCGACCAAATGGCGCACCACCGGCTCCAGTTCGTCTTCCATGCTTTGCGGCAGGTCCGGGCGTGGCTCAAGGAAGTCCTCGAAATCCGCCGCCGAGAACACCAGCATCTCCCCGGCGCCGTTGTGCCGCAGGTAGTCATCGCCCTGGTGCAGCTTGACGCTGCCGGTCCAGTTCTGGAAATCCGTCAGCTCTTCCTTGGGCTTCTGGGTGAACAGGTTGTAGGCGATGCGAATGGTCAACTGCTGGTCCTTGGCCAACTGCTCGATCACCTGGTAATCGTCCGGATAATTCTGGAAACCGCCACCGGCATCGATGGCGCTGGTCAGCCCCAGGCGATTGAGTTCGCGCATGAACTGGCGGGTCGAGTTGACCTGATATTCCAGCGGCAGCTTTGGCCCCTTGGCCAGGGTCGAGTAGAGAATCATCGCGTTGGGTCGCGCCACCAGCATGCCGGTAGGGTTGCCATTGGCATCGCGGACGATTTCGCCACCCGGCGGGTTCGGTGTGTCACGGGTATAACCGGCCACGCGCAAGGCGGCACGGTTGAGCAAGGCGCGGTCGTACAAATGCAGGACGAACACCGGGGTGTCCGGCGCGGCCTGATTGAGCTCTTCGAGGGTCGGCATGCGCTTTTCGGCGAACTGGAACTCGTTCCAGCCACCGACCACCCGCACCCACTGCGGCGTCGGCGTGCGATCGGCCTGTTCCTTGAGCATGCGCAGCGCATCGGCCAGCGACGGCACACCCTCCCAACGCAGCTCAAGGTTGTAGTTCAAGCCGCCACGGATCAGGTGCAGGTGCGAGTCGTTGAGGCCGGGAATCACGCAACGGCCCTTGAGGTCGATCACCTGCGTGCCCGAGCCGCGCAACGCCATGGCCTCGGCATCGCTGCCAACGGCGACGAAACGACCATCGCTGATGGCCACGGCGCTGGCGAAGGGCTTTTCACGGTCAACGGTATGAAACTGGCCATTGAACAAAATCAGATCGGCGTTCATCGCGTTTCCTTAAGGCTTGGTGGTATAGGGCTAAGCGGAATGGGACTGGCCGGCTTCCAGCCAGGGTGCGAACAGGCGCGTGGCGAGCGGCATGAAGACATACACCACCGACAGCACGATGGTCAGGGTGATCAGGAACGTGGCGACCACGTAGCTGGACAGGAAGGCGTTGAGTTGCAACAACGGCCCCCAAAGCAGCGGCACGAGCAAGGTGTGAGGCAGGATCACCAGCAACGTCACCACTGCCTGCTTCCAGCGCGGCGGGGGCGACGCGGCATCGGCCAGCGGGGTAAACCAGAATTCGTTGAGCGGGTTGACCTCGGTCTGGTCGCCGTCCGCCAGCATCGGCGCGGCTTCGTCGACCAGTGCCTGGCGCTGCGGCGAATCGAGCCAGCGCTGCATGGCCTCTGTGGAACAAAAGCGCAGCACGCAGGTGAACATCTGCAAGCCGCCGTGCTGACCGCGAATCACATCGACACCCAAATGCCCTTCACTCTGCCCGGCAATACCGACGATGCGCCGCAGCCAGGCTTCATAAGCGGCTTCATGACCGGCCTTGATCCGATGCTTGACGATCAGCGTGACAATCTCATCGGACCCCGGTGCTGGCTTGCTCTGGGAATGGGCTACAGGCATGACGAACGGGCTCCGGCGAAACTGGGTTGGGAATGGGTGGATCATGCCGGGGCTGGGAAGGAAAAAATTGGATGTACGTGCTCTTTTTGCGACGGTGTTTGGATCTGAAAATCAACACGAAACCACAGTGGGTTCGGGTACATCCGGGAGGGATGGGGCGGCTGTCAGGCTGCCTTCGCGAGCAGGCTCGCTCCCAAAAGGGGATCGGGTACATCCTTAAGAGTCAGGCAATCTCCAACGACGCCGACATGAACTGACTGATCCGCGAACGCAGCCAGCGCTCCGCCGGATCATTGTCATGCACCCCGCTCCAGGCCATCGACAATTGCGCCGCCTCAATCTCGAACGGCGGATCCTCGGCACGCAAACCACAGCCCTCCACCAACGCGCACGCTGCATAATCCGGCACGGTCGCAATCATCTCGGTCCCGGCCAGCAAGGCGCGCAAGCCACTGAACTGCGGCACGCCCAGCACCACCTTGCGACACCGTCCGACCTTGGCCAGGTCCAGGTCGATGTTGCCGCTCAGGTCACCGGAAAACGACACCATCGCATGGGGTCGCGCGCAGTATTCGTCGAGGGTCAGCGGCCCCGGCCGGGTGTCGCCACGCAACACTTTGCAGGGGATGTCGCGCAGTTTCTTGCGCTTGGCATTGGCCGGCAACTCCTGGGTGTAACTGACGCCCACGGAGATTTCCCCGGAGGCCAGCAATGCCGGCATCAGCAGATAATTGGCGCGGCGCACCACGACGACGATGCCCGGTGCCTCTTCCTGCAACTGGCGCAACAGCGGCGGAAACAGACCGAACTCGGCATCGTCCGACAGCCCGATGCGAAACACGTCGCAACTGGTCGCCGGATCGAACTCCTTGGCCCGGCTGACCGCGCCGGAGATGGTGTCCATCGCCGGTTGCAGCTCCTTGAGGATCGCCAGCGCCCGCCCTGTCGGCTCCATGCCGCGACCGTTGCGCAACAGCAGCGGATCATCGAACAGATCGCGCAACCGACCGAGGGCGGCACTCACCGCCGGCTGCCCCATGAACAGTTTTTCCGCCACACGGGTCAGGTTCTTTTCGAACATCAGCGCTTCGAAAATCACCAGCAGGTTCATGTCGACGCGACGCAGATCGTTTCGATTCATAGGCACGGGTTCCTTGTGTATTGAGCCAGGCACGAGAGTGACGATTGTGTCTGACTTTACGCAAGACTTCCCGCAGGGAATGAGGAATTAACAACGATTAACTCGCGGGCCAGAG
Organism: Pseudomonas sp. G(2018); assembly: GCF_005502415.1. NCBI lineage: Bacteria > Pseudomonadati > Pseudomonadota > Gammaproteobacteria > Pseudomonadales > Pseudomonadaceae > Pseudomonas > Pseudomonas sp. G(2018). Next base: position 106,359 of record NZ_SCOO01000018.1, on the reverse strand, counting down.
CCCTCGGGCTCAAGAATTGAGCCTACCGACTCGGACATTCGCCATGGCTCATTTCCAGCAAAACACTGCCCGCGCGACAGTCACTGAAACACAAAGAAAAAGCGCCGGCGGCCTCAGTCCGCAGCGCGAACGGCTGGTCAAACAACTGATCCTCGAACGCCTGGGTGAGCCCCTGGAAGTGACCGAGCTGGCCCAGGCCTGTTCGTTGTCGCGCAGTCATTTCTCCCGCGCGTTCAAATGCAGCACCGGCCACTCGCCCCAAGAGTGGATTCGCCAGCAACGCATTGCCCGCGCCAAGCTGCTGATCCAGCACACCGACCTTAGCCTTACGCAAATCAGCCTGGAGTGCGGCTTCTGCGATCAGGCGCACTTCTGCCATATGTTTACCCGCAGCGAAGGCATCAATCCGTTTGCCTGGCGTTGCCGGACGATACGTTCCGTTCGCCAGACAGCCTTATAGGCCGGAGACAAATACGAAGATGGCGAATCCCCGTGTGGGAGCAGGCTCGCTCCCACAGAGGGATCAAGGTGTCCGCATTATCCCAGCGGAACCAACCGCTCCAGTGCCTCGGCCACCCCGCGCCCATAAGCCGGATCAGCCTTGGTGCAGTTGTCGATATGCCGCTGGCGGATCAATTGCGGCACACCGTTCATGGCCCGCGCCGTGTTCTCGAACAGCAACTGCTGGCGTGCCGGGTCCATCAGGCGAAACAGGTTGCCCGGTTGCTCCCAGTGATCCTCTTCGAGCCGATGATCATAGTGCTGGGCGAAGCCTTCCAGCGGCAGCGGCGGTTCGGACAATTCCTTCGAATCCTCCCATTCACCCACGCTGTTCGGGAAGTAACTGGCGGTGCCGCCCAGGTTGCCATCGGTGCGCATGGCGCCGTCGCGGTGGTAGCTGTGATGCGGGCAGCGCGGCGCATTGACCGGGATGTGATTGAAGTTCACCCCCAGGCGATAACGCTGGGCGTCGCCATAGGAAAACAGCCGCGCCTGGAGCATGCGGTCCGGCGAGAAGCTGACGCCGGGCACCACGTTGGCCGGGGAAAACGCCGCTTGTTCGATTTCGGCAAAGTGGTTCTCGGCGTTGCGATTGAGCTCCATGGTGCCGACTTCGATCAGCGGAAACTCGCCGTGCGGCCAGACCTTGGTCAGGTCGAACGGGTTGTGCCGGTACGTGTTGGCCTGCTCCTCGGTCATCACCTGGATGCACAGTTTCCAGCGCGGAAAATGGCCCTGTTCGATGCTCTCGTACAGATCCCGCAGGTTGCTTTCGCGGTCCTTGCCAACCACCACGGCAGCCTCGGCATCCGACAGGTTCTCAATGCCTTGCTGGCAGACGAAATGAAACTTCACCCACACCCGCTGGTTGTCGCGGTCGATCAGGCTGAAGGTGTGACTGCCGAAGCCGTGCATGTGACGGAAACTGGTGGGAATCCCGCGGTCGCTCATCACGATGGTCACCTGATGCAGTGCCTCGGGCAGCAGGGTCCAGAAATCCCAGTTGCTGGTGGCGTTGCGCAGGCCCGTGCGCGGGTCGCGCTTGACCACGTGGTTGAGGTCGGAAAAACGCAGCGGGTCGCGGAAGAAAAACACCGGTGTGTTGTTGCCGACAATGTCCCAGTTGCCTTCCTGGGTATAGAACTTCACCGCGAAACCACGGATGTCACGCTCGGCATCGGCGGCGCCGCGTTCACCGGCCACCGAGGAGAAACGTACGAACAGCGGCGTCTCTTTACCCACCGAGCTGAAAATATCGGCTTTTGTGTAACGAGTAATGTCATTGGTCACGGTGAAGGTGCCGTAGGCGCCCGAACCCTTGGCATGCATGCGCCGTTCCGGGATCAATTCACGGTCGAAATGGGCAAGTTTCTCCAGCAACCAGATGTCTTGCAGCAGTGCCGGGCCACGGGGGCCGGCGGTCTGGATATTAAGGTTGTCGGCCACCGGGGCGCCTGTGGCGTTGGTCAGCTTTTTCATGGGACTTCATCTCGATTGATAGCGGCTCATCAGGAACTAAATCCGGCGCGGGTCTACGCCCGCGCCGGGATCGGTCAACCCTTGAGGAACGCCAGCAGATCGGCGTTGAGCTGATCCTTGTGGGTATCAGTCAAGCCATGGGGCGCACCGGGGTAGATCTTCAGCGTAGAACCATTCACCAATCCTGCCGAAGCGATGCCCGCCGCTTCGATCGGCACCACCTGATCGGCGTCGCCATGCACCACCAGGGTCGGCACGTCGAACTTCTTCAGGTCCTCGGTGAAGTCGGTTTCCGAGAACGCCTTGATGCAGTCGTAGGCGTTCTTGTGCCCGGCAGTCATGCCCTGCATCCAGAACCAGTCGATCATGCCCTGGGACGGCTTGGCGCCGGGTTTGTTGAAGCCGAAGAACGGGCCGCTGGCGAGGTCCTTGTACAACTGCGAACGGTCGACCAGTGACGCCTGGCGAATGCCGTCGAACACTTCGATGGGCAGGCCGCCGGGGTTGGCGTCGGTCTTGAGCATCAGCGGCGGCACCGCGGAAATCAGCCCGGCCTTGGCCACGCGGTCGGTGCCGTGGCGACCGATGTAGCGCGCCACTTCGCCGCCACCGGTGGAGAAGCCGAACAGCACGGCATTCTGTAGATCCAGGTGTTCGATCAGTTGCGCAAGGTCGTCGGCATAGGTGTCCATGTCGTTGCCGAACCACGGCTGGCTGGAACGGCCATGACCACGGCGGTCGTGGGCGATTACCCGATAGCCCTGGGAGGCGAGGAAGATCATCTGCGATTCCCAGCTGTCGGCATTCAGCGGCCAGCCGTGGCTGAAGACGACGGGCTGACCGCTGCCCCAGTCCTTGAAATAAATCTCGGTACCGTCGCGGGTGGTAAATGTACTCATGGAACGTGCTCCTTTACGTGAGGGTTGAGGTCAATCAATCAGCTTGGCGGCCGAAACGGTCGGCCAGCCGCGCCACCCGCTCGCCCAAGTGCGCGGCGGTGCAGCGGTCTTCGTCGGGGGGCGCCTGTTCGGGGGATTGTTCGACGTTCGATTGGGCCATGGCGCCCAGCGAGCTGCCGAGGCGATTGAGTTGCCCGTCGAACACTCCACTACCGGAACGCGCCGGCAGCAGGTCGAGGCCAACCCAGATCATCGAATGCTGGGCAGCGAATACCGCCATCTGCAGCAGGGTGTTGAGCTTGTCGCCGCACAGGCAGCCGGAATTGGTGAAGCCGGCCGCCAGCTTGTCGCGCCACGGCCGGGCCAGGTAGAACGGCGCCGTGGCTTCCATGAAGCCCTTGAAGGCGGCCGAGGCGCTGCCCATGTAGGTCGGGGCGCCAAAAATGATCGCGTCGGCGCAGTGCAGAGTGTCCCAGTATCGGTCCACATCTTCGACGGCCACCAGCCGACAGGTGCTGCCCGGGTGTCGCTCCACACCCTGGGCCACGGCCTCGGCCATGACGCGGGTATGCCCGTAGCCACTGTGATAGACCACCACCACGTTGCTCATTCCGGTGTCCTTGCGATATGTCGAATCCCTGATAGCTTCGCTCCTACAGGGCATGAGTTTTGGGCGAAAACCGGACGCAGGACGAGTTAAACGTTGTTAATTTTCCATGACGCGCAAACAGCGTTGCCCAGCCGTTTGTCAGCGCCGCGTCCAATAAAAACAGGCGTACGTTAAGGTCCGTGGAACGCTGCAGTCGCAACAGGCACCCCGCAGTCATCCAAACGGCACATTGCGCGGATCAGAAAACCTGAGAATATGCTTGAGAACCGCGATTCAGACGGATGCAAGCAGGAGTTAGCCGTTGCCCCTTTCCCTCGTACAAGCTGTACATTTCGGCCCTTACAGGGTCTACCCCGGGCAACGCCAGATACTGGAGGCCGACCAGCCGCTGCGCCTGGGCCGACGGGCCATGGACATCCTGTTGATCCTGCTCAAACACGCCGGGAACGTGGTCAGCAAACAACAACTGCTCGCCGAAGTCTGGCCCGACACTGTGGTGGAAGAGATCAACCTGCGGGTGCATATGGCGGCCCTGCGCAAGGCCCTCGGCGATGGTCAGGCCGGCCAGCGCTACATCGTCACCGTGGCTCAGCGTGGCTACAGTTTCGTGGCACCCTGCTCGCTTGAGCGTGTCGAGCAGCAGCCAGCCAACGAAGGTCCGCCATCGAGCGGACACAACCTGCCCCTGCGTCGCACCCGCCTGATTGGTCGTCAGGTATTGGTCGACAACCTGATGACGCAACTGCCGCGCCAGCGCTTCATCACCCTGGTCGGCCCCGGTGGCATCGGCAAGACCACCGTGGCCTTGCGTGTCGCCGAACAGCTGATCGGCCGGTACCGCGACGGCATTCGTCTGCTGGACCTGGCGCCGATCAATGATCCGCTGATGATCGCCGGTCACCTGGCCGCGTTGTTGGGCCTGTCCCTGCACGACACCGAACCACTGAACAGCCTCGCCCTGTTCCTGCGCGAGCGGGAGATGCTGCTGGTCATCGATAACTGCGAGCACCTGATCGACCATGTGGCTGTTCTCTGTGAAAGCCTGCTGCGTGGCGCGCCGCAACTGCAAATTCTCGCCACCAGCCGCGAGGGCCTGCGTGCCGAGGGCGAATTCGTTCAGCGCCTGGAATCGCTGGACTGCCCGCCGCCCATTGCCGTGCTGGACCGTGCCCAGGCCCTGAGTTTTTCCGCGCTGCAATTGTTCGTCGAACGGGCCATGGCCAGCCACGACAGCTTCGAATTGAGCGATGCCGAGTTGCCGTTGTTGATCGACATCTGCCGACGCCTCGACGGCATACCACTGGCGTTGGAACTGGCGGCCGCGCAAGTCGCCAGCCTCGACCTCGCTGGCTTGCTGGCGCAACTGCAGGACAGTTTTCGCCTGCTCACCCACAGCAGCAACACGACGCTCGGCCGGCATCAGACCCTGCGCGCCACACTGGACTGGAGCTTCGAACTGCTCAGCACCTGCGAACAGACCTGCTTGCGTCGACTGAGTGTCTTCCGCGGCGGCTTTACCCTTGAGTCGGCCGCGGCGGTGATCGTCGGCGGGCATATCGAACCGCGCGAAGTATTCGGCTCGATCACGCAACTGGTGGCCAAGTCGCTGCTGAGCGTCGACGTCGGCGACGAAGAGGTGTTCTACCGCCTGCTCGATACCACCCGCAGCTATGCCCTGGAAAAACTCGAGCAGACCAGCGAGCTGCCCGGCACCCGCGAGCGCCATGCCGAACGCTGCCTGGTCTTGATGCAACAGGCGCAGAAAGAGTGGGAACGGATACCGACAACGCTGTGGATCGAGCGGTACGCCCGTGGCCTGGAAGATATCCGCGCGGCCCTCGATTGGGGCCTGGATGCCCGGGGACCACAGACACTGGCCATCCGGTTGACCGCGGTATCCACACCACTTTGGCAAGAGCTATCGCTACCCAGGGAGCATGGCGGCCATGTGCGCAAGGCCCTGGCCTTGCTCGATGCGACGCTTGAACCCTGCCCGCACCTGAAAATGGCCCTGAAGCTGGCCCTCGGCAGCGCCTGCTACCACGCCCAGGGCGGCACCGCTGAAGCCATCGGCGCTTTCGTCACCGCCAGAACCCTCGCCAGGCAGTGCAATGACGTGGTTGGAGAACTGCGCGCCGTTTCCGGGTATCTGGCAGTCAATCTCCTCTGCGGCAACTATCGGATGGCCTTGGAGCAGAGCCGGCAATTCGACCGTTTGGGAGTGTCCGGCGACCCTGTGTTGTCTCTCAGCACCCATCGTTTGCGGGTGTTGGCACTGCACTTTGCCGGGGATCAATCACGGGCGCGGCTGAACGCCGAAGAGGTACTCCAGCGCATGGCCCACAGTGGCCACCTCAACCGCTTCACCCACGGTTTTGGCGTGCAGTACGACCAGAGCGTCGCCGCCCTGACCATCCTGGCGCGCGTCCTCTGGATACAGGGTCTGCCGGATCAGGCCTGGCGTACGGCCCGACAGGCGCTGAACATTGCCCTGCAGATCAACCATGGCACCTCCATCTGTTACACCCTGGCGCTCTCGGGTTGCCTGATCGCCCACTACAACGGCGACACCCGCACTTCCCGCGAACTGTTGCGCCTGCTGCTGGATCAGTCGCGCAAACACTCGGTGCTGCCGTTCTACACCTTTGCGCAACACTATGCGCAGGTCATGGACAGCTCTGACGCCCCCCCGCCGCGACTGGCGGGTGTCGGATTGATCAAGGAAATCATGGTGACCCTGGACACCGGCTTCGTCGATGACGACTTGCTGCAACGCGCCAACAGCGGCGCGGCGGGCTGGAGTACCGCAGAGATTCTGCGGGCCCGCGCCGATGCGCTGCTGGCAGCGGATTGCCCGGTGAAAAACCGTGACGCCGAACCCCTGCTGCTCAAGGCGCTCAACGTGGCAAACACTCAAGGCGCCCTGGCCTGGGAGCTGCGCAGCGCCACTGCGCTGGCGCGGCTTTGGCAGCGTCAGGGTCGCCACCAGCAGGCACATGAACTGTTAGCACCAATCTACCAACGCTTCACCGAAGGGCATGCCACGCCGGACCTGATTGCTGTGCGCCGATTACTCGGCGAGTTGCAGGCCCACCTGCCGGCCTGATCGTCGATGTGACTGACTGATGTAGTCGGCGTAACGCATTTCGAAGGTGCGCAAGGCGCCACTGTGTTCGAGTTTTTCCAGGGCGTAACTGCGGGTGGTATTGAGAAAGCGGTAACGGGTTATGCCACTGGCTTGCTCGCGCGATAGCAGCGACTTCAGCGCCAGGCTTTCCAGCACCTTATTCAGGCTGGCGGACAGCAGCGTGGCGCAACTGACCACGCCCATCGCCGCGTCCAGGGTGAACGCCGACTTGAACACCGCCAGGCGCTGCAACACGGTTTGCTCAACCGGGCTCAGCCGTTCGTAACTCCAGTCCAGGGCGGCCTTGAGAGTCTGGTGCCGAGGGACTGCCGTGCGCCGGCCTTGGGTCAACAGTTGAAAGCAGTTATCCAGTTGCGCTTGCAAACCCACCAGCGCCAGCGCATCGATCTGCGCCGCCGCCAGTTCTATCGCCAGGGGCAAACCGTCGAGCCGTCGACAGATTTCGCGCACGGCCCTGAGGTCCTGCTCGCGCAGGGAAAATCCTTGCTGACGGGCGCGTGCCCGGCTGACGAACAGCTGCGCCGCCGAATAGCCCATGACTTCGTCGACACTGTGCAACGCCGATATCGGCGGAACCACCAGCGGCGGCAGCGCCAATAGCGCTTCGCCAGTGGCCAGCAGCGGTTCACGACTGGTGATCAGAATCGACAGGCGCGGCGCCGAGTCCAGCAGCCTTTCGACCAGGGCCCGGCAACGCTCAAGCAAGTGTTCGCAGTTATCCAGGATCAACAGCGCATGCCGTTGCCTCAGCACGTCCAGGGTGGTGCCGGTTTCCAACGCCAGGGTGCGCGTCAGGTGATCTTCCACCTGCGCCGGATCATCGATCATTGCCAGGTCCACTCGCCACACGCCGTCGCGATAGTGCTGCAACAGCAGCTCGCCGACTCGCAGGGCGACCGTGGTCTTGCCGATACCGCAGGGCCCGACCAGGGTCATGCAGCGCCGTATCGGCAACTGCCGGACCAGACTGCCGACCACCGCATCACGTCCGGTGATCGACGTCAGCCGTGCCGGCAGGTTGTGTTGGGGTTTATGCGCCGGGGCGCAAGAGATCGGCATGAGCTCCGATGCCTGTTGCACCGGTGCGACGAAACTGTAGCCGCGCTGGGGAATGTTGACGATGTAGCAGTGACCGCCCTCGCCATCGCGAAAGGCCCGACGCAGCGCAGCAATATGCACCCGCAGATTGATTTCCTCGACCACCGACCTCGGCCAGACCTTGGCGATCAATTCGTCCTTGCTGACCACCGAGCCCGCGTGTTCGACCAGCACCTGGAGGATATCCAGGGCCCGTCCACCCAGGCGCAGCGGCTGATCGCCTTCCAGCACCAATCGCTGATGGAGGTGGAACGCATAGGGACCGAAGCGCAGCACTGTGTCGCTATTAATGTATCCAAGGCTAATCATTGACCTTCACCCGCAGGGAGCCTGCCCGGCACACATCCGGACGGTACCTTCCTTGCTATGAGTTCAAGGCTATCTTGGCAGGCCTCGGCGACCGTACAACCGTCACGGGGGGAGCATCACGGCCATTACGGTGCGCATCACGGCCAAGAACGTCAGCTGAATTGCTCGCGATACTGGATCGGGGTCAGACCGAGCTTCTCACCGAACAGAAAACGCATGTGCCGCACGCTGCCGAAACCGCTTTTGAAGGCCACGGTCTTGAGCGGCAACTCTGTGGTTTCGAGCAGGTTGCGAGCGCAATCGATCCGCGCACTTTGCAGAAACTCCATGGGCGTCATGCCCACTTCCCGGGCAAAAACCCTGGCGAAATGACGCGGGCTCATGGCGGCCAGTCCGGCCATGCGTTCAATGCTGAAGGTTTCGTCGAGATGCTCGAGTACATGGTTCTGCAATCGGGTGATCGCCGTTTCCTGGGGCGCCACTGCCGCCATCAACGGGCTGAACTGCGCCTGGCCGCCCTGGCGTTTCATCACCACCAACAACACCTTGGCCACATCCTGTGCGAGTTTCTTGCCATGGTCGTCGGCAACCACTGCCAGCGCCAGGTCAATGCCGGCGGTGACGCCACCGGACGTCACGAGATTGCGATCCTGGACGAAAATCCGATCGGTCTCGACGGTGGTCTTGGGGAAAGCCTGAATCAAGCGCTCGGTGTAGTGCCAGTGGGTGGTCACGCGATAGCCGTCGATCAACCCGGCATGGCCCAACACAAACACCCCGGTGCAGATTGAGCCGTAGACTCTTGATCGACTGACGTTATGCGTGAGCCAGTCGAGCAATCGAGGATGTTTTTCGTTGTAGGCGCCGGGGCCTCCGGGCACCAGCAGCAGATCAAATCCGTCACAGGCCTGATCGATAGTCAGATCGGCGAGCACCCTCACGCCATTGGACGCCCGCAGCGCACCGGGTTCGGTGCCGATGGTCGTCAGCACGTAATGGTCGTCGGGTTTGAGGTACCGGTTGGCAATGGAAAAAACATCCATGGGCCCGGCCATGTCGAGCAGGAGAAAGTTGGGGAACAGCACCATTGCCACGGTTTTCATGGGTTCAAATCACTGAGCTAATAAGAAAAACACCAAGCCCTGCAGGAGCAAAGCTTGCTCCTGCATTATGGCGAACTGCGGATTCAGCGTCGCCAACATTACTGTCAACCTGAATGCGACAGTATTTCAATTTTCATCTACTTTTTGCACCATTTGGTAATCATTAACCTTCTCCTCACTCGGACGAATCAACGTCCCCACAGGAGATTCCATCATGCTGACCCTTCGCAAAGCTTCTGAACGTGGCATGGCCAACCATGGCTGGTTGAAGTCGTTCCATACCTTCTCTTTCGCCAACTATCGCAACCCGAAAGAACAGGGTTTTTCCGATCTGTTGGTGATCAACGATGATCGCGTCGCCGCCGGTAAAGGCTTCGGCCAGCATCCGCACCGTGACATGGAAATTTTCTCCTATGTGCTCGACGGCGCACTGGAGCACAAGGACACCCTGGGCACCGGCTCGGTGATCCGCCCTGGCGACGTGCAATTGATGAGCGCCGGCAGTGGCGTGGCGCACAGTGAATACAACCACTCGGACAAGCGTGCGGTGCACTTCCTGCAAATCTGGATCGTGCCGGATGTAAGCGGCGCCAAACCGCGCTATCAGCAAGAACACTTCAGCACGCAGAAGAAACGCGGCCGCCTGCAATTGATCATCTCCCCCGACGGGGACAAGGGTTCGCTGAAGGTGCGTCAGGATGCCCGGGTGTATGCCGGCCTGATCGACGGCCAGGAGAGTGCCACCCTGGAACTGGCCGCCCATCGCTACGCCTACGTGCATGTGGCGCGTGGCAGTGTCGAACTCAACGGCCTGCGCTTGCAGGAAGGCGACGGTGTGCGGGTTCGCGAAGAACAGTTGCTGACCTTGAGCAACGGCGTGGATGCAGAGGTGCTGGTGTTTGATCTGCGGCCGCAGGAATTGCCTGAAATGCCATGACCACAGGCGCTCCCCTACGAACATCTTGTGGGAGCCTGCTCGCGACAGCGGAATGTCTGACAAATAGATATTGGATGTGTAGACGCCTTCGCGAGCAGGCTCGCTCCCACAGGTCGAAATTTTTCCCGCCCTGCGCACGCATCTGTTAAAACGCGGACTTCATGTCTGTGCCAATGGAACACCCGATGCCCACGGCCCCCCTCACTCGCCTGCGCCGACGCTGGCTGCCGCTGCTGTGCATGGCTGCGCTGGTCGTCGGCCTGCCGGCGAGCTGCGGCGCACTCAAGTACAAGGAGCGCGAGTTGCTGTTCCGCATCGAACCGGGCACGGCGAGCTGGTATCGCGGTTTGCCGGGGGATGTTCAGGCGTTCGACATCAAGCCCGCCAATTTCAAGGCCGGGCAAAATCTGCATGCCTGGTGGTGGCCGGCGGCGCGCCGCGATGCGCCGTCGATTCTCTACCTGCACGGTGTGCGCTGGAACCTTACCGGCCAGGCGTTCCGCATCGAGCAACTGCGCGCCATGGGTTATTCGGTGCTGGCCATCGACTACCGGGGGTTCGGCCAGAGCAAAGGCGATCTGCCGTCGGAAGCCAGCGTCTACGAAGACGCCCGGGCTGCCTGGGAGCGCTTTACGGCAATGCAGCCTGATCCCGGCAAACGCCTGATCTACGGCCATTCCCTTGGTGGTGCGGTGGCCGTCGACCTGGCGGCAGACCTAGCCGCGCAGGCAAAAAAGGAGCATGTCGCGGTGCCGGTGCGCGGTCTGGTGATCGAATCCACCTTCACCTCACTGGGCGATGCCGTGGCGGAAGTGGCCGGCAACAACCTGCCCGTCAACTGGCTGCCGGTGCGCTGGCTGCTGTCGCAGAAGTTCGACTCGATCGACAAGATCGTCGATATCGACATGCCGCTGCTGGTGGTTCACGGTCAAGCCGACGCGTTCATGCCCCCGCGCTTCAGCCAGCAATTGTTCAATGCCGCCAATGAGCCCAAGCGCCTGCTGCTGGTACCCGGTGGCACGCATAACAACAGCATGAGCCTGGGCGGTAGCCAATACCGCCAGGCGCTCGACGGCTTGATGAAAGCCAAATCGCAGATCGCCGGGCCGACGATTTCAAGGGGTGCGCAGGACTCCTGATTGTTATCGATAACCCCGCGCCTGCAAGTCGAACAACTGCGCATAACGCCCACCCGCCGCGACCAGACTGTGGTGATCACCGCGCTCCAGAATCCTGCCCTGGTCGAGTACGATGATGTGGTCGGCGTTACGCACACTGGAAAAACGGTGGGAGATCAGCAGGGTCATGCGATCCTGAGTGTGCCGGCTGAAATGTTCGAACACCGCCGCTTCCGCCGCCGGGTCAAGGGCCGACGTCGGCTCGTCGAGAATCAGGATATCGGCATCGCGACGCATGTAGGCACGGGACAACGCGATCTTCTGCCATTGCCCGCCGGACAGTTCCTGCCCCCCGGCAAACCAGCGCCCCAATTGCGTGGCATAGCCGCGATCCAGACGCTCGATAAAGGGCGCAGCCATACCTTCGGCGGCGGCTTCGTGCCAGCGCTGCTCATCGTTGAACGCCAGGGTGTCCCCCACACCGATGTTCTCGCCGACGGAGAACTGGTAGCGAATGTAATCCTGGAAAATCACGCCGATGCGCCGACGCAGCGCGTCTTCTTCCCAGGCCTGCAAGTCGCTGCCGTCCAGCAGAATTCGCCCCTGATCGGGACGGTATAGACGGGTCAGCAGCTTGATCAGCGTGGTCTTGCCCGAACCGTTTTCCCCCACCAGCGCCACACTGTGTCCGGGTACAAGGTGCAGATCGATACCTTCCAGCGCAGCGAGACGGGCGCCCGGATAACGGAATCCGACGTTCTCGAAACGCAAGCCGTCGCCGGGCACTGCACCGACGGTGAGATGCCCGGTATCGACCACCACAGGCTCAGCCAGGTATTCATAAAGGCTGGACAGGTAGAGGCCATCTTCATAAAGGCCACTGATGGCGCTCAGGCTGCTGCTCACCGCTGACTGTCCCTGCTTGAACAGCACCAGGTACATGGTCATCTGCCCAAGGCTGATATTGCCGTGAACCGCATCGACCACCACCCAGGCATAGGCCAGATAAAACGCTCCCGTGCCGAGCAGGCCGAGCACGAAACCCCAGCCGTCGCGGCGCAGGGTCAGCCGCCGGTCCTCGGCATAGAGACGGGCGAACGTCTCGCGGTAACGCCGCAACAGCAGCGGCGCGAAACCGAACAGCTTGACCTCCTTGATGTAGGCCTCATGGGACAGCAGCGTCTCGATGTACGTCTGCTGTCGGCTTTCCGGTGCGCGGCGGGTGAACAAGCGAAAGGCATCGCCGGAAAAATGCGCCTCGGCAAAAAACACCGGCAACGCGCCGACCACCAACAACACCAGCGCCCACGGCGAAAAATGCACGAGCAACACACCGAAGCTGATCAACACGATCAGGTTCTGGATCAACCCCAGCGACTTCATCACCAGTGCCAATGGCCGGGTCGAGGCCTCGCGTCTTACCCGCACAAGCTTGTCGTAGAACTCGGAATTCTCGAATTGCACCAGCGACAGCGTCTGGGCCTTTTCCAGAATCATCGTGTTGACCTTCTGCCCCAACTGCACGCGCAACAGCGACTGCTGCACCGACAGCGCACGCTGGGTGGCGGACAGCAACGCCAGCACCCCGGCTTCCAACAGCACATAGCGAAGCACTGGCCACAACGGCGCACTGCCCTGCTGCGCGTGCAACTGCATGGCAAATACCACGGCATCGACAATGCGCTGCCCCAACCACGCTGCCAACGCCGGCAGCACCCCGGCGATCAGCGTCGCCAGCACCAGGCCAAGGAACAGGCCGCGAGAAGTGCCCCAGACCAGCAGCAAGGCGCGCCGGGACTGGTCGAGTAATGAGGAGAAGCGGGTAAGGACCGCGGGCATATTATCTGTTGCGCCGACGCGGTCTCTCAGACTCTTTTCTTGAAGGTGGAGGGCCGAGTGGAATCACCAACCCCGGGGGAGGAGGACCGCCGTTATCCCATTCCTCCATAAGCCGCTTGAGTTCAGGCGGCATTTCCTGCGGTGCCCTGCTTGTCATTTGATTACCCTTTTATTTTCAGGAATTCGACCCACTGTACTTTTGAAACATCGATAACAATGATTTCCGCCCCGGTGCGAATCCCCTTGTCTGAATCATCAATCCAGCGAGGGTACTCAAGAACGAACTGCCCTCTTGCAGGCTCCGCCGGCCATTCTATCGGCCAACCAAACAGGCGTTTGCCATCGACCAAGTGCAGCACGACATGTCTTTGCCGCGTTGAAAAAGCACTGTACCACTCGCAAGGATATGAAGATTGCCGGGTTATGTTCAGCTTGCGCAGGAGAGCGTGAAGCTTGTCGCTACTGGCAATGTGACAGGAAATAAACCCCATCAGCACCGCTATCACCGCCGACCACAAGGTCTCTGATTTTCTGTCCCACATGCCGACTGAAAAGATCCGTTCACCTGCAACCAACAGCAACGCTCCCAACCCAACAACCAGCGACTGGATCACAAAGGTAAAGATCAGCGCCTGAACTATTTGTCCAAAAGTGTCCGGCCGCTTGAAGGCTGTCAGTGAATAAAAGATCCAGGCGGCCAAAAATCCCGGAATCAAATACTGGAGTAGCGGAATCACTTCCTTGATCAAATCATCCATGCAAGTTTTCAATCCATTGAAAGCTCCGATGCGACGAAAAGAAATACCTCACTTCACCGACTCATTCCACCCGTTGCAGAGTCCCTGTCGTCACAAGAAATTTCAAGATTAGAGGCTTGGAAATTGCGGGCAAAAATCATGGAAAACGCCTACAAATACTTAATCGAAGGCCCACACCAACTATTCCTGAAACCTTGCCCGATACCGCCCCGGACTCTCCCCCGTCCACTTCTTGAACGCACGATGAAATGCACTCGGCTCCTGAAATCCCAGTTGCTCGGCGATGTCGCTGATGCTCGCCCGGCTCTGGCGCAATTGCTCGAAGGCCACCGCACGGCGCACTTCGTCCTTGATCTCCTGATAGGAACAGCCTTCACGTTCCAGCTTGCGGCGAAAGGTGCTGGGGCTCAGGTGCTGTTCCAGGGCGAAGGCCTGCAAGGTCGGCCAGTGGCTGTAATGGCTGTTGCGCAGGCGCTGATGCACCTGTGACGCCAGGCCGTGCTGGTTGCGGAAGCGAATCACCAGCCATTGCGGCGCGGTGCGCAGGAATACTTTCAGCGAAGCCAGGTCCTGCACCACCGGCAGGCGCAGGTAGTGGCTGGCGAATTCGATTTCGGTGCGTTCGGCGCCGAAAGTCAGGTTCGGTCCCCAGAGCAAGCGATCGTCACTGAGGGACACCCGCTCGTGGCGGAAATCCGCGCGGTCGATGGGAATGCGCCGACCGCCCAGCCAGCACAACAGGCTGATCATCAACACCAGGAACGTCTCTTCGCCGAAGCGGCCGACGTCATCGTTTGCCGCCTGGCTGTCCAGGCTGATGAAGGCCCGTTTACCGCGCACGGTCAGCGTGCCGCGAAAATCGTGGAGGAACAGGGCGAAGTTGGCCAGGCACTGACGCATGGCCTTGTGCAGGTCGGGCTCCTGAATCAAGGCGCGGCAAATCAGGGCGAAGGCGCCCGGCGGCATACCATGGGAGTCGAGCCCGAAGAACTCGTCATTCAGTTCGCGGATCTGAATCAGCCACAACGCCGCAAAAGCATTGGCCGGCACCCGCGCCGTCGGCTCTTGCATCAGCGCCGGATCAATGCCGGCCTGTTCCAGCACCGCCCGCACTCGCTGCGGATCATCCCCCAGCCCGTGGATCATTGCCTGCACGAAGTAGGCGGCCACCGAGTCCTTTTCCCGCATCTGAACGCAACGCTCCCCATCATTCGAAATGGCAAAAAACACCAGTGCCGTTGAACAGTTTCGGCATAGGACAACCGCCTTGCCAGCTCTAGACTCGCGCCAATAGTACGCCTTCGGCTGCCACCACGGCCAAGGTATCGCAGGGTTTGAGCGAAAGGACGGCAACATGAATCTGCAACACATTGGCGTGATCGGCGCCGGCACCATGGGCAATGGCATTGCGCAAGTCTGCGCCCTGGCCGGTTTCAGCGTGACCCTGCTCGACATCTCTGAGAGCGCTTTGCAAAAAGCCGTCGCGACCGTTGGCAAGAATCTCGATCGTCAGGTTGCCAAGGAGACCCTGACGCCGGAGCAAAAACTCGCCGCCCTCGACAAGATCCGCACCAGCACCGACTACAGCAGCCTGCACAACGCGCAACTGGTGATCGAAGCCGCCACGGAAAACCTCGAGCTGAAACTGCGGGTACTGCAACAGATCGCTTCGCAGGTCAGCGCCGACTGCGTGATTGCCTCCAACACTTCGTCGCTGTCGATTACCCAGCTCGCCGCCAGCGTCAGCCAGCCTGAGCGCTTTATCGGCCTGCACTTCTTCAACCCGGTGCCGGTAATGGGCCTGATTGAAGTCATCCGCGGCCTGCAAACCAGCGACGCCACCCACGCCCTGGCACTGGACATGGCGACCGCGCTGGGCAAAACCGCGATCACCGCTGGCAACCGCCCGGGGTTCGTGGTCAACCGGATTCTGGTACCGATGATCAACGAAGCGGTCCTGGTGTTCCAGGAAGGCCTGGCCAGCGCCGAAGACATCGACGCCGGCATGCGCCTGGGCTGCAACCAACCCATCGGCCCGCTGGCCCTGGCGGACCTGATCGGCCTGGACACTTTGCTGGCGATCATGGAAGCCTTCTACGAAGGCTTTAACGACAGCAAATACCGCCCGGCGCCACTGCTCAAGGAAATGGTCGCCGCCGGTTACCTGGGCCGCAAGACGGGGCGTGGCTTCCATGCCTATGCCTGAGCGTTGCTCGCGGTTTGCCGAGTACCGGGACAAGGTGCTGGAGTTGTTTGCCAGCAAAGGTTTCGGTCAGGTCGGCATGCGCGAACTCGCCACGTGCCTGGGGCTTTCCCCAGGCTCGTTGTATCACCATTACCCGAGCAAACAGCACTTGCTGCTTGATCTGATCGAGGAGTTTTACGAAGAGCTGTTGGCCACCCTTGGCCGCATCGAACAAAAGGCCCCGGCCAAACGCGACCGGCTCAACAGCCTGATCCGCGCGCACCTGAACCTGCATCGCGATATGCCGTGGCACTTTCGACTGGTGGAGCGCGACAGCGGTTGCCTGAATGAAGAGCAACAGGCGCGGGTTCGCCAGTTGCGCGAACAGTACGAATGCCGGTTGCTGGTGATGCTCGGCGCCCGCTCCCGATTCAGCGAATCAGGTCTGCCGGCAGCTGGGCACGCCATTGCCGCCTTGCTTAACAGCGCCCCGAGTTGGCTCTCACCCCATTCGCTGGATGAAGGCGAGCAGGACGAACTGCTGGAAAACATGCTCAGCGGAGCCATCGAGCGCGTACTCGCACCACGACGCTCGGTCGAGGCAATAAGCCTCGCCCGGTCTATCGAAAAAACGTCTAAAAAAAACCAGGCCCCCACCGCGATTTAAGGCTTTGCTTGCCCGGTCAATGTCATCGGAATTCGCTCCTGAACCAAGCGTCCAATCCGATGTGTCCCTTCAATGACCGGGAGCCGCATCATGAAAATCAATCCCTACCTTATCTTCAATGGCGACTGCAAAGCCGCATTCACCTTCTATGCCGAATGTCTGAAAGGCCAGATCGAAGCCATGTTGACCTATGGTGAAACACCCGCCGGCGATCATGTACCCAAGGACCTGCATAACCTGATCATCCACACCCGCCTGGTAGTGGGCGATCAGGCGATCATGGGGTCGGATACCACCCCCGACCGCCCCACCGAAGAAATGAACGGCTGTTCGATTTCGCTGAATGTCGACAGCATTGCCGAGGCTGAACGGGTGTTCTCCGCGCTGTCAGCAGGCGGCAATGTGCAAATGCCGCTGGAGACCACATTCTGGGCGGCCCGCTTCGGCATGCTGGTCGACCGCTTTGGCGTGTCGTGGATGGTCAATTGCGAAAAAGCGTAGGAGCGAGCTTGCTCGCGATGGTCGTGAACGAAATGCATTTTTGCTGGTTAACCGCAGAGCTCTGTAGTCCATCGCGAGCGAGCTCGCTCCTACAAGATCGACGATGTTCGACACATGAAACAGCCCAACCTGAACAGGTTGGGCTTTCTGGCAACTCCCGGGTCGTCTGCTACCGTCAACATGCCATTCCCCGTATAGCAGCGGATTGTCCGGAGGAAACCCACCATGCCTGCGCCCTGGTCCACCCGTTTCAAACTGTCGCTACTGGCCGGCGGGCTCACCGCCACCCTCCTCGTTCTCAGTGGCTGCGCCACCGTCGATGCCCAGAGCACCGCCTATGTCGGTGTCGAGCACCCCGCTCCGACGATGCCCAGCGAAGTCGTGGTACTACGCTCCGAACCCCTTCGCCCGCACATTCGCCTGGGTGAAGTGCTGATCGATGCCAGCGTTGATCCCGCGCCACCGATTGCCGAGGTCGAACAGAAATTGCGCGAGGAATCCGCCAAGCTGGGCGGCGATGCCGTGGTGGTGGTCTATGACCGTATCGGGACCGTAGGCGCCCATGCCAACGGGCCGCTGTGGGCGCGCGATGTGAAAGCCATCGAGGGACGCAAGCTCAAGGGGATAGTCATCAAGTACCGGTCGTAGTTGTCGACATCCCTGGTCTGACTCATCGCACAACCTTTCGTCGCAAATCAAAACCCGGGGCGCTCTATGCGCCCCTGTCTGGCTTACGGCTTGCACAGGCGGTCGTAGCGGCCCCAGAACGACATAATTCTGACACGCCAGCCCCTCAAACTAATGCTTAAGGCCTCCAGCAATACGCTTGGTCAGTCACCGGAGATGTAACGTGTCAACTCTTAATGAAATCGCAGCGAACCACGCGAGAATGGCCAAGGCAAAAGAAGAGGAGGCGACCGGATTGAATGAGCGACAGCTTCAGATCGTCGGTGGTTTTGAAATCCCGTGCCTGGAGAAGCAGCAACAGGTTCCGTTGCACCTGATGGCTGGGGCGCAAGACAACCTTGTCGGGCAGGCCGTTGGTTTCTGATCGTCAGGATTCACCGAATGTCACTTGCCGGTAATGGCGTGGTGTAAAACCCGTCAATGCCTTGAACTGGCGGGTGAACGCACTGTGGTCGGTATAGCCGCACTGCAGTGCAACCTCGGTGATCGGCATGTCGGTATGCAGCAGGCGATGTGCATGCTCCAGGCGTATTTTCTGGATCATCTGCCGCGGTGTCAGGTTGAACACACGTTTGCAGTACCGTTCCAGTTGCGCCACTGAAATACCGGCGATCCGCGTCAGTTCACCCAGGGTGACGCGGCGGTTGTAATGCGCGCGAATGTATTCGTCTACCGCAGCCAGGCGCTGGTAGGCCGGATGCGTCTCGCTGGCCGACTGCAGGTCGACCGAGATCCCCACCAAACCGATGACCTCACCGTTGCGGTTATACAAGGGCCGTTTGTGCGTCAGGCACCAACCGGGCTCCCGACTGCCGTACAAGTGCAACTCCAACTGATCCTCCAGAACAAGCCCCTGCTCCAGCACCCGTCGATCCTGTTCGGTATAGCCAGGCCCCAACTGCGCCGGAAAAACCTCGGCACTGGTTTTTCCAAGCAAGGATTGCAGGTGTTTCAGCCCGCAGCGACGCACCAGGGTCAGGTTGGCCATGACGTAGCGCGCCTGGACATCCTTGATAAAGATCGCGGCATTGGGAATGACATCCAGCATCGGCAGCAGCAGTGCCACGCCCGCCAATAATTCATCGATGGTCAGAGGACGACTGGCATCGTTCCCCTGGCACAGGATCGCAAACGCGTTCTGCGTCATGAAGCTCCCTCCCCCACTTTCGTCCAGGCAACCAGCACGCCGAGCAGGTTGCCCCAACCCCGGTGCCCTGTCGAGGGCGCATCACGATCATTCGTACTGTGCTGATTTCGTCATCGATGCCAGTGAAAAACATCAATCGTGGCCAGGCTGACGAGTTCACTCTGAAGCCATTGCAGGTGAGTTCAGACCCACAGCCTGCCGATCTCCTCTAATGGACGGGACTATGAAAAAAGTACATGTCATCGATTCCCACACCGGCGGCGAACCGACTCGCCTGGTGATGAAAGGCTTTCCCGAATTGCCTGGCAATACCATGGCCGAAAAACGCGATGCCCTGCGCGAGGGGCATGACCAATGGCGTCGCGCCTGCCTGCTGGAACCCCGGGGCAACGATGTACTGGTGGGTGCTTTGTATTGCGAGCCGGTTTCACCGGACGCCACCTGCGGCGTGATCTTCTTCAACAATGCCGGCTATCTGGGCATGTGCGGCCACGGCACCATCGGCCTGGTCGCGTCCTTGCACCACTTGGGACATATCAGCCCGGGCGTGCACAAGATCGATACGCCGGTAGGCCAGGTAAGCGCCACCCTGCATGAAGACGGTGCGGTGACTGTGGGCAACGTGCCCGCCTACCGCTACCGCCGACAAGTACCGGTCGTGGTGCCCGGCCATGGCCGCGTGTATGGCGATATTGCCTGGGGCGGCAACTGGTTTTTTCTGGTATCCGACCATGGCAAGTCGCTGCAGCTGGACAACGTCGAAGCACTGACCGAGTACACCTGGGCAATGCAAAAGGCGCTGAAGGACCAAGGCATCCACGGCGAAGACGGCGCCCTCATCGACCATGTCGAGCTGTTCGCCGACGACGATCATGCCGATAGCCGCAACTTCGTCATGTGCCCGGGCAAGGCCTACGACCGTTCGCCTTGCGGCACCGGCACCAGCGCCAAACTGGCGTGCCTGGCTGCCGATGGAAAACTGGCTGCGGGCGAACGCTGGGTACAAGCCGGCATCACCGCCAGCCAGTTCGAGGGCCGCTACGAATGGGAAGGCGAACGCATCCGCCCGTTCATTACCGGCCGCGCCTGGATGACTGCCGACAGCACGCTGCTGATCGACGAGCAGGACCCCTTCGCCTGGGGTATTTGAGCCCCGTACCTCCCTGTATATCTGGAACAACGTTCCAAGGAGCGACAACCATGAGCGACAACATCTTCACCGGTTGCATTCCCGCGCTGATGACACCCTGCACCGCCGAGCGCAAGCCGGACTTCGATGCCCTGGTGGCCAAGGGTCGCGAACTGATCGATATCGGCATGAGCGCTGTCGTGTACTGCGGCTCGATGGGCGACTGGCCCCTGCTCACCGAAGCCGAGCGTCAGGAAGGTGTGGCGCGCCTGGTCGCCGCCGGCATCCCGACCATCGTCGGTACCGGTGCCGTCAACAGCCGCGAAGCGGTGTCCCATGCAGCCCATGCGGCCAAAGTCGGTGCCCATGGCTTGATGGTCATTCCTCGCGTGTTGTCCCGTGGCGCATCCGCAACCGCCCAAAAGGCGCATTTCGCCGCCATCCTGAACGCCGCTGCGAATCTACCGGCGGTGATTTACAACAGTCCTTACTACGGCTTCGCCACCCGCGCCGATCTGTTCTTCGAACTGCGTCGAGAGCATCCGAACCTGATCGGCTTCAAGGAGTTCGGCGGTGCCGCCGACCTGCGCTACGCCGCCGAGAACATCACTTCCAGGGACGATGATCTGACCCTCATGGTGGGCGTCGATACCCAGGTGGTGCACGGCTTCGTCAACTGCAACGCCACCGGCGCCATCACCGGCGTCGGCAACGCACTGCCGCGCGAAGTGCTGCAACTGGTGGCCCTGAGCAGGCAGGCGGCCAAAGGTGACGCCAAGGCTCGCCGTCTGGCGCGCGAACTGGAGTCTGCATTGGCCGTGCTGTCGTCCTTCGACGAGGGCTACGATCTGGTGCTCTATTACAAGTATCTGATGGTGCTCAATGGCGACCAGGAATACACCCTGCACTTCAACGAGACCGATGCGCTCAGCGATGCCCAACGTCGTTACGCCGAGACCCAGTACGGGTTGTTCCGCCGGTGGTACGAGGACTGGTCGAAAGAGCAGAACCTGGTCTGACACCCGACTCGATTCACATCGTGGTGCGCCAATGCGCATCTTTTGCTGGATGACCCAACAGAAGCCCAGGAACATGACTTCCCTTAACTCAGGCAATACGCACAACCCCGCGGATATCGCCGTGATCGGCGCCGGCATCATCGGCGTCGCCTGCGCCCTGCGCCTGGCACGTCAGGGTCAGCGGGTGGTGGTCATCGATCATCAGGATCCGGGACACGGGGCTTCATTCGGCAACGCCGGGCATTTGGCGACCGAGCAAATGTTTCCCATCGCCGACCTGTCCATCCTCAAGCGTCTGCCGGCGATGCTCATGGACCCCATGGGCCCGTTGCGCCTGGACTGGAGATACATGCCCCGGGCATTACCGTGGTTCACCCGTTTGTTGCTGAACCTGCGACCGGCACCTTTCCAGCGCACCGTGGCCGGCATCCGCGCACTCAACGAAAGCAGCCTTGGCGCTTGGCAACGGCTGCTCGAAACGATTGCCCATCCGGACCTGCTGAAAGAGGATGGCTCGCTGTTGGTGTTCGAGCGTCCCGACTCGCGACAGGCAATCGACGCGTTACAGGCACGCATGCGCCATCAAGCAGTGCCCGTCGATTTATGGCAGGCGAGCGCAGTGCGCGAGGTCGCCCCGCAGCTGAGCGAGCACATTCAGGGCGGGCTGTTCTTCCCGCGCACCGGGCACTTCCTGGACCCCTACCGCGTCGTTGGCGAATTGGTGAAAGCGGCCAAGGCCAGCGGCGTGCAGTTCATCAAACATCAGGTGATGGGCGGGCGTGTGCAGGAGCACGGCGTGTCACTGCTCACCCACCAGGGCAGCCTGACTGCCCGCCAGGTCCTCATCGCCTGCGGCGCTCACTCCGCCAGGCTGACCGCCGCGCTGACCGGCAAAAAAGTGCCCCTGGACACCGAACGCGGCTATCACCTGATGCTGCCCCATGAACACCAGCGCCTGCCTTTCGCCGTCACCTCGCTGGAACGCAAATTCATCATGACCCCCATGGCCGACGGCCTGAGGCTGGCCGGCACCGTCGAATTCGCCGGCCTCGACAGCCCCCCGAACATGGAGCGCGCCTGGCAGTTGCACCGATTGAGCAAAGGCCTGTTCAAGCGTGATCTGAATGCCGAGGCTGCAACACCATGGATGGGGTTTCGTCCTTCGCTGCCGGATTCATTGCCGATTATTGATCGGGTGTGCGACGGCAAGGTGTTGCTTGCGTTTGGTCATCAGCATTTGGGTCTGACTCAGGCAGCGGTGACTGCTGAGCTTATTGTGCAGTTGACTTTGCCTCCCAGAATCACTGAGAGGCAAGGATTGCCGGCGATCAAGCCGTATCGACTGGATCGGTTTTGAGTGAACGAGGACAGCCGGCGGTCTTTGATGGGTCGACAGTAATAGGTCCATGAGTTTGAATTCCATTATCTCGTACCGGGCGACAGGCCTCTTCGTCAAACCAATGGCCTGACCGCCTCGCTTGCTGCAATGCCGGAGTATCCAATGTCCGAAACTACCGAGATGTCGCGCGTGAAGCACTTCGCCGCCAATACGGCGGGCCGGGATCTCGCGGTCGGCGACATTCACGGCCACTTCACCCGGCTACAGGCGGCGCTGGATGCGGTCAAATTCGATCCTGCCGTCGACCGCCTGTTCAGCGTCGGTGATCTGGTCGACCGCGGGCCTGAGTCGCTGGATGTCGATGAATGGCTGCTGCGCAAGCCCTGGTTCCATGCAGTGCGTGGCAACCATGAGCAGATGGCTGTTGATTCGAACGCCACCGGCCGCATCAGCTATGAATGCAGCCTGCACTTGCTCAATGGTGGCGCGTGGTTCTACGGGCTGTCGAGCATCGAGCAAGACCGCTACGCCAGCCTCTTTCATGCCTTGCCTCTGGTGATCGAAGTCGAGACCGCACAGGGCCTGATCGGCATCGTGCATGCCGACGTTCCGCGCGCTAGCTGGGGAGAAATGATTACAGCGCTTTCTGGATCGGCGAGGGAGGCCGACCACGTTGCCGCCATCCTTCAGTGGTCACGCAAGCGCTTGACTGACGAAAACCACACGGGTGTTGACGGCGTGCGGGCCGTGATCGTGGGCCATACGCCACTCAGGCAGCCGGTCATACTCGGGAATGTCTACCACATAGATACTGCGGGCTGGAAGAATGGTTACTTCACGTTGCTGGATCTGGCCACACTGGAATGTTTTCCGCCAATCGACCCTGCGCTCGATTACGGGTGGGAGTGAACGTCTTCTAACCTGACGCACGTCCGGGGTGCACGCTTACACAAGAAAGCCAGGCTACCCAGTGCCTGGTCCCCTTGTGCAATAGCTTGCAGTCAATGTCAGCGCTTGAGTTTGCGTTTGTTGCGGTACTGGTCGATGACCACCGCGACCACGATGATCAAGCCCTTGATGATGTCCTGGATGTAGGCATCGACCCCGACGAAAGTGAACCCGCTGGCCATCACCCCGAGGATCAGTGCGCCGATGACCGTGCCGGTGATGCGCCCTACTCCGCCTGCCAGGCTGGTACCGCCGATGACCGCCGCGGCAATCGCATCCAGTTCATAGGACATGCCCATCCCGGCCTGCCCGGTGGCGGCACGGGCCGAAGCGACCACGCCCGCCAGTCCCGCCAGCAACCCGGCGATGCTGTAGACGATGACCAGATGGCGCTTGACGTTAATACCCGATGTACGCGCCGCCTGCATGTTGCCGCCGATGGCGTAGGTGTATTTACCGTACTTGGTGTAGCGCAGCGCGATATGGAAGATCACCGCCACCACCAGAAAAATGATCACCGGCATCGCGCCGTGACCGATGGCCGTGTAGGAATCCGACAGCATGCTCACCGGCTGGCCTTCGGTGTAGTAACGCGCCAGGCCACGGGCCGAGACCATCATGCCCAAGGTGGCAATGAACGGTGGAATCCCGGTGATGGCAATGATGCTGCCGTTGATTGCCCCCGCCAGCAGCCCGACACCGAGCCCGGCAATCACTGGAATCCACACCGGCAAGTCGGTCAGCGACGGGAATACCGCCCGAGCGAAATCCGATGTCTGCGCCAGGCTGGCAGCGATCATCGCCGATAAGGCCAGCACCGAGCCCGACGACAGATCGATGCCGGTGGTGATGATCACCTGGGTCACGCCGATCGCCAGCAGGCCGATGATCGACACTTGCAGGATCATCAATACCAACCGTTGGGAGTTCATCAAAAAACTCTGGTCGCGCACGATCCAGCCGAACAGTTCGAACACCAGGCCGATGCCAATCAGCACCAGGAAGATGCTCAGCTCGGTCGGAAAGCGCCGGCGACTCTTGACCGGTGCCGTTGCCGGTTTGTTTTCCAGTATCGCGTTCATAACCATTCACCCTTCATTTGAAATCCGTGTGGCGAGGGAGCTCCCTCGCCACAGGACTGCGTTCACCTTGACTTAATGAACCGCGGACATGCCCGAGGCCAGTTGCATCACGCGTTCCTGAGTTGCCTCGAAGCGGTCGAGGGTGCCCATCAGGTCGCCCTCGTGCATGACCATCACCCGGTCGCTCATGCCGAGTACTTCCGGCAGCTCCGAGGAAATCATGATCACCGCCATGCCTTCGGTGGCAAGGCAGGCGATGAGCCGGTAAATCTCGGCCTTGGCCCCGACATCGATACCGCGGGTCGGCTCGTCGAGAATCAGGATTCTTGGGTTGGTCATCAGCCAACGCGCCAGCAAGGCTTTCTGCTGGTTACCACCGGAAAGCGTGTCGATGCATTGCTCCAGCGACGGTGTTTTCACCCGCAGTTTTTTGCACATGTCTTCACACAGTGCGCGCAGGGCTTTCTGTTGAATGAAGCCGTTACCGACGTAATGGGGCAGTACCGCCATTTCCATGTTTTCCAGCACTGACAGGCATGGGAACAGGCCACTGAGCTTGCGATCTTCAGTCAACAGCGCGAAGCCCTTCTCGATCGCCATGTGCGGGTCGCTGATGCGCACCACCTCGCCGTCGAGCCGGATCTCACCTCCGTCGCTTGGCGTGATGCCGAAAATCGCCTCGGCGACATTGGTCCGCCCCGACCCCATCAAACCGGCGATGCCCAGGATCTCCCCGGCATGCAGGTCGAAGGAGACGTCTTTGAAAATGCCGTCCAGCTTGAGGTTGCGCACCGACAGCAGCAGATCGCCGATCGGCTTCTCACGCACCGGGAACAACTGACTCAGCTCGCGCCCCACCATCATCGAGATCAGGCTGTCGCCGTCCATGCTGTCGGCCCGCTGCAGGCCGATGTAGGCGCCGTCACGGAACACCGCCACTTCATCGGCGATGCTGAACACTTCGTTCATTTTGTGCGTGATGTAGATGATGCCTTTGCCCTGGCTTTTCAGGTCGGCAATGATCGAGAACAGATGGGCGACTTCCTTCTCGGTGATGGCTGAGGTCGGTTCGTCCATGATCAGGATGTCGGAGTCGTAGGACACGGCCTTGGCGATCTCGACCATCTGCCGTTCGGCGATGCTCAGGTTGCCTACCAGCTCCTCCGGGTCGAGATTGATCCGCAGGCGCTCCAGCAGCTTTGCCGTGCAGCGGTGCATTTCGCGGTGGTCGATCATGTGGAAACCGTTGAGCTGCTCGCGGCCGATCCAGATGTTTTCGGCGATGCTCATGTGCGGCATCAGGTTGAGTTCCTGGTGGATCATCGCGATCCCGGCCTGGAGCGCCGCCAGGGGTGTTTCGAAGACCACCGGCTTACCCCGCAGGCGCAACTCGCCGGCATCCGGCTGGTAGATGCCGGCGATGATTTTCATCAAGGTGGATTTGCCTGCGCCGTTTTCCCCCATAAGCGCCAGCACGGAACCGGGACGCACCCGCAGTTGTACGTCGGACAAGGCCACCACACCGGGAAAACCCTTGCTGACGTTGATGATCTCCAGCAGGTACGGCTCATCGACAGGTGTTGCGGTTGGCTGGACACCCACCAACGGGGTGCTCGAAGCAGTCGCTGAAGCGAACATGATCAGGTACTCCATCAGCAAGGTCGCGTCGCAACCTTGCGTGCTTATTGTTGTTATCGAACGGATGGACTATTTGAACTGGTCAACGTTTTGCGGCGTGATCAGGCGAAACGGCACCCAGACAGCTGATTCGACCGGCTCGTTTTTCGCCATTTTCACGGCGGTATCGATGGAGCCGTCGGCCTGCCCCTTGGCGTCCTGGAACACGGAAGCGGCCAGCGAACCTTTCTTCACGGCATTCAAACCGTCCGGCGTACCGTCGACACCCGCAATCAACACGCTGCCTTTTTCGACACCAGCCTGTTGAAGCGCCATCGCGGCACCAATGGCCATCTCATCGTTGTTGGAGACGATCGCGTCGAACTTGCGGCCCTGGGTCAGCCAGTCGTTGACCAGGGTCATGCCTTTATCCCGCAGCCAGATACCGCTCTGCTCTTGCTCGATCTTGATGTTCGGGTATTTGGCCAGCACCTCTTTGACGCCCTTGGTGCGGTTGGTGGTGGAGTTGTTCGCCAGGTCACCCAGCAAAATCACGATATCGCCCTTGCCGCCCATCTTGTCGGCCAGGTACTGCATTTGCATTTCACCGGCCTCCAGGTCGTTGGAAGCGACAGTCACCACGCCTTTGGGCAGGTTCAGGTCATCGGGACGACGATTGACGTAGACCAGCGGAATGCCGGCCTTCACCGCGGCTTCAGTGATTTTTTTGGTAGCGGCTGTATCCACCGGATTGACCACGATGGCATCGACTTTCTGGCTGATGAAGCTTTCGACCTGGCTCAGTTGCTTGACCACATCGCTGCGGGCGTCTTCGAATTGCAGCTGGACGCCGTCGGGGTAAGACTTGGCTTTCTTGTCCATGGATTCACGCAGGTAGGTCAGCCAGGTGTCATCGAACTGGGACATGCTGACACCGATCTTCACATCGGCCAGCGCAGCGCCGCTGGCGAACATCAGGGACAAAGCGAGAGAGGCGAAACGGATCTTGGTCTTCATGAAAAGTCTTTCTCCACATTTTTGTTGGTTTTATGGATGAGGCGTGACGATTTCAGTAAGCGGACAAGCAGGAAAAGTGTTGAAACGTTGTGCGAAGCAGTTCGCTGGAAATGACTTTATTGGAAAATATTTTCTACATCAACCGATTTTAGAATTTTTTTCTGATTTCATTCCATGGCTCTTGAGTGGGCCCAATGCCACTACTTGATGACGCTCAAAACTAAGCCGCGCAGCGTCTAGTACGTGGGTAGTCGCCAGTGCATCACGGGCCTCGACCGGCAGTGGGCCACCGCTCTGTAACGAGGTTTTCAGCTGCAAATAGAACTGGTTCCAGCAGCCCCGCTCGGACGGCACCCGTTCGCGTACCTCACCCTGCTCGAACCAGCCCCAGCGACGATGCTCCTCGACGCCCCAGCGCTCGCCCTCGGATTTGGGTGTGAGCCCGGCGAGGGCCGACGCCTCCTGCCCGTCCAGACCATCGACGCTGTAGCAGCCCTGGGTGCCGGTCACACGAAAACGTGGGCCGGGGGTGTTTTGCAGACAACTGCCACCCAAGTGTGAAATCACGCCGTTGGCATGGGTCAGGGACATGAAGAAACCATTGTCGAAGGTCTGGCCTTTTTCGGCGTAATCCAGTTCGGCATACACCCGGGTGACGGGGCCGAACAGCAGTAGTGCCTGATCCACCAGGTGGCTGCCCAGATCGCGCAGGAAACCGCCGCCGCTGCCGTTGTTCACTGACTGCGGCGAATAGCGCTCGATCCGCGATTCGAAACGGGTGATCTGGCCCAACGCACCGGACTCAATGAGTTTGCGCACGGTGAGGAAATCCGAGTCCCAGCGCCGATTCTGGTAGACGCTCAATTGCACGCCCTGACGTTCGGCCATGGTAATCAGGGTTTGCGCCTGTTGCGTATCGGCGGCGAATGGCTTGTCGCTGACCACCGCCACGCCATGTTCGATAGCGTCGAGTACCAGTGCCGGGCGACCTTTGAGCGGCGTGGACACCACCAGCACATCGACCCCGGCTTCGACCAGTTGGCCAATGCTGTCGAAGGCCGGTACACCGGGATGCTCCGCGGCCAGCAGTTGCCGGCGCTCGGCAGAGCGGGTAACCACGCCCACGAAGGTCGCCGCCGGTAAACTGCTGATCAGCGGAGCATGAAAAAACCGGCCACCATGGCCGTAACCGACAAGTCCGATACGCATACACGTATTTCCCTAAATAGAACGCGGTCCTTGTGGGAACGGGCTTGCCCGCGATGACGGCGGTACATTTAACATTGATGTCGCCTGATACACCGCTATCGCGGGCAAGCCCGCTCCCACAGGTATTGCGGTTAGCCGTAGAAGTGGGGGCGGTCAGGGAGTGCGACTTTGACGATCTGGCCACTGTTTTGCGCTTCGATACACGCATCTGCGGCGACGGCAGCGGCAAAACCGTCCCACGCCGATGGCCCGCCCACCTGACCGGCCCGCACGCCATCGATGAACGCCTGCAACTCGACGTCATAGGCCGCAATGAACCGGTCCTTCCAGTCCATCAGAATCGCATTGGACAGCTTCGCCCCACTGCGCAACTGAACCTGCGACGGCTCCGGCAGTTTGGCGATGCCCGTCTCCCCCACCACTTCGCACTGGATGTCGTAGCCGTACTGGCAATTGACGAACACTTCCACATCGATGCGCGTGCCCTTGGCGGTTTCCAGCAGAACGATCTGTGGATCTTTCAAATGCGCGAGAGCCTTGCTGGTCTTGCGCGGGAATACCACTTGCACCGAAACGTAATCGTCATCGAGCAACCATCGCAGCACGTCCAGTTCATGGATCAGCGTGTCGGTGATCGCCATGTCGGTCTTGTAGTTTTCACCCACGGTCGGGTTGCGATGGGCGCAATGCAGCATCAGCGGCTCGCCGATCTGGCCGCTGTCGATCACGGCTTTCAATGCTCGATAACCTTCATCGTACGGACGCATGAAACCGACCTGTACCAGTCGCTTGCCGTGGGCCACTTCGGCCTCGACGATCTTGCGGCAGCCTTCGGCGGTGACCGCCAGCGGTTTCTCGCAGAACACCGGTTTTCCCGCCGCAATCGCCGCCAGTACAAACTCTTCGTGGCTCGGCCCCCAGGAAGTGACGAGGATCGCCTCGACTTCCGGCGCCTTGATCAGCGCGTGGCCGTCCGGATAGACCTCGGCGGTCAGTTTCAGATCGGCTACGACCTTGGCCGCTTGCTGCAAATTGATGTCGGTGACGGCGACGACCTGGCTGTTGAGCAAGGTCTGGCTGCAACGACGGATGTGGTCCTGGCCAATGGCCCCGGTGCCGATGACGCCTAAGCGCAAAGAATGAGTAAGCGATGACATGAAAGGACTCCTTGTTGTTCGATTCAGGGCAATCAGTACTGACGGGCCTTGGCCAGTCGTTCGTTCAGGGTCTTGGCCACCGCATCGGTCCGCGCGCTGGTGGAGACTTGCGCCACGCCGACCCGCCACCAGGACAGGTATTTGTGAATCATGGTCTTGGGCAGGACCTTGATGTCGATCAGCGTCGACACTGTCTGCAAGCGCGCATCGGCCAGCGCGGCCCGCAGCGCTTCAACCGTGTTCACCTTGTAGGTCTTGCAGCCGTAAGCCGCCGCGCTCATGGCAAAATCCACCGGCACGAAGCCGCCATCGAGCTTGCCGGTTTCAGGATTGCGGAACCGGAACTCGGTGCCGAAGCTGTCCATGCCGTGTTCCATTTGCAGATTGTTGATGCAGCCGAAGGTCATGTTGTCCAGCAGCACCACGTTGATTTTGCGATGTTCCTGGATCGAGGTTGCCAGTTCCGAGTGCAGCATCATGTAGGAGCCGTCGCCCACCAGCGCGTAGACCTCGTGTTCGGGTTCGGCGAGCTTCACGCCCAATGCGGCGTTCACCTCATACCCCATGCACGAATAACCGTACTCGACGTGATAGGTGTTCACGCCCTTGCTGCGCCAGCTGCGCTGCAGGTCGCCAGGCAAGCTGCCGGCGGCGGCGACGATCACGGCATCATCGGCCAGGGTCTCGTTAAGCACACCGAGCACCCGGCTCTGGGTCAGGCAGGAACCGGTCAGCTCGATGAATTCGCGCAGCACCGCCGGGTCCAGGTGGTCGTTGATTTCCGGGACGAAGTCCTGAGTCTGGTACTCGACCTGATAGATGCGGTCGACTTCCTCGTTCAATTGCGCCTTGGCTTCACCAGGTTGATCGCCCCAGCTGGAGCGGTAATCGCCCAGTGCTTCGGCCAGCGCCAGCAAACCGGTTTTGGCATCTGCCAGCAGTTGCACGCCGTCGAGTTTCAGGGCGTCGCACGGACTGATATTGAGGTTGAGAAATTGCACGTCCGGGTGTTTAAACAAGGATTTCGACGCGGTGGTGAAATCGCTGTAGCGGGTGCCGACGCCGATGATCAAATCCGCGTCCCTGGCCAACAGGTTCGCCGCCAGGCAACCGGTTTCGCCGATCCCGCCAACGTTCAACGGATGGCCGGACACCACTGCACTCTTGCCGGCCTGGGTTTCGGCGAAGGGAATATCGAAGCGTTCGGCAAAGGCCTGTAACGCCGCATTGGCGCCCGAGTATTTGACTCCACCGCCACAGATGATCAGCGGTTTGCGCTTGCCTTTGAACAGCGCCACGGCATCGCCGAGCATTGCTTGAGTCGCCGGACGACGCTCGATGCGGTGCACGCGTTTTTGCAGGAAGTAATCAGGATAGTCATACGCCTCGGCCTGCACGTCTTGCGGCAAGGCCAGGGTGACGGCACCGGTTTCGGCGGGGTCGGTGAGCACGCGCATCGCGTGGATCGCCGCCGTCATCAACTGCTCGGGACGGTTGATGCGATCCCAGTATTTGCTCACCGCCTTGAACGCATCATTGGTGCTGATGCTCAGGTCGTGGAACTGTTCGATCTGTTGCAACACCGGGTCTGGTTGACGGCAGGCATAAACGTCACCGGGCAACAACAGCAAGGGAATACGGTTGGCGGTGGCCGTTGCGGCAGCGGTCAGCATGTTCGCCGCGCCGGGTCCCACGGATGATGTACAGGCGTAGATCTTGCGCCGCAGGTGTTGTTTGGCGAAACCGATGGCGGCGTGAGCCATGCCTTGTTCGTTGCGGCCCTGATGGACGATCAGTTCGCCGCTGTCCTGCTCCAGGGCTTGCCCCAGCCCCAGCACATTACCGTGGCCGAAAATGGTAAAGATCCCGGCGACGAATTTGCTCTGGACGCCATCGACCTCGATGTACTGATTATCGAGGAATTTCACCAGGGCCTGGGCCATGGTCAGTCTTGTTGTGGTCATGCTTGCACCTTCCTTTGAAGCTGAATCCGGTGTGCGCTGTGGAGTGCTCCCGCAGGGGGAATTTCCATTAACCTTGAGATTTCTGCAGGTGATCCATGCTGGCGCCGATTGCCGATTGGATATCCGCCAGCCCATGGACGCTGTCGGCAAAGGGCTCGAACGACAGGTAGCCGCTGTAGCCGCTGCTGAGCAAGGTGTCGATTTGTGCCGCGTTGCCGAGAATGTCGCCCTCGCCCACCAGCACCCGATGACCGTCGCGGATGGTCGTCAGCGGCGCCTCGGCATCTTCGACACCGGAGATGTGCACCAGCCCGGTCAGCTCGGGAAAGAATTCATGTTCGCTGGCCAGGTGATGGTGAAAGGTGTCATGCACCAGGCGGAACACATCCAGCCCGCCGATGGCCTTGATCGCATCGACCGCCGTGCGTTTGCGCCGCAGCGAGCATTCTTCGAAGCCCAGCGGTTCGATGAAACCGAGGATGCCGTGATCGCGCAGGATCGGCGCCAATTCACTCAGCGCCGTGCGCAGGCCTGACGCGCGCTCGGCCTCGCTGCGCGGATCGGCACGGTCGTTCAACGGGCACATCACCAAACCCTGTGCGCCACAGTCACGGGCATAAGCGGCAAGCTTGCGGGCTTGCGTGCGGCGCTCGTCATTCCAGACATCGAACGGATACAACGCATTGATCGACAATACGGTGATGCCCTTGGCCGCACACAATTCACGGACGTGCCCAGGCGCGGTGCCATCCTCGATCTCGACGCCTTTGAGGTCGTTGCGGATCTCGATGGCGTCGGCCTTGAGGGTCACCGCCAATTCGATGAACGCAGGCAGGGACAAACGTGGGGCGACCATACGGTTCAGGGCGAAACGCAGGGGTTTGCTCATTATTGTTGTTCTCCGCACAGGTGAATTATTTGGCCGTCGGCATGCTGAATTCAGGACCCTTGGCAATGCTGTCGGGCCAGCGCTGCATCACGCTTTTGTAGCGACTGTAGAAACGGATACCTTCTTCGCCGTAGGCATGGTGGTCGCCGAACAGCGAGCGCTTCCAGCCGCCGAATGAATGCCAGGCCATGGGCACGGGAATGGGCACGTTGATGCCGACCATGCCGACCTTGATGCTGCGGGCAAACGAGCGTGCGATGCCGCCATCGCTGGTGAAGCAGGACACGCCGTTACCGAATTCATGGGCATTGATCAGCGCCACGGCGCTGGCGAAGTCCGGCACGCGCACGATGCCCAGCACCGGCCCGAAAATCTCTTGCTGGTAGATGCTCATTTCGGTCGTGACGTGGTCGAACAGCGTCGCGCCAACAAAGAAGCCGTTCTCGGCTCCCGGCACCTTGAAGTGACGTCCGTCAACGATCAGTTGCGCGCCTTGGGCCACGCCCTGATCGATGAAGCCCTCAACCTTGGCCTTGTGTTCGGCAGTGACCAGTGGCCCCATATCGCTGTCACCCTGCATACCGTTGCCAACCTTCAATTGATCGATACGTGGCAGCAGTTTGGCAATCAGTTGATCGCCGACATCACCGACGGCCACGGCAATCGAAATCGCCATGCAGCGCTCACCGGCCGAACCATACGCAGCGCCGATCAGGGCATCCGCCGCTTGATCCAGATCCGCATCGGGCATGACGATCATGTGGTTCTTCGCCCCGCCCAGCGCCTGTACACGTTTGCCGCGCGAGGTCGCTTGTTGGTGGATGTATTCGGCAATCGGCGTCGAGCCGACAAAGGAAATCGCCTCGATGTCCGGGTGTTGCAGCAAAGCGTCGACCGCCACCTTGTCGCCCTGGACCACATTGAACACACCGTCCGGCAACCCGGCTTCGGTGAGCAGGCGGGCCATCAGCAAACTGGCGGAGGGATCACGCTCGGAGGGTTTGAGGATGAAGCAGTTACCGGTGACCAGCGCCAGCGGGATCATCCACAACGGAACCATCACCGGGAAATTGAACGGCGTGACCCCGGCGCAAACACCGAGGGGCTGGCGCAGGTTCCAGTTGTCGATGCCGCCGCCGATGTTGTCGCTGAACTCGGTCTTCAGCAAGTTCGGCGCACCGCAAGCGTACTCGACGATTTCGATGCCGCGGGTGACTTCGCCTTTGGCGTCCGAAAAGACCTTGCCGTGTTCGCGGCTGATGATTTGCGCCAGTTCGTCGTGATGGCGATCGAGCAATTCCTTGAACTTGAACATCACCCGCGAACGCCGCAGGGACGATTGTTCGGACCAGGCCGGGAAGGCCTTCAGGGCTGAGGCGACGGCGTCGTCCACGGTCTTCTGGCTGGCCAGCCCGACCCGCGCCTGAACGCTGCCGGTGGCCGGGTTGAAGACATGGCTGAACCGTTCGCTACCGCTGTCCTGCACTTGTCCGTCGATGTAATGGCCTACAACCTGGGCATCGCTCATTGTGCGTGTTCTCCGTGCAGAGCTTGAAATTCAGACGTTGGAATTCAGAGATCCAGCAGCCAGCTGTGCTGCGGATCGTTATGGAACTGCCAGATGCGCTTCGGGCCGGCCATTACGTTCAGGTAGTACGACTCGTAGCCGTACGGCACGCTGACCGGGTGATAGCCCTTGGGCACGACCACCAGGTCGCTGTTTTCCACGGCCAGGGCCTGATCGATGCTGCGATCGTCGGTGTAGACCCGTTGGAACACGAAGCCCTGGGGCGGGCTGATCTGGTGGTAATAGGTTTCTTCGAGAAAGCTCTGGTGCGGCAGGTCGTCGGTGTCGTGCTTGTGCGGCGGGTAGCTCGACGAGTGCCCCGAGGGCGTGCGCACTTCCACCACCAGCAACGAATGGGCGGGCTCGGTGTCCGGCAAAATGTCGCAGACGTAACGGGTGTTGGCACCCTTGCCGCGCACGCTGCGTTTCATGGTTTCTGGTCTGATCAGGCGTGGGCCGTGGTTGGCGGTGGCCGAACCGGGTGCGGCACATACAGCGATTTGCACATCGCTCAACGCAACGACTTGCGCCTGGCTGCCGGGTGGCAAGTACGCGGCGAACGGGGATTTGTCTTCGAACACCGATTGGCGATCGCCGATGTTGTCCCAGTCGAACGCGCCCTGCCCCGGCGCTTCACCCTTGAGGCTGACCCGGCCGCTGAGCAGCACCAGGCACAGTTCTTTGTCGCCAGATGCGACTGGCAAGGTTTCACCCAGGCTCAATCGATAGGCAGCGAAGCCAACGTATTGCAGCTCACCTTCGCCCAACTCGACCATGGTCCGGCCACGGGCATTGCTTTTGACGAGCAGGCTCATCGTGCAGTCCTCTCGTCGAGCAGCGCGCGCAAGGTGTCGAAGCCTTTTTTCGCGTAGACATAACTTGGCGCCACCGCCGGGTCCTGCTCGGCCTCGACCACCAGCCAGCCGTGGTAATCGGCCGCCAGCAGCACGTCCAGCAGTTCGGCGAAATTGATGTCACCGTCGCCCGGCACGGTGAAGGTGCCGTTGATGATGCAGTCCGGGAAACTCCAGAGGTTGTTGCGCGCCAGCTGCACTACCGGTTTGCGCACATCCTTGAAATGCACATGACAGATGCGCGAGATGTGTTTGCGCAGCACCTGCAAGGGTTCACCGCCCCCCATGTAGCAATGGCCCGAATCGAACAGCAGGCCGACCTCGCTGCCGGTCAACGCCATCAGGGTGTCGATGTCCGACGGGGATTCGACGTAGGCGCCCATATGGTGGTGATACGCCAGACGTACCCCCTGTGACAGGGTGAAGCGTGCCAGCTCGGTCAGTTTGTCAGCGTATGCCTGCCACGCCTGTTCGGTGTGAAAACGCGGGCGTTCGACCAGAGGAATGCGTTGGCCTTGAATCGAGTCAGCGACTTCACCGTAAACCAACACCTTGGCGCCGTTCTTTGCCAGCAACTCGACATGACTGCCGATGGCGTCGATTTCTTCGGCCACGGAGCGGCGTGCCAGGCGACTGGAATACCAGCCGGACACCAGCGCCAGGTCATACGGGCGCAGCACATCGCCAACGCCTTTGGCGTCCTTGGGAAACTTGCCGTTGAGTTCAAAGCCTTCGTAGCCGATGTCCTTGCCTTCGCTCAGGGCGGTACTCAGCGGCGTCTCGCCACCGAGGGACGGCAGGTCGTCGTTGCTCCAGGAGATCGGGTTGATGCCAATTCGGATAGCGGGCATGGCTGCACCTTTTATTGTTTTACACACATCAGTAAGAACGACGTAGGACCCTGTGAGAGCGGGCTTGCCCGCGATAGCGATCTAGCAGTCACATTGATGCTGAATGTGCCGCCTTCATCGCGGGCAAGCCCGCTCCCACAGGATTTCGCGGTGTGACATCAGGCGCGGGCACTGCGCCAGGCATCGATCAGCTCGACAAAGGTGCCCTGTACCTGACGGATCAGTGCCTCATCGTCGATTTCACCGGCCATCCACGCGCGGCTCGGCTCCTGAAAAATCGTCCGGCCGACGGCAAAACCGCGACAGGTCCGGCTCTGACTGGCTTGCTGAAACCCTTCGGCCAACGCCGTCGCTGGCGCGTTCAAGCCCAGCAACACCACGCCACGGCAGTACGGATCACGCTCCTGGATCAGTTCGTCGAGTTGCTTCCACTCCTCGGCACTTTGCGCTTCGATCTTCCACCACGCCGGGTAGATGCCCAGGTTGTAGAGGCGTTTGAGCGCGCGATACAGCACGTCGGGGTGCGTCGAGGGGTGATCCTTGGGCGGGATGATTTCCAGCAGCAGCTCATGTCCGCTGACTTGCGATGCCTGATACAAACCCTTGATCTGCGCTTCCTGTTCCAGGCGCAGCATGGGCTCGTCGTCAGGGTGGAATTGCACCAGGCATTTGATGATTTGCTCTTGCGGCCAGGCGATCAGGTTGCTGCCGATCGAACGCCCGTGTTCGAAAGCCAACGGCCGGGAGCCTTGTACTTCGACCGGCCGCGCCACCCACCAGCCACGACCGGTGGCGGCGTTGAGCGAGTCCTGGCCGAAACGCTGGTCCGCCAGCAGCCCGACATCGGCCTCGATGCCCTGCTTGCGCAAATCGATTTCTACCCGCTCCACGGCTTTGATGAAGAGTTGTTTGAGTTCACCGATAGCGTTGAGGTCGCGTCCGCCCTTCTGGGCCAGCTCCACCAGTTGCCCGCGATGGTCGAAGGCAAAGATGAACAGTTGCTTCCACTGTTTGCGCGGCACGCTGACCTGGTGCAGGCGCTGCAGCGTGGCATCCTGATCCGGCCGGGTAATCGGCACCGGACTATTGAACAGGTAATCGAGTTCGGCGCGGGTCGGCATGGCCGGGGCGCAGGCATGACGCGAGACCACCAGGCCGCCGCAGGCATTGGCCAACTGGCAGCAACGCTCGTCGCTGGCGTCCTCCAGCCAACCGCTGAGGAAGCCCGACATGAAGGCATCGCCCGCGCCCAGTACGTTGAGTACCTCCACGCGCACGCCAGGATAAATCGCGCCGTCTTCGAGGCGGGCCGGGATATCCCCGTGAATCACCGTGCAACCCTGCGGGCCGAGCTTGACCACCAGGGTCGCCGCGCTCAGGCGCCGGACATTGCGCAACGCCGTGAGCAAGTCCACCGCGCCACCGGCAATCAGAAACTCTTCTTCGGTGCCCACGATCAGGTCGAAACGCGGGAGGATTTTCTGCACGTGCTGACTGACGTTCTGGTCGGCGACGAAACGGGTTTCGCCGTCTGCCTTGCCGGCAAGCCCCCACAGAACCGGGCGGTAGTCGATGTCCAGAACCCGTTTGACGTTATGTTTTTCGGCGTAGTCCAGCGCCTGGATGCTCGCCTTGTAGACGCCGTCGGTGGAGAAATGCGTGCCGGTGATCAGCAAGGCTTTGCTGGAGGCGATAAAGGTTTCGCTGATGTCTTCGGCCCGTAGCGCCATGTCGGCGCAGTTCTCGCGGTAGAACACCAGTGGAAAGGTTTCGCGATCCTTGAGACCGAGCAACACCATCGCGGTCAGGCGCTCCGGATCAACCTTGATACCGCTGGTGTCGCAGCCTTCGCGGGCCAGGGATTCGACCAGGAAACGCCCCATATGGTCGTCCCCGACCCGGCTCAGCATCGCTGACTTCAGCCCCAGTCGAGCGGTACCGAATGCGATGTTGGCGGACGATCCACCGAGGTACTTGGCGAAGCTGCTTACATCCTCCAGCCGCGCCCCGACTTGCTGCGCATAAAGGTCGACGCCAAGGCGTCCCAGGCAGATGAGATCCAATTGACGCCCACTGGCAAAACGAGTCTGGCCCATGCTGGCTCCTGTTATTTTTATCAGCCTGTGTTCAGGACGATGACCGCGCCGAACACTCTTGGTGGATGCAGACTAAAACGACCGGGACCGAACAATCAATAATTATTCCAAATATTTTTACATGGAATATTTTTTCCAATAAACTTTGGTACAGGCGTTCCAGACGCGATGCATCGTTTCAGCAAGCTTCATACCACAGCAAGCTCAAGATTTTGTCCGGGCCGACCCTGTAGACTGCGCACAGCCAACCTATTGTCAGGGGACGAGGTGAACAATCGTCCCTATAAGAACAAGCCAGAAGGATTCCCTATGTCCCGCACCGATCAGCCGGCTACGACCGAAAGCACGCCCGAGAGCGATCTTGTCAGCCCCCCGATCAACGCCGAGCGTTTGTTGCAGCTGATCACCCAGGAATACGAAAGCCTGCCGCGCCAGCTCAAACGCATTGCCAGCTACATGAGCCAGCAAAGCGACCGGATCATGGTCGACCGCATCAGCGACATCGCCCGCGAGTGCGAAGTGCACCCGTCGGCCATCGTGCGGTTTTCCCAACGTTTCGGCTTCAGCGGCTTCAGCGAAATGCAGGCGCTGTTTCGCGAGGCGTATACCCACAAAACCACGCCGGTGCAGAACTACCAGCAGCGCATTCGCAGCATGATCGCCAACAAGTCGCAGAAAGCCAGTGGTGGCGACCTGGCGCGCGAGTGCATCAACGCTACCCTGTCAGGCATCGAGCGACTGGGGCTGGAACTCGATGACCAGACCTTCGACAAGGCAGTGGACCTGGTGGTCAATGCCGACAACATCTACGTGGTCGGCGTGCGCCGTTCGTTCGCCGTGGCTGATTATCTGGTCTACAACCTGCAACACACCAACAAACGCATCCACCTGGTATCGGGCCTTGGCGGCAGCTACCGCGAACAGATGCGCAGCGTGCGCGCCAATGACCTGGTGATCGCCATCAGCTTCACGCCCTACGGCAAGGAAACCCAGCACTGCCTGCGCATTGCCCAACACCATCAGGCGAAAACCCTGATCATCACCGACAGCAACCTCTCGCCCCTGGCCAAGCGCGCCAATGCCGTTCTGCTGGTCAACGAAGGCAGTTCGTTCGCCTTCCGCTCACTGAGCGCGACGCTGTGCCTGTGCCAGGCACTGTTTATCGCCGTGGCCTATCGACTGGAATTGAAGGTCGACGAGATTCACGAGCAGGTCGGGTTCGAAGACTGACCGAGAACTGGCGCCACGGCTCCGCGCATAGCCAAGGATTTTTGGGTAGCGGTTCACGCATCATGTAAATTTTATTCTAAAAATTGATGTTAGAGAATTTTTATTCTATAAATTGGATCTCTGAAAACAAGAATTCAAGGATCCTGTCATGCGCGAACTCGGAATCGGACTTATCGGCACGGGCTTCATGGGCCGTGCCCACGCCCTGGCTTTTCGTAACGTCAGCGCGGCATTCGAACTGCCCTTCACGCTTCGCCTCGCTGCCCTGGCCGACGCTGATCCCGTTCGTGCGCAAACCAGCGCCACTGCTTGGGGCTTCGAGCAAGCCCATGGCGACTGGCAGCAATTGATCGACGACCCCAGGGTCAACCTGATCGCCATCACCACACCCAACCACCTGCACTACCCGATGGCCATGGCCGCTATTGCCGCGGGCAAACCGGTGTACTGCGAAAAACCGCTGGCGGTGAACCTGGAACAGGCCAATGCCATGCACCTGGCGGCCAGGCACGCAGGCGTCGTCACTCGTGTCGGCTACAACTACCAGCACAACCCGATCATCGGCCTGGCGCGCGAACTGATTCTGAACGGCAGCCTCGGCGAGATCATCAGCTTTCAAGGCGAATTCAGCGAAGACTTCATGGCCGATCCAGCGTCCCCCTGGTCATGGCGCTGCGAGACCGAACACGCCGGCGGCGCACTGGCGGATCTAGGCAGCCACTTGCTGGCCATGGCGCGCCATCTGCTGGGCAATGTCGAATCGGTGTGTGCCGACGCCCAGACCGTACACCGCCAACGCCCGACCACGGCCGGTAGCCAGGATCAACGCCGCATTGCCGTCGACGATCAGACCCATGCCTTGCTGCGCTTCGCCAGCGGCGCGCGTGGCACCTTCAGCAGCAGCTGGCTCAAACACGGCTACAAGAATCACCTGAGCTTCGAAATCAGCGGCACCCGAGGCACCCTGACATTCGATCAGGAGCGTTTAAATGAACTACGCCTGTGCCGCGTCGGCCAGGACGGTTTCCAGCGCTTACTGGCCGGCCCGAACCTGCCCGGGTACGCAGCATTCAGCCCGGCACCGGGGCATCAATTGGGTTACAACGAGTTGAAGACGCTGGAAGTGCATGAGCTGATCATGGCCCTGGCGGGGCATGGACAAGCCGGCACTGATTTCGAGGAAGCCTTTGAGGTGGAGCGACTGGCGACGGCGATTCGATTGGCGGCGCGGGAGCGGCGGTGGGTTGATGTTAGGGAGGTTTGATCGCCAAGTCGTAAAGCAGCGCAAGAAGCACGAGAAAAACGCAGCCAGGAAAGCCGCTCCGGGCATCGAAAAGTCAGCCATTTCTATCGGGTTGAGCAGGCCAGCCGCTAAAGAAGATGATGACTCCGGGTATCGATAGCCCAAGCAGATATTGACCGGGATTCCGTGAAGAACCAAGAAAAAGCCCACCCTGACCAGTTGCGGCCACTCAGCATTTCTCTGAAACAGCTGGCAGGGCGAACCACTGAACATTATTCGAGTGAGCCTTTCTCGTATATCAGCTATTCCCTGATACCCACTGTCAGCGCCCCCACCGAATTCATCCGACTGCAAACCAAAACCTTACAACTCACAGCATGCCCGTGGAGCGTTTAGCTTTACGACGATTTTTCTTTGCCAAAGCAACTGATACATAGTCCCCTACGAGATCAAAGCCAGGCACCGACCTTTGCGGCACTCTTAACGTTGTTGTCAGTCTTCCGGATCTTCCTCTTCATCCGGCTTGCACCTGGCTATCAGGTCAGCCATCAATCCAGCAATGGCATCAGTGTTGGCTTCCAGTACCTGTAGGTGCTTGCTGACTCGCTCAGAAGTGTTTGTGGAGCCACGCTGATCGATCCAGATACCGAGCCGCCTGTGCAGAGCGTGCGCTTCCAGGTGAAGAACGTCGGCAACGCCTATCACGTCGTGGATCTGGTCACCAACAAAACAAAGGCCTTCCGCTGGACTTACGCGGCGGCCGTCGATTTCGCCATGCAGCTCGAGGAAAAGGCCAAGCGCGAACCCGGAGGTGCAAAGTGATCGGCGTACCAATACCAAACCCGCGAGACTCGATGATCGACGACCTGAACCGAAAGCTGGACCAGTTCTTCGGCTCCGGTGGCAAGGCTGAACCGGCCGCCACCTTCAAGCCTGAGCCTCGCCCAATCCGCTCGGACAAGATCGATCCCGACACCGTGCTGAAGCGCCGGCGCCCCTCCCCATCCCACGCGGAACGCATCGCACTGCGGCGAATCACGGAGGAGCTATGAGCAAGCGCAAGGCAAACAACGGCTTCCCCCGCGCCGAACGAAGCTGCCGGGCGCTGCTCAGGACCAACCACGTCGCCGTGGTGAACATCGACCCCAGCGGCATGCAAATCATGGCGAACTGGAAGAGCTGCCGGCAGATCCGTAACCTGGCGATCGCAAACGCCCTGCTCGACTTCTCCTACCACTGGACGATCTACATCAGCGCCATGTGTCGAGACGAACGCGGCGTTGAGTACGTCAAGTCGGTGGAGATATCGCCGGAGGGCATCTACAAAGTGGAGCGCCTGACAGATGCCATCGAGCATTACTACCTGGAGCTGCGAAACAGCTGCAGCCCGAACCACCTGGTTGCGTCTGGATGGATCGCCGTTCCTGCCGAGGTGTCGCTCGAAGAGGCCCAGGCTGCGAAGCTGTTCTATACAGCCGGCGCCTGGCATCAAGTAAAGGTCGCAGCATGAAGCGCATCAGCAACCAGGTGCGCCAGCGCCGACGACAGACATGGCTGGATATACCGGCCCACGGAATTGAAGAGGCAGGCCATGGCCAAGAGCAATGCGGAACGTTCAGCGAAGTCCGCGGCGAAGAAGAAGAGCCGCGGCGTAGAGGAAATTCGGTTGCACTGCCTGTCCAGCACACGGCAAGCACTTGCTGAGTTGATGGCCTGGAGCGGCATCGAGGAACAGGGCGAGGCGATCACACTGATGATTCACCATCTGGACGGCCTTGGCCCGGGGGGCGCCTTGCCCCTACTCACGCCTCCGCGACACGAATTCGTGGTATCACCTATCGTGGTGCGGAAGCTAGACCTGGCTTTTAAACTGAATGCGATACGGTTAGCTCATGATGATCAATGATTTTTCTTTGCTTCATGCTGTATCAACCCAATCGCAAGTAGAAACAATACACCTTCATAGACTATGAAGCCGATCAACCCAGCC
The DNA here is from genome assembly GCF_005502415.1 of Pseudomonas sp. G(2018). Taxonomy (NCBI): domain Bacteria; kingdom Pseudomonadati; phylum Pseudomonadota; class Gammaproteobacteria; order Pseudomonadales; family Pseudomonadaceae; genus Pseudomonas; species Pseudomonas sp. G(2018). Next base: position 64,172 of record NZ_SCOO01000018.1, on the reverse strand, counting down.
CATAAAGTAAATGGCACATCGTTTGCGCTTTGTATCTTCAATAGAAGATCGCCTGACAAATCTGGAATGAGCTTGACTATCAAACTTTTGGTGTAGGAAGCCGAAATTTGCCAAGCTGCGGTCAGCGCAACCGCAATGTTTAATACCTTAGTCATCCATGGACTGATGCTGCCCTTGTAAAAGTCTGGTTTCTGCCAAGCCGCCGCACCTAGCGCTATCACTGCTGCGCTTAGAAGCCCCCACAAAAACGTCTCCACACTCATATCCCCAATTCGCCCCATGTCGGGCCGAACACAAATACCCCACTTCAACGAATCACGCCAGCCGGCGAGAAAGGAAGATGATAGAGGCGTGGCGGCAGCTTAAACCTGGATCAGAACGCTAGCCTGCTGTGAATCAATAGTTGGGATCAGCCCAGAGCCCTGTTGATGTGCGAGCCAGGCCCGAGTCAGCTTCACGTCGAATCGCCAGCCATGGGTTTCCATCCAAACAAGCGCTGTATGGGTAACTCGATAGTGTCCGCACTTCGCGCACGCTCTTTCCTGGTAATCATCACCAGCATCAACGTCCGAAGCAGGCTCATCGCAAATTAGGCATTCCATAAATACCTCCACTGGCTGAACCCCTAACTATAGACGATTCCCACCCCTTCACCGCCCGGGCATGACCCGGCATAGGACGCCCCATGCCCACAGAAAACCGAAAGGCCTATCACCTTGGTGAAGGCTCCAAAGCCTACGCAGCGAATAGCTCAGTGGCGAAATGAAAATGCGCCGCCATCAGTTCCCTCACCCGCCGGGATACATCTGCTTGATCAACTGATCGAACTCTCCACCATACCCACAGTAATCCCGCGGAACGCGCTCAATATCCTCGGCAATCTGCGCAATCACCTCGCGCAACTCCAATTGTTCGAACCACCGAGCAGGTATCGCCGCAGCGCCATACTGAACACCAAGTAGGTGTCCAGCGATCAGCCCGGTGCCGTCGCTGTCGCCACCATGATTCACTGCCGTGATCACGCCCTCCTCAAACGAGCTCGCCGTCAGGGCACACCAAAGACCAATTGCCAGCGACCCTTCAGCGACCCAACCGCCACCTAGTTCGTCGATGCGTTGCGGGGTGGGCCGGTAGCCTTCATAGAAGAAGAACAGCACACGTTCGATAAGGCTGCGGGTTTCTTCCATACCGGGCTCTTGCCCGTATTTGGCCAGGCTTTCGGTGATTGCGTGTTCGAGGCTGTCTTGCCGGTCAACCATACGCTGGAGGATGTCAGCGAATAGCCCTGCCGCAAGGTAACCGCTGGGGTGCCCGTGAGTCAGGCGCCCGGACTGGGCAGCGTAGTCGAAGGCGTTGCCAAAGAATGCACAGGGCGCTACGCGCATCACGGCGCCACAGCCTTTACTGTTGTTTTCGGCGACGGCGCCTAGACGTGGACTGACTTTGAGTGCATTGAGGCAGGTAGTGCCAGGGGCACGCCGAGACCAAAGTTCTGGCTGCTCGATCAGCCACCCGTCCGTGCTGACCGGAATCGCCGTAGGGTAATCCTGGGTCATCAACCAGCGCAGCAACGCATGATGGATAATGCTGGGAACGTGGCAAATCCCTCGCGAACTGCCGCACACATAAGCCCGCAGCAAGCCTTCGGCCGTGAAGAGCATCATCTGCGTGTCGTCGGTGATGGCACCGGTGATACCGAAAGCTGGGGAAAAATCAACGATTCCCTGTGGACCGAATTTAGCTTCGATTGCAGGCCAATCGAGGAACTCTACCGCGGCGCCCAATGCATCTCCGACGGCACCACCCAGAAGGCAGCCTTTGATCCTTTCAAGTCTGTTCACATCCTTCTCCTTCACACTGCTGGTATCAATTCTTGCAAAATCACGAGCTTTCTTTGCAACTGCTCGATGTGCGCTTTCTCAGCGCGCAGAGCCGAGCGCAGCTCCCGGTTCTCCATTTCGCAGATCCGTGCCCAACGCGCGCTCTTTTGATAGCCAAGAGCCATTTGCCAGAGTTCACGCAACCTCAGGTACTGCAGCAGAAGCACCAGCAGGATTGCCCCCATCATCAGCAAAGCACCTGTCGAAACCGCTTCCGACATACTCATGTCCACTTCCTTCCGTGAGTTCGATAAATCTCGAAGACAGACACAAGATATGTAGTGTTAAACGACAGGTCTAGAATGTAGACTTATACAGGTAAAGTATTCACGCACATGGAGCGGTCATGAAACGCAAACAAGACATCGAGCAAGTTCGCTGGGATCTGGCACTTCGCTATCGTCTGATCGAGACTGTCGCCTGGTGGGAAGGCCGGCTGACCACAGTGCACCTGATCCAAAGCTTCGGGATCAGTCGTCAGCAGGCGTCCAAGGACATCAACACTTACATCACCGAACATGCGCCTAAAAACCTTACATATGACAAGCAGCTGAAGGGCTACGTCCCCAGCAAACAGTTCAAGCCATTGTTCATCGACGACAGCGCCAGCGCTTATCTGCACCTGCTGAACCAGACCCATTCCCGTGCGCCGCATGTGGAAGGTTTGGCCTTGGCGTATGCCCACACCATGGTTCTGGAGGTGCCGGACCGGACGATTCGACCTGAAGTGTTGCGCCCATTGCTTAAGGCATGCCGCGACAGCGAGGTTATTGAAGTCGAGTACGTTTCACTCGCTAACCCGGCTCCAGAAACTCGCTTGATTGCACCACACACACTGATTTACACCGGTATGCGTTGGCATGTGCGGGCGTATTGCGAGAAGAATCGTGAATACCGGGATTTTGTGCTGAGTCGTCTGCGCGGCCAACCGGAGTTCGAACGCAAGACCGAGAACCTCATCGACGAGGATGAAGACTGGAACACCAAGGTAGCCGTGATCATCGAACCCGACTCAAGGCTCAAGCCAGAACAGAAAGCAATCATCGAAGCCGATTTCGGCATGGAGAATGGTGTGCTGGTCATTCCGACACGCCGCGCCTTGGTCAAGTATGTGTTGCAACGCTTTCAAATCGATCCGAAAAAGCTCGACCCCAAAGCGGCGGCGCAGCAGATCGTGGTGAAGAATCTGGATGAGTTGAAGCCTTGGCTTTATGAGTGACTCAACCCGGCATTTTGATTCGTGACGAACTGCATCACGAATTAATTGAACTTCCGAGATGGAAGAATAATAGGCGTGACTCTGGGCTCTCTGGAAGCATTCGCCCCGTCCTATGTCCGGAGCGAATGTTGAGATGAGATGCGTTAATGACCAGATCAGTCTTGCGGGCGCAGTTCAATCAGTGCCTGTTCGAACAGAATTCTATCGTTCTCTGCGGCCTTGTCTTGTTGCACCAGAGCCTGGCTTTGCGCGTCGATCCACTCATCCATAGGTTTGAACACCTGCTCAACCACCAGAGTGATTTGGAACTGGTAGGCCTGACGCAAATCGTGGACAAACGAACTGGCAGAATCGTCGATGGCTTTGGTACGACGAGCTTGCGCTGCCTTCTCCGCATTCTCTGTACGAATAGCCTGGTAGATGTCGTACAACGCCACGCCGACCTGTACCAAAGGCCCCGCCCAGCGACCCGCTGTACTGGCCCAGCGTCCCATGGTCTTGGGGCCAATACCTTTGAACAGTTTGGGCAGAAACTCTTTTCCTAGCTCCAGTGCCGCTTTCACTCCCTGTTCAGTCATGTCCTTGACGTTACCCATGGGGACTTTCTTCAAGGCATCCTTGATGGCTGGCGACAGGATGCTTTCACCAGCATCCTGCGGCGCATCCAGATCCGCATTCAGCATGGCGTCAGCGTGTCGGAGAGTGGACTCGGCCAGTTTCTCACCGATTTCACCCAGGCTCTGCTGAGTCTTGGGCAGCTCGTACTCCAGCGTGCGCATCAGTTTGTCGCCCAGAGACTGGACAACTTCTGCCGCCCCCTCTTCCATCGCCTGGTTGGTGTCACCCCTGACTTGTCCTTCTGCTACCGAAGTAATCAGACTGACAATTGCCTGCTTTGCGCTACGACAATCGCGATCCAGGTGATCGTTCAGGCATGCAGTCAGACGGCTGCGCTCGTTTTCAATCTGCTTTTTGGCGTTTGTCAGCGCTTCAGCCTGACGGTCATTACCGGCCTGCACCAAACGCAAATTGGCTTGTTCGATCGCAACCACCAAGTCTTTGCGGCAAGCCGCGAATATTGTCCCGGTGTCGCTCTGCTCCAGGAAGTCGCCCAGTGCCTCTTCCAGTTCAAGAATGCCGCTGGCGCTTACCAGCGGCGCCTTGTCCTCGAGTCGTCCTTTGAGGGCGCTTCTGGCATTGACCCATTGCACCGGGACCTTGTCCAGAATGTTTTCAATACCGCGCTCACTCGCCGCACGCTGCAGATGAATGCGTAAGCGATCGGTGATGCCGACATAATCGCGATCGCCGACCGTAATGCCTGCCTTGTTGTTGACGATAAGCATTACCCGGCGCTCTGAGGCGACGATATCGACCAACCGCTCCCAGGTTTTCGCTTCGTCGGTGGCACCGCCTGCAGCGACCACGAACAACACCACTTCGCTATTGTGCAGTTGGTTCTCAGCCACCTCTTCATGCTCAATCGGTGCGTCGATGCCAGGTGTGTCGAGCAGCGTGTAATTGCCCCAGCGGTACTCGGTTACCGCGGCCGTTTCCGGTCGATCCGCCATCTTGGCATCTGCCCGCCCCATCAAGGCATTGAGCAGGGTACTTTTGCCAGCGTTGTAGTTACCGTAGACCATGATTCGAGGGTGTAACTGCTCAGCCTTGGTCTGCAGCCGGGCTCCCAGCTCATCACGTTGTTGTTCGGACAGCCAACGGCCCAGCGGGGTGCTGACCCGTTCATACGTGTGGATAACCCGTGCGAAGTCAGGCAATGCCATGGGACAGCTCCTTTTCGATTTCCTGAATTTGAGTAAGCGTGTGCTGGCGCATGTCTTTCAATGCGCTGTGGAAGTTTTTCAACCAGTCGGCGATGTCGATAAAGCACAATTGGTCCAGTTGCTCATACAGGACCTTCAGCCGATTCTCGGCAAGCTCAAGCAACTGTTTGCGGGTCCCCAGTGAAACTTCGTCGCGGTTGTCGCCTACAGCCACTTCGATTTCTTCAGTGGTATTGAAGTATTCGCCCGCCGCGCCCCCAGCCTTGTTTCCCGCCCAGGCTCCAAGTGCGCCACCGATCAGGCCACCGACGATAGTCCCCACACCTGGCAGGATCATACTGCCTAAAATTGCCCCGCCTTCAGCGCCCCCCCAGGCACCGAAACCAGCTCCCCCAGCCCTGCCAAATGACTCATTGCGGCGGGAGTCGAATTTGATCTTTTCAACGCGCTCTGAAAACTGAGGGACCTCGCGAGCGACAGGTCCAACCGCCTGGTCGTGAATTTCAATGTTTTCGAATTTCTGGCCAATCGAATCGCACAGTTCGCTGGCGTAATGCTGGAAAGCATGATCGAGCAACTTACGGCAGGATTCAGAAAAAGCCTGGTCGTTCATCGCATATTGATCGGCATACTTTTCGATCTGACCCGGTAACTCTTTTCTGAGTTGGCTCAGAATATGATCGATGCTCAGTTTCAGGTCCTTACGCGCAGCGCTCAGCCCTGTTCTGATATCAACCAGCTCTTTTTCCAGCTTATCCGTCGACTCGACCAGCTTGACGCAGAACGCCTGCAGATTCTTCAAGGGTGTCTGGCGCTTGAGGGCGAGCCCCTTGGAGCGGGCTATGTTGCCAATATCTGCGGCGAAGTCGGCCAGCCCACTGTCCTGCCAGCGTTGCGCCTGCTCTTGGGGGCCACCTTCCTCGGCATAACGCACCGAAATCGAGTGAATATTGATTTGATCCAGGAGCGAGTGTGCCGATGGGTCGATCTTGGCCAGCTCCGACTCGACGTAACCAATCTGGTCATCGCGATCCGATCGCTCCTTCATTACCCGTTGGTTAACCAGGTTACCCAAGTCATCAACATCCTGCTCAATCACATCGCTGCCCGTAATAAGCACCATCAGGTTTTTCTTTTTCTTGAGCAGCCCGACGACCTCATTCATATCGGAGTGCCGGCCAGGGCTGCTGGAGTTGCTCAGGAATACGATCAGGTCGGCACACGCGACATAGTCGTCGGCCAACTGGCCGTTGACGCTGTTGACCGAGTGAACCCCAGGGGAATCGACCCAGGTCATACCTGGCAACCTGAAGCCCTGGATTGAGCTGGTCGCTTCCACCACGTCGACGCCAAAGCATCGCTGCTTGCTCATTAGTTCTGCCGACATGGTTTCCGCAGTGCCGGTACTTTCGCGCCAGAAAAACTCGGGGCGAGGGGAGGCGCTGTCGATCACGGCAGCGCCCGGAGCAGTGTTCCCGTAGGCGAGATAATTCCCCAGGGAGGACTTTCCGGCTTTGACCTTGCCGTAGACGAAGATCAGCAGCGAGTCATCGAAATCCTTGCGAAACGAAGTATTACGCTCATAGTTTTCGGCACTCTTGATCCAGGTATCAAGCTGACTGTCGAGCCCCTGCTGGCAGCGCTCAGCCATGTCCTGCAACGGGTGACGTTGTTCAAGCGGACTTTCACGCCAGGGCGAAGTCTTGCGAGCGACGTCAAGCTTCTTCAGCTGAGCCTCGAGCACGCTTTCCCGGCGGTCGATCTGGCGTTTAACCTGATCAAACTCACCGGCAATCCCGGCGAAGACATTTAACAAATCATTTCGGTTGGCGTGGCGGTCGGTCATCGTGGCTTATCCCAGCAATTCTTCTTTCAGGCGCTGAAGGCCCGTGATTTCTTTCTGAAGTGCGTGCGCCTGGACCGCATGCTTCGTCCAAATCGGGCTGAAGGTTGCACCGGGGGCAATTGCCTCCAGGTGCTTCAACATGGTTTTTGGTTTGCTCGGCACCTTCTTGATTGCAAAGGTACGAAGGCTGTCAAAGCTGACGTGCAACGCGCCCTGGTCGGTTCGATCGAGCACGGCGGGGTGCGTCGCAAACAAATCGTTCAGTTGGCCATCAACGTCGGCAACCAGTTGAGCCTTACGTTTTTCCAGGTCTGCCTGTTTGCGACGAGCAATGGCTTGTGCCTCGGCCTCACGGGCCTGAATGCGTGCCCGGCGTTCAGCCTCTTCTTTTTCTTCATCGTCGGAGCTAGTGAGGGCCGCAGCCACGGCGCCGATCACGGGTACCACCAAAAACCACCACATAGCAATGCTCTCTCAATCGGATTCAAGGGTTTCGTAGCGACTGATGCGTTCTCGGGTCGTACTGACCAACTGATTCACACTCTGGCTCAACACTAGAAAAGCTTGTGATTGTTTGGCTTCGACGGCAGCCAGTGCGCGTTCACGCTTGGCGATGGCCTTATCGACAATGGCCTCCAACTTACCCAGACGCTGCTGATCTCGCGTACGGCGGACGGCGTGCAGTTCGCTTTCGGTGCGCTCGACAAATGCCTTCAAGTGCTGGTGCAGCAGGTTGATACCGCTATGTTCGATAAGGGCGGGCTTTTGCTCCAACACGCCTTTGCGGTATGTCGTGAACGAGGTCGGGATCAACGTGCGAGGTGCCTTGAACAACGCCGATAGGATGGCGCTGATTGCGTCCAGACGATCCTGCCTTTGCTCCGACGCACTTTCGGCATGGGTCAGAACGACCAGTAAGCTGTCTTCGATATCAGGACGCCGCTGTTTCAATTCCTTAAGGAAGTTGATTTCTACGGTTTCCAGTGTGCCCGTACCCAGATTGTGGGCGAACAGGATAAAGTCGGCGGTCGCCAAGCCACGCCAGGCGTTCCGGTCATCTTCGTCATTGGCGTCAATGCCCGGAGTGTCAACGTAAGTAATCCCTCCATGGGTCAAGGTTTGCACCGTATTCGTCGAGCGCACGGCCTTGGTTTCAAAGAACTCCATTTCAAGATGGCCGGTCAATGCATTGAGCAGGGCACTCTTGCCGGCGTTCATCAGACCACAGACCGCTATACGCAAAGTTCGGTCGATGGTCTTTCCCTCTTGCAACTCCTGATACAGACGCGCGAATTCAGCTGACTCGCGATTGAGCTGAATCAGCCAATTTTCAGCTGGCATGAAATGTCCTTATTACAGTGTCGGAAGCACTGGCGCATCCGGGATCAAACACAAGTTGCCCCCAAGTCGTAATGTCCAGCGCACAGCCTGGCGCCTGAACACCAATGGACCGGAGTCATCCTTCAAGTAATATCACTTTGCCATGCCTTGGTAAACTGTCAATCAGACGCAGGTCTACAAGCAGCAATAAGGCGATGGAGCGGGCACTAAACTGGCCCCTGCCCCTTTCGCAAAAACTCATTCTCCGCCTCCATTGACTTGTAAGACCGATACACCTCGTACCCTTTCCTAGCGATAACGACGAGGCCAACTGCGGCAAGAATGTTTTTCAGCATGATCCATACTCCTGTTTTCGGCTGGGTTGAGCATGACAATGCTTCGCGACAAATTGCGTCGCCTCGAGAAAATTCATTTTGAATCGCTGAACCCGTCGTGACGGACAGAGTAACTGCATGGAAGATCCGGTCCTTGGTAGCCTCAGCCTCTTGTCTTGTCGGCCGTTGCCTGGAAACCTTTAAGCGGCGACCTCGCCGGATTTAAATTCACATGGTAACTACCATTCAAAGTACGGCTCACATCTGCAATATAAGCTGAGTTCCAAGATGAATGATCACCCCCACCAACCCGCCCACCAATGTTCCGTTGATACGAATGAACTGAAGGTCTTTGCCCACGTGTGACTCCAGTTGCTCCACCAATTCGTTCTCGTTCCAGGCTTCGATGCGCTCAGCGATGTAGCGGCCAATCTCTGAGCGATAGCGCTCAACCAATGGGCCCGCCATTGCCAAAATCCGGTCGTTTATCCAGCCCTGCATCAAGGCGTCTTCGCTCAATGCCTGGCCAAGCTTGCGGGAACCCTCCTCCAGTCGCTGGCGCGTTGTGGAATCTCCTCGAACAACGTCTTGCTCGAACCAGGTCACTACATCGTCGACCATGTCAGTCAGGTAGCTGTGCAGGGCCGGGTGTTGAACGAGTTGAGCGCGCAGTTGTGCCGCACGCAAACGAAAAGCTGGCTCCTCCTTGAGCTTATGCACCAAGGCTCCCAACTGCTGGTCGAAATGTTTGCGCAACGGGTGTTCAGTGTCGTGGTTGACCTCGCTGATCACGTCAGAGATTCGCTCGACCAACTTTGCCGATGACCAGTTGCCGGCAACGTTGTGCAGAGGCAGTTCCTTGCCGAAAACGTTGAACCGCAAGAACTCGAACTCCGTGGCCAGAACGTCGGCGATGCGTTTTTTTGTCGCTTCGCCTTGCAGTGAAACATCGACTTGATTCAATACGGCGTCGAGTACCTCCTGTGCCCTCCCATCATCGGTGAGCACTTCCAGCAACTGACCACTCATTTTTGCCAAATCAACTTCTTCCAGGCGCGCCAGAGCAGTGCTGCGTACAAACTGGCGCACACGCTCGTCACGCAGGGCGCCAATACCATGCCCAGCCAGATTGACGGCTAAACCCGACAAGACTGCGGCGTTGTCTTCCTTCGACAGCCATTGCGCCAACCGCCTGGCAGTATCAAATTCGCTGACCTTCTGAAGTACCTGCTCACGTGAAAGAAAGTGAGTACAAATAAAGCCCCCCAGGTTGGCGCCAATACGCGCCTTGTTGCGCGGGATGATAGCCGTGTGAGGAATAGGCAAACCCAAGGGGCGTCGGAACAGGGCAGTAACGGCAAACCAGTCGGCGATAGCGCCAACCATCGCAGCCTCGGAGAAGGCTTTCATGTACCCCCCCAACACGGGATGGGAGTGGATCAACATCAAGGCTGCGACATAGAGCGCTGCCGCCAACAAGAACAAACCGGACGCTATTGCCTTCATCCGCGCCAACGGCGAATCGAGTTTCAACATCAAAAAACCTTAAATGTAAGTAAGCAATGGAGGTCTTCGTCACCCGCTTCCGCGACCACTGGCCTCAATTTTTTGTCTGGGGCCTAGATATGAGCCTGCGCTGGATGGACACGCAATGCGTCATCCAAAACACCTGCTCTATAACGTATCAGTGAATAGATACAGAACTTTATTACATGATAGCTTAACGCCATATCGCGTCATAATGTGTCGCAGGGCTCATTGAATGCTCAATCCCGCCCCTCATCCGCCGATAAAACCATGATCCTCAAGGTCCCGCGGATCCCCTCAGCCAAAGGAAGCACCTGGAATGGATTACCAGTCACTCAAGACACGCCACCGTAACGAACGCGACGCGCACCACCCAAACCTTGCGCTACGGGTTCACCGAGCCCTGAGCTGGCTCAATCGTGCGGAACAGGCAGAGGACGTTGACGGGCGCTTCATCTTCCTCTGGATCGCTTTCAACGCTGCCTATGCCACCGATATTGATGAGCAGCATCGATTGTCCGAACAGGAGGCATTCAAGGCTTTCCTGCAAAAACTTTGTACGCTGGACACCGAGCACCTGATCGAAAAACTGGTTTGGTCAGAGTTTTCCGGGAGCATACGTGCACTGCTGGACAACCCTTATGTTTTCCAAAGCTTCTGGGATTTCCAGAACGGCAAGATCAATGAAGCCATGTGGGAGGAACGCTTGCGTAACGGCAAACGTAGCGCTCATGCAGCACTGGCCGATCGCGATACAGCCAAGGTGCTGGGGGTGATGTTTAACCGCATCTATACCCTTCGCAACCAAATGATTCATGGCGGAGCCACCTGGGACGGCAGCGTCAATCGCACACAATTGCGTGACTGCTCAAACCTGCTGGCAAAGCTTGTCCCCCTGGTGATTCTGCTTATGCTCGACAACCCGAAAACACTTTGGGGCGATGCCTGTTATCCGGTGATTAAGTCATAACTCGCCTGCACAAGGAAAATCGCGTGCCGTCAGCCAAATCGCACTCCACTGTCAGCCGCCAGTGGGAACTGCTCAAACACCTGCCCAAACGTGAATCAGGTATTACAGTCACCGAGTTGCTGGCACGACTGGAGTCTTCCGGCTTCAAGATTAGCCGGCGCACCGTTGAACGTGACTTGATTGATCTGTCGCTGGTTTTCCCGTTGCAGTGCAGCGAAAACATCACGCCACAAGCCTGGTACTGGACTCCTGGCGTAAATGTGGAATTGCAAGGCATAACGCTGACCGAAGCCTTGAGCCTGACACTGGTTGCAGACGCGATCCGCCCGTTGTTGCCCTCTAGCATGCTCAGTGTGCTGGAGCCGCGCTTCGTGCATGCGCGGCAGAAGCTCAAGGGATTGGAGGACGATAACCCGGCTGCCCGTTGGCTGGAGAAGGTCGCTAGTGTGCGACCGGACCTAAACCTGCAGGCGCCGGATATCGACCCACTGTTGCTGGAAACATTGCAGAGGGCGCTGATTAATGAGCGTCAAGTGCGATGTCAGTATTACTCGGCACACACCGACAAACTCAGTGAAATGACACTCAATCCATTAGCCATGGTGCAGCGTGGGTTGGTGACCTATTTGATCGCCACAGCACATCCGTATACCGATGTGCGCCAGTTTGCGGTGCATCGTTTTCGCAATGTCGATCAGCTCGATAAACCCGTAGAGGGATTACAGGCATTTGACTTGTGTGCGTACCTGGCCAGTGACGCCTTGCAGTTCGGCACCCCCGAAAAGATTCAGTTTCAAGCTTGGGTTAGTGAGCATCAGACGCGGCTGATTCGTGAGACACCATTGAGTGCGGATATGACACTGGAGCCGTTGGAGAATGGCTTTCGAGTACGCTCGACACTGAGCAACACCTGGCAGTTGCACTGGTGGATTTTGTCCCTGGGCGACTCAATGGTGGTGGAGCAGCCGCCCGAGCTGCGGGCTCAGATTGGCAAAACACTGCATCGTGCGGCGGCAGCCTACCGGCCACTGGATTCAGTGGCGGATGCAATAGGTACCGTGGTTTCGCTACAAAACCTGGCAGGCGCGACACAAGCCGTCGCACCAGGTTCGTAGGGTAGCGCCACGTCGCTGATCAGCAGTCTATTTTTCCTTATGCAACAACGTGCCAATCACGGTGCGTTGAACTACCAGCGTTCACAAGGAGCGTCAACGTGTCAGAAATGCTTATCACATTCGGCATGCAACTCGATGGTCAGCGGGCAACCCGAGCCAGTAATCGATTAGGGGCGTTGACCGTCGGGCCACAGGGACTGCTGGATATTCTGGAGACCCAGCTGGGCCTAGTGGCACGTCAGCCTTGTGCGGCACAACGTACAGCCACGTACCGCGATTGCCTGGCGCACTGCAATAACCCACTGCGCTTCTATCATGCCAGTTTTTCCTCCGATGAATTGGGGGTGGCTGCTGCATTGCTGGCCTGGCGGGATGATTTGTATTTGCACGGTTGGGATGGGCGCGTCGGTGCCGACGCCAGCCAACGTCTGAAAGACCTTGCCGAGATCGAGACTCAAGCTCGCGTGCAGGTCGCCCCTTCTATGGGACAGCGCTTGCAAAATGTTGCCAAGGCGCTGGGCTCTCGTCGCCCCCCGATCAAGACCGTGCTGTTGGCTGACGCTTTCGAGCTTTATCCACTGGCTTGGCAAATGGTGCTGAATCTCCTGCCTAACGAACGCCTGGAGATACCGGAGGGTAAGGCGCAAGGTTTTCTGGGGCAGTTGCAAATGCAATTGCGCCAGAGCATTGCCGGTGTAGAGGTCACGCCCATTCAATGGCAAGAAGATGGCACAGTGCAAGTTGTTCAAGCGCAAACTCGAGCATTGGCCGCCAGCTGGCTGAGCCGCTCACTGGGCCAGGGCACCCCCACCTTGCTGGTGACGGGTGATGAGGGTGGTTGTCTTGATGGTCATTTTATTGGTGCCGGCCAGGCTCGCCATGGCCTCAATGGCAGCAGCAATCTACGCCCTGCCCTGCAGGTATTGCCACTGGCCACGGAGCTGCTTTGGGCACCAGCCAACTACCCGGCACTCCTGCAGTTTTTGACCCACTCGATATGCCCGATTCGTTTGTTTGCACGTCGGCGCTTGGCAACCAAAATAGCAAGCTCACCCGGCCTCGTCGGGAGCAAGTGGGAGGATGCACTGGAGGAAATCGCAGCGCATTACGCTGCAGATGCGCCCGACGTACTTGCCTCGATTGACGAGTGGCTGAATATGCCCACTTTTACGACTGACGACGGCGTGGCGCCCAGTGAGGTGCTGGTACGTGTCGAACGGTTGCTGAAGTTTTTTAAAGCACGCCTGGGGCACCAAGAGCCCGCGCATAGATTCGCGGCTCAGGCAGGTTATGCTCAGTGTGAAGCGGCACTAGACTCCCTCAAGACCTTGCATCTTCAAGGTGTGGAGCGGTTAAAACCGCGGCAGTTGCAGCAGGTCATCGAGCAAGCCACAGCCAGCGGCGTGGATAATCCATTGCTGGCCGCACAAGTCGGCGCCCACTTAAGCGTCTCGCGTCCAGGTGCGGCCATTGAGCAAGCCGACACAGTGATCTGGTGGCACCTGAGCATGCCGGTGTTACCGCCCCTGTCGCCCTGGTCCAAGGCCGAACGCATTCAATTGGCCGATGCCGGGGTGGCGCTACCGGACGGTGCCACACTACTGACTCAAGCAGCCCGTGACTGGCTGCGACCAGTCCTGGCAGCAAACTGCCGGCTGATACTGGTACTCGCGCCACCACGGGAGGAAAGCCACCCGCTCTGGCAAATGATCGAAGCCGTTGTGCAGCAGCCAAAGGTGCATATTCTCGAGGAGCTTCTGCATACCCCCGGCCCGCTTTGCCAAGTCCAAGCATCGGCGCCACTGCCACTGCGCAAACGCTGGTGGCGCCTGCCACCCGACATCCCGATCGAGACGCCTGAGAAAGCGTCTTTCTCGAGCCTCAACCTGTTGCTGTTCAACCCTTATCAATGGTTGCTGCAATACGGAGCCAAGATTCAGGCGTCTAAAAGCCAGAGCCTGAGCGACGGTTTTTTGCTCTATGGTTCGTTGACCCATCGCTTGGCTGAGCACTTTTTCACTCGGCCGGACGCGCTGAGCATGAGCACCACAGATTTTAACAGCTGGTTCTCGACCCACTTCCCCCGTGTGGTACGTGAAGAAGGCGCGGTGTTGCTGATGGAAGGACGCGGTGCCGACCTGGCAACACTGCGCCATCGTGCGCTGCGTGCTTTGACTCGACTGCGATCGCACTTACTCAATGCTGGCATCATGGTCATAACGTCTGAACAGGAGCTGGCCGGTTGCTTCGCGGGTGGCACATTGGGCGGCTCAGCTGACCTCGTATTGACCACTGCGTCAGGACATCGTGGCATCGTCGACATGAAGTGGTCGGGGGGCAAGAAGTACCCGGAGCAGCTCAAGGCAAACCGCCACCTGCAATTGGTGATTTATGCCGAGCTGCTTCGTCAGGACAACGGTTCATGGCCATCCGTAGCCTATTTCATCCTTGAGTCCGCGCGCCTGCTGACCCCGGATGACCATATCTTCAGAGATTCAGAGCAAGTGCCAGCCAATCCGCCAAGCACAATGCCTCAGTTGTGGCTCAGCTTTACCGAGGCCTGGAAGTGGCGGAAGGCGCAGCAGGCAGAGGGGCGGTTTGAAGTTGCGCTGCAAGGTATTGAAGAGGATGAGGACTCGATCCCTCCCGATCAGGCGATGCTGATGGAATACCTTAACGAAGCCTACAACGACTACCTGGCCTTGGCCGGATGGGAGCAATGACAATGTCGACCACCGCACACATCACATTTATCAGTGCTGGCGCCGGCAGCGGCAAAACCCACCGGCTTACTGAAATACTGCACCAGGAGTTGCTTGATCAGGAGGTCCAGCCTTCGGGTGTGATTGCCACGACCTTTACCCGAAAAGCCGCTGCCGAGCTGCGCGAGCGAGTCCGTAGCCACCTTCTCAAGCAGGGCCAAATCAACCTAGCCACAGCCATGGGCCAAGCTCGTATCGGGACCATCAACAGTATTTGCGGGCAATTGCTTGAGCGTTTTGCATTCGAAGCAGGCATGCCACCCGAGCAACGTGTGTTGGAAGAAAACCAGGCAGCCCTGCTACTGAACAAAGCGGTTGACCGGGTCCTTGATGGTGAACGCCTGGATAATCTACTCGCCGTCGCCCGACGTCTGGGCCTTGAAGACACCAATCAACAAGGCGAGTTTGCTAATACCAACTGGCGCGATGAGTTGCGCAAGCTTCTGAGTCAGTTGCGCACCAACGACATTGATCTTGAACTGTCTCGTGGTTTTGCTGCCCGAAATGCCGACGACATGCTGAAGCATTTCCCCAAACCGACCACAGCCGACTTGAACGGCGAGTTGTTGCACAGCATTCCCAAGGTACTGGATCTGTTACAGGCCTCTGGCAGCGATAAAAAGAACACAGAAGCCTACATAACGTTGCTTACCCGCTTCCACTATGAACTGCAGCATGGCAACGCGCGCTGGAGTGATTGGGCGAAACTGGCGAAGGAAGCTCCTGAGGCCAAGCTCAAGCCATTGGTAACAACCCTCTCTGAAACCATAGGCCGCTACGCCGAACACCCGGATCTACATCGCGACATCCGCGTCTATCTCGAACAGGTTTTCGGCCTGGCCATAGATGTATTAAAAGTGTACGAACACAGTAAACGTGAGTTTGGCGTGCTGGACTTTGCCGATCAGGAACACGCCTTGCTCAAGTTGCTGGACAACCCAGCCGTGGCGCAAGTGCTTGAGGATGAGCTTGATCTGATCATGGTCGACGAGTTCCAGGACACCAGCCCTATGCAGTTGGCGATTTTTCTCAAGCTTTCACGCTTTGCAAAAAAGGTTTACTGGGTCGGGGATATCAAGCAGGCAATCTATGGTTTTAGGGGCAGCGACTGTGCGCTGATGCAAGCCATCCTTAAGGCTTTGCCCGATATGGGTGGCAAGAAAGAGGTATTGCCTAACTCTTGGCGCTCACGTACCGAACTGGTTGAACTAACGAACGATGTGTTCAACAAAGCCTTCTCCAATAGCCTGGAAACAAAGGACATTGAGCTGATACCGACCCGTACGGATCAGCTACCTGGCCCAGCCTTCGCCAATTGGGTACTGGATGGAAAAAATGCCGAATTGCAAGTCAACGCATTGGCCGAGGGGATTAGCCAACTGCTGGCCAGCCGTTATCAGGTATTCGATAAAACCCGCCAGGAAGCCCGTGCGGTGCGTTTGGGCGATATTACGGTGCTTTGCTACTCCCACAGTAACGTCGCGAACGTAACCGCCGCCCTCGCGACTCTGGGCATTCCCTGCTCCACAACCCAACCCGGGTTGCTGGCAACCGCTGAGGCAACTCTGGCACTGGCGTGTTTGCGCCGATTGAACGACCCGACCGACACCCTGGCAACGGCACAGATTATCTCGTTAACCGAAACCGAAGGGCCGGAAAGCTGGGTTGCCGAGCGCCTGCGTTACCTCAATGCCGGACACCCCAAAGCCCAGTGGCGTGAACTGAGCCTCGGCGAGTATTCGCAACACCCGCTTGTGGCGGCCGTTGCACAACTGCGCACAGATCTGCCGGTGCTGACACCGACAGAGGCATTGCAACGGCTGATCGCCGAGTGTGATTTACCAACGCGTGTCACCGGCTGGTCAACCTCGACAGCGCTGGCGCAAAAGCGTTTGGCCAACCTGGATGCTTTGATCGATCTGGCGCAGCAATATGAGGATCTCTGCCGAAATGGATTAGGAGCGGCATCCATCTCTGGGTTGTTGTTGTGGCTGGACGACGTCGCCAACGCCAAAAGCGATGCACTGGCCACTCCTGCGCTGGATGCCGTTCAAGTGATGACTCATCACGCCAGTAAAGGTCTGGAATGGCCGGTCGTGATTTTGATGGATCTGGCACGCGATATCAGCGACCGGTTATGGTCAGTCTCGGCTCAGTCCAATAGCGCATTCGATCCACATAAACCGTTGCATGACCGCTTTATCCGCTATTGGCCATGGCCACTGGGCAAACAGAAAGCGGTTCCGTTGAGCGAAACCTTCGAGCAGACTGCCATGGGCCAGGCGTGTCGGGCTGAAGCTGCTGAAGAAGCAAAACGCCTGCTCTACGTGAGCATGACCCGCGCCCGAGACCTGCTGGTCATCGCCCGTTCGAGTAGAAAGATCACAGGAGAGTGGCTCGACACTGTCCAGGCACCATGGTTGATGACGCCTCCCGGGCTGTCGACTTTGAAGCTGCCGAATGGAAAAGAGTTGCGCGCCGATTGCCAAACGCTCATTGCCAGTGACTCACCTGTGCCCGTGGCGGTGATTGAGCAGAGTCTGCACTGGTTTGCCCCGGCACAAGCGATCCAGCCTCGTTTGCCACTGGGCTTCCAACCGTCCAGCAGTAGCGCTCGCACCAGCACCACAGCCCGTAATACATACCGAATCGGCACTCGCATAGCCTTCCAAGGCAGCCCGGAAATGAGTGCATTGGGAACGGCCATTCATGCCAGTTTGTGCCTTTCATTCACTGACCCCAACTGCCCCCTCACCTTAGACGAGGTGCAGGACCTGTTGCAGAGCCACGCAGTGCACGAGCATGTGAATGCCAGTCAGGTCATCGCACAGCAATTGGCCTTGCACGCCTGGATCGAATCCCGCTGGCCAGAGGGCAAAGCCCTGGCTGAGTATCCGGTGCAACAGTTGCTGCGCTCGGGTCAGGTGCTCAATGGTCGGATCGATCTTCTGCTGGACACAAAAGATGGCTGGGTGCTCATTGACCACAAATCTAACCCGGCGCCCGAAGCCCAGTGGGAACGATTGGCCGAGGAACATGCGGGTCAGCTCGATGCTTACGCCCAAGCGATTGAGGCGGCATCGGGTCGGCCTGTCATTGCCGCATGGCTCTTTCTGCCGGTGGCCGCGGGAGCGATTCAGGTTTTTTAGCCGCCGGCGTGATTCCACATTCGCGTAAACGACCAATCACAGCAGTCGGGTTGATCTCGACCGCTGACATCACAAGGAAAAAAGCATGACGCTGTATGAATCAATCCTGCTGGAAGTGCGCAACGGTGCGCTGAGCGAACCCTTTGAGGTGCAGGAACTGACGAGCGAACGTCGTCGGGTCATGTGCTCTATAGAGCAGAACCTGGTTGAAAAATATCGGATCGGATTCGAGTTCTTTATGGAATCGACGATCGGGACGACCATCGCCAACTACGCGCAGGACGAGCAGACGGGAGCCGGCGGCTACAATGTCGAACAGGGTGCTGAAGCAAAGTACCTGCGAGTCAAGCCTGGCGTATACAAAGTAAAAGAACTAAATGGTGCGCTATAGCCGCCAGGCAAAGTTTCAGGCTCAGGACTAACCAAATAATCGCGTTACTTTCGCCACGGCCACTTCCAGGGCCGTGGCTTGCTCCATACTTACATCCCGACTTTTACAACGCGGGCAAACCTCAGGACAGTCTTCGAATCGCAAGACATCACTGAGCGGGAAAACCGTTTGGCTCCAGCCACAATTTTTGCAACGCATGGTGAAAGGACGCACTGGCCTGACCATAGACACTCCTCAATCTGTGGGCACTTATTCCAGACTACAGCGTGGTGCGACAAGATGAGTCGTTAGCCGAGATCAGATCCGAGCCTAGCGATGCCGTTCATTGACAGGATGTCTTAGAAACCTCGAGCAATATGGCTTCGCGTCCATAGATGCCGACAGTCCTTGCACTCGAAATCCTGACTCACCTCATGGTCCGTCACGGTCACCTGCCGCGACTTGCGCTGCCCTGTCAGCCTGTCGATGACAAGGCGCTCCACGGATCGGACCTGATAAACCGCCTCATGATAGCGGACCAGCTTTATCGCTCTATGGTGACAACTCGGACACTCTTTGTTTTTCTGGTGTTCGATCCAAAGGATCTTAAGATGAGGAATGAGCCAGCTTGAGGCGCTGAGTACTCCAGCGATGATCAACTGGTCCGTCGACCTGACGGAAAACGTCATGATCTCGAACGCGCCAAGCACACACAGCCCACCAAAAAAACTGCCCCAGAGTACAGCCCATAGCAGTCGATATTTGCACAATTGCCGATAGCGCGACTCGCGGCTGGCAATCTGTTCAGCGAACGTTGTGTCTTCTGTCCGTACGGCTACGCCACTGACGGCTGACAAATACTCGTCACCATCGAAAGCGTTGTTATAGAACTGCTGAGCCTGCAACTGTAGCTGGGCACAAAACTCGTCCGAAAAAACCGTGTGCTCATTTTTCTCGTCAGATTGAAGCTTGACCTTCAGTACTTTGGCATCACACAGGCAGCGAAGAACCTTTTGAGATGGGTCGATGAAAAACATACCGATTTCGAAGAAGCTACCCCCTCGAAATTCGCTGTTTTTGCCTGTCAGATACTTCAACTCGATCCGTCGACCATCGACCAACAAGGTCAATTGAGAGGGCAGCCAGCCGCCCGAGCGCGAGGTCTTGATCTCAACATCAAGAATCATGCGGTCTGAAGCAGGACGAATATTGCGGCGCCACGAGAAGGTGATTTCATTCTTGCCAGAGCGATACCGGCAGTGACGCAGGTGCTGAATCGTGGTGAGACCATCGAACTCATCTCGTTCGACGGACACAAAATCGGACTTGATGTCCATCAAGACACCCCTTGCTGACTGATACACAGTTGATGTTCGTTAAACACCGCATCCGTATTGAATACTGGGCTGCCGGGTGTTTTACGGCCCTGTGTCCGGTTTCTTGGCGCGTGCCTTTGCCAGCATCTCATCCAGTTGAGCCAGCAAATCATCTGCGCTGATCTCTACAAATTCCCCGCATGATGCGGCCAAGATCTTCTCGGCAAATTCAGCGCTGTACTCCGGGTGAAGGTAGTCCGGGGCAGTTTTATCGATTGCTGTGAAGCACCACTCGCCGCCCACTTCCTGGCCCATAAGGCTATCGGCCTCCTGCAGGCCAAATAGCGTGGATTGATACTTCGCATCACAAAGATTTGGGTATGCCTGCATAACGGCCTTTCTCAAGTCACCAGCGCTGACGCCTTCAGCGGCGAGCTGCATAATCAAAGCCTGCAACGGATTCATGCCACGCATCCTGTACCTCACTCATTCAGAATGACCTCCCCATCAAGCAACGGGGAGGGAATTGTCGACCTGGTTTTAAGCCGCCAAAGCTCGAAGCTGATCACCCAGGTCGTAGCCAATCATGAAGAGTGCAGCCTCCAGGGCGCGCAGCGGGTCATTCGGAGTGGGCACCAAATGGAAGCGGCTGCCGGCGGCGCTTGGATGCGCCAGGACCGCACTCAGCACCCAGCTGGCGCGCATATTCCACATTGCGTGATGATGGCCTGAGCGCAAGACCTTGAACTTAAGCCCGCCGGTACCAGGGTCGCGGCGCTTGGGAGCGAGCGTATTCTCTCCTTCCTTGGCAGCGGCCCAAGGGAAGCACAGCCCTTCAGGAACCTTGAACAGTCCGTATGCCAGGCAATACTTTACGACCATCCAGCCCAGACCTGCGGCAACGCGGCTGTCGTAGATGATGAAGTCCTTGCAGAGCAAGGAGTACACCTTGGTCATCCCCGAGTTGAAACGAAGGTTTTTCGAACGCAAGACAGGTGCCTGGCTGTCGCCGGCGACTATCGCAGCTCGTACGTCTTGCAACATGCGGCCAAGACCGACCTCATTCTTCTTCAGCCAATCCACATTGTGGGCAGTTACACCGCCCCAGCGCATCACGTCGACGGTTGCATCAAGAGTGCGCGAGTCGCTCCCACAAGCATTCACCAAGTCCTGACGCAGGGCAGACAAAGCGATACCGTTGCTGCTGGAGCAAACCCCTCGATTGAAGCCTAAGCGGGCATTACCCGGATGGTTCCAACGGTAGTTTTCGAAGGCGTTGTACAGGCTGCTACATGACCACTTCTCATCAGTCTTGCGATTGACATATTGATGATTAAAGTGCACTTGTGAATCGAGCTCAGTGGCCAGCCAGCTGATGAACCCAGAAACGTCAGGAAGGGCTAGATAGGTTTGGTCGTTCATGAAATGCTCCTGTGGGCTGACACATGTAGTCGCAGGATTGCTTGTCAGCCAGTACATAGTCCCAGCAGATAAACCCACTTTTTGTCCCTGAGCTTCAGCAATGATAAATCATCACCGACGCCGTACCGCTTTGCGCAAAATTCTTCAACGCGAAGGCAAGTCCCTGTCGACGGCGGATATCCACACTGAACTATGTCGGTGGTTCAATGATTTCAGCCTCCATGTAAAAACCACACTGCGAGACCTCGAGGCTCTGACCGAAGCCGAGTTGGTAACTCAGGGTGAAACCGGCTCAGATAAGAAATCAAAATATTGGAAAACCGGTCGGGGCAGCTTCGACTTGACGCTCTCTCCCACAGAGGCAATGACGTTGGCCGCTATTTTCGACCACGCAGAGCGCTTCGGCTTCCCACCACATACGGAACAACTGACCAAGCTACGCGAATACGCAACCACGGAAATAACCAAGCACTCCAAGCGGACTGTCGCCTGGACGCAGCGAATCACTTCGGGGACCCGTTTTACGCTGCTCAAACCCGGTAAATATGACCCTGCGCATCTCGACCTTATCCAAGGGGCGATTCTGGACGATGCTTCGCTTGAGGTGACCTACCTTCCAAGAGACGCCGGCGGCGTTGAGTGCATTTACCTACTTAAACCCTTGGCACTTTCCTATCAGGATTCAAACGTCTATCTGTCTGCCTACGTGCTCGAGGAGCAGTGGCCGCAGTCGAATCCACCCGCGCCAGACACCTCCCGCGGCAAGTACAGCAGTAACGGCCCCAAGTCGATGTGCGCCCTCATGCTGCATCGAATGGTAGAGGTCAAGACGAGTTGGCAGAAAATACCTGGCCCGGCCAGCTACGACGTCAACTCCTTTGAGGCCCAAAAGCATCTCATGACGATACACGGCGAAAGTCCCATCCAACTCAAACTACGTCTTAGCCCCAACCTGCACAATCGGCTTACCGAGAACCCGCTGGCTGAAGACCAGGTTGTAGTGCAATACGCCGACGACCGATGGGACTTGAGCTGCACCCTCCACGACACCCAAGGCTTACGCCTGTTCCTGCTCAGCAATGCTGGCGACATTGAAGTGCTCGCCCCTCCAGTAATACGATCACACGTGCACGAAACGCTTCGTCGAGCAGCGAGTGTATACGCGGGCGATTAATTGCTCGGACCGCAGATCCGATGCAATTGCGTAAGTGCATTGGACATGACTACCCAAACGTGCTGCCACTGACCAGACATAGGCATTCGCGATGTCGGGTGGACGCCTGGAAGGCTGAGTTTCATGGATTTTGCCCATCCGCCAGTCAAAATGATGGCAATAAGCCGTACTGGGTGATTGAATCCACGCGAAGCGCCAAACATCCTATGCCTACCCAGCACCCGATTCGAGATCGTAAATCATGGAAGAACTTTGCTTGGACTCACACAGTGTCGATTTGACCGCTGCAACGCTGGCAAGCAAATTCGTAGGCGATATTTCTGGTGTTTTCAGGGTGCCGGGATACCAACGTGGCTACCGTTGGGACACTACGGATGTGGACCGCCTGCTGAACGACATCTGGCAGGCGTTGAAAACCGCAGAACTGGACCAGCCCTATAACCTACAGCCCATTGTGGTCAAACAGCACTCACGAGGCTCTACGGCGCAGACATGTCAATGGGAATTGGTCGATGGGCAGCAGCGCTTGACCACGATCTACCTGATACTGCTCTACATGCATAAAACGGGTTTGAACAAGGCCCCGCTGCCCTATTCACTGCACTACGAAACCCGCCCAGGGAGCGCAACATTTCTCGAAAGGCTCGGCGATGAGGAGCTGGACGACTACGACAGCAACATCGATTACTTCCACTTGCACAGGGCGTACCGCTGTATTGGCAAGTGGTTCGATGCCCACGGCGCTCGCATTCAATTCGCGGCTAACAAATTCTATGAAGCGCTGTTCGAGAAAGTAGCGGTGATCTGGTACCAAGCCCCTCAGGACATGGATGCCACGGCCCTGTTCACTCGATTGAACGTCGGCAGGATACCGCTGACGGACGCGGAGTTGGTCAAAGCGTTGCTCCTGTCCAGGATCAAGGTCGAGCATGCCCATCGAGCCGCCGAGGTCGCCAGCCAATGGGACATCATCGAGCGCGATCTCCATGCTCCCGAGCTGTGGGGTTTCATCTGTGGCAATTCGCCGAAGGTTGCCGACCGCTACCCGACTAGGATCAGCCTTTTGCTCGATTCCCTGGTACCCGGCAGCCAGTCACGCAAGTCAACGCGCTACCATACCTTCGAGTCTCTGCGGCAGGATATCGATGCCGACCCTCTAGCATTCTGGCTGCAGGTTCTCAACCTTCATGACCTGATGCTTGGCTGGTTCAACAACCGCAACCTGTTTCATAAGGTGGGTTATCTGGTACTCACAGGGATGGACTTCGGAGAACTGGCTCGCTTGTCCGCAAATCAAAGCAAGCGTCAATTCGAACAGGACCTGGATCACCGCATCAGAAAGTCGTTGGACCTCAAGGCTTCGGACGTGGA
The DNA here is from genome assembly GCF_005502415.1 of Pseudomonas sp. G(2018). NCBI lineage: Bacteria > Pseudomonadati > Pseudomonadota > Gammaproteobacteria > Pseudomonadales > Pseudomonadaceae > Pseudomonas > Pseudomonas sp. G(2018). The sequence goes on along the minus strand of NZ_SCOO01000018.1, from coordinate 40,612 downwards.
AGCGCTCAGCTATGACGATCGAAAGGACTACGACAAGTTGCTGCACCTGCTGTTACTGGTGAATGTCGAAACCATGCGCCGGGTCCCACACGCCAACCAACGCTTCCCCTTCCACATGCACACCGATACTGCATGGTCGCTGGAGCACATCCATGCGCAGGATGCCGAGAACCTGACCAAGGCCGAACAATGGCAAACCTGGTTAAGGCTGCATTTGACCGCGCTCAATGAGCTGGCTCCCAATACTGTCCCGCAACAGTCGCAGCTGCTGGAGGATCTAAAGATAGCGCTTGAGCAGGTCGGCACTGCCCAGAACTTCGGCAATACCTTTCAAGACTTGGCCAGTCGTGTCGTCGCCGCTTTCAATGCGCCCGACGAGCAGACTGCCTCCGCTCATGGCCTGCATTCCATCGCCAACCTAGCCCTGCTGTCGAGGTCGGACAACAGCCTGCTGAGCAACGCGGTGTTCGAGGCCAAGCGGCAAATGCTACTGGATGTAGACCGCAAGGGAGGCTATATACCGGTCTGCACGCGCAATGTCTTCCTCAAGTACTACACCCCGGCGAACGCGCACCAGAACCATTTCTGGGGCCCACAAGATCGCAATCATTACCTCGATACAATCCTCGAGATCGCAAAGCCCTATTTCCTGAACGAAGAGAAAATGGCATGAACCACACGCTCACGTCGTACATTTCACTCTTCGACAATAACTTGCATGCAACTCATGGAATCCGAAGAATCGAAATTCCGCTGATCCAGCGCGATTATGCACAAGGCCGCCATGGTGCATCGGTGGAGCGAATCCGCAAGGACTTCGTCGATGCCTTACATGATGCCGTCATGAATGACGACCGCCCTATTAGCCTGGATTTCATCTATGGCGATGTCGTGGACGGCACCCTCTACCCCTTGGATGGCCAACAGCGCCTGACCACGCTGTTCCTGCTGCACTGGTACCTTAGCTGGCAGGCCGGCGAACCCATCGAAGGGCAAGCATGGCGCAACTTTACCTACGCCACCCGCGCCAGTGCCCGTCAGTTCTGCGAGGCATTGGCCAACTATCGACCACCCGCCAGCGAAACCGACCTGAAGGGTTGGGTTGTCGATCAGCCTTGGTACTTTCACGGCTGGCAACATGACTCCAGTATCCGCGCTATGCTAGTCATGCTGCAGGCGCTGGAACAGCGCTTTGCAGGCGCCAGCAGCGAAGCATTCGCTGCTGCCTGGGAACGTCTTGCCGCGACCGACCATCCGGCAATTAGCTTCCACCTACTGCCGGTGGTGAAGAACAAGCTCAATGACGACCTCTATATCAAGATGAACTCTCGCGGCAAGCCGCTGACACCGTTCGAAAACTTCAAAGCGCATTTCGAGACGCTGCTCAAAAGCGTTTGTCCTGCACAAGCCGACGATTTCGCACACAGGGTTGATACCGTGTGGACGGATGTCATCTGGGATTACAAGGACGCTGATCAGCTTATTGATGATCAATTCATGCGCTACTTCCGTTTTGTGTTTGACCTTTGCGCCTGGCGCGAGGGCAATCGCACCGACAGCAAGGCCAGCCTCGATCAGTTGGCACAAAGCCTGTTTGCCAGCGACCAAGCGAAGGCGGTCGAGCACCTGAACTTCCTGTTCGCAGCCTTCGATGTCTGGGTCAAACTGGACACGAAGAATGCCTTCAACAGCTGGCTGCGTACAGCCGACGCTCGATCCTCATCTGCCCTGCTGCTGTTCAATCCTCTGCGCTCCCAGCCCGACCAGAGCCGCATCGACCTCTTCGGTGGTTGCTGCCGGCATTACGGGAATGCCGAGTGGAGTCAATCTCATAGCCTACTGCTCTACGCAGTGCTATTGCATCGCATGCACAAAACCGCTGATTTCCCTGAACAGTTACGTGTCGTGCGCAACCTGATCGAAGCGTCCGGTGGCGGTGAAATGCGCGCGCAGAACATGCCCGCCTTATTGGAAGATGTGCGCCGTGTCATCGTCGACGGAACCCTGGACGGCGTATCGACCTTCAATCAGAAGCAAATAGCGAACGAAAAGGACAAGATCAGCTTCCTTGCCGCCCACCCGTCGCTGCGCGAAGTGGTCTACCGACTGGAAGACAACATCGTGCTGCACGGCGCACTGGCCGTGTTTGACCTCGACCCAGCCCAGGACCCTGCAATTTTTGCCCAACGTGCCTTAGCGTTTCTCACCTTGTTCGAAGATGTGCACTGTTGGCCACAGTTGACCGGCGCACTTCTCTCGCTGGGCGATTATTCGCGCAAGCAGGATCGTTATGGCGGCTACCGTTTTTACGATTTCGGCTCGCCGCGCAGCGAAGCAGTCTGGCGAGATCTGCTTGCGAATAGAAAAAGTCCCGAGTTGGTACAACCCCTTACCCAACTACTCGATCAGGTCGCGCAAAGCGGTAACGATCTCGCCGTGCTCAAAGAGATTCAGCAGGCGTTTCTCGCCGCGTGCGAACGCGACCATGTGCTGGACTGGCGTTATTACCTGGTCAAGTACCCGCGCATGCGTGAAGGTAACTCGGGCCGCTATGCCATCAGCCAAAGTGGCTACAGCATCTGCATGCTGAACTTGACAGTCATGCGCAGTTACTACCGCGACCCCTATCTCTCGGCGGTGGCGACCACGAGCGGCTTGAAAATTCCAGACAACAACCTCTGGTTTATTGGATACGAAACCCTGCGTCGCTGGCTGGAACGAACGGGTGGTACTGTCGCAATCGAAAGTGTCGACGATGGCTGGAAACTCGAAAACTTACCTGACGACCCTGAACTCGTACGGAATATGGAGGACTTACGTGCAAGCTTCGACATCGGCAGTGACCAGATATATCGAGTGCCACAGGAAAACGGCATAGATGCTACTGACCGGATCATGCTGGGTGCCAAGCTGCTCCTTGCACTGGATGAGCTCGGTCTCTAGCGGCAGGATCGGCTCAAGGGTTAGCCGGTTTCTGATTAGTAAGATTGTTGACGATGGTTGTCCAAATGTCTGCTTTGCCAAAAGCCGACATCTGCCCCTGACTGATCAGGGACAGAGCAAGTGGACTTTCCGCATCGGTGATTCATTGGTCACGTTGGTGCTATAACGCAGCAATGTTGCTAGGGGCCTCCCGCCCCATTACTAATGAGGATAGATTGATGACCTGGCCCACGAAGCAACGTCCCCTCCGCGGTAGAGCAGCCCTGACTCAATCAGGGTTTGAAATGTAGGTAACTTCATTGCACAGCTCGCCGTTGCAGCCCTCAGCCAATGGAATTCCAAACAGTATTCCAGCATAAAAAATATCAAATTCCCTTTTAAATCAATAACATAAAACACAAGCCCAGATTACCCCGGCCCATCAATTCAACGGTGGGTTGGCGCTAGCTCAGGCCGAGAAAAACTTAACGTCATGTCAGGAATTAGCTGACCACTACAAACCGGCTTGAGTACCATTTTTCGAAACACTGGCTTGACCCATTGATTCACCATTACAATTCCACTCTAACCAAGGAGTGAAATCGGATGGCGTTTTACATCGAAGGTATGGGTGAGGCTGTGATTAGCCTTCAAAATGAAGAGTTTCGAGTTGACTCCGACACCTTGAAGCAAGGTGATACTGTTCAGACAAGTCAACAAGCCTATGATGAGGACGACGTCGACTTCGAAACTTCGTTCTTCGCTATATCGCGGGGTGAAAACACAGAAGCAAAGCAGCTCTTCACATGGAGGGTGGAGTACACCCAACACTTCAGCACTGGCAAGCTATTTATTAACGCCACTGAATGTGTAACTCCAGGCGCGCTAATGATAAAAGACCTCGGCTTCAGTGTAGCCGTAGATGAAAATGAGTAATTAAAAGGAAGTTTGCACCGGGCGCTTTACTTTAAGCGCCCATAGCCTCAGCCATTACATGCACTTACGATGGATGGGCGCACAGCTACATCGAATCTATTCAATGTGACGAGCTTCGAGAAAGCTTACTTTGCCAGTCGCTTCGAGCTTTGCCTGACTACCCAGTTCGGGCCTGCCTCCGAACACCAGAAAAATCGACCTCCCACAACGCTCATAATGCGACGATCTCCGCTCAAGCAATGCAACGTGATGGGTTCGCGCTTGCGCCGCCTCCTGAGACCATCTGACTGGCTCCACCCCCCCTCACTGCTGCGACAGGCACGGGAACTCTGCCAGCTGCAGGACGAAAACACCCACCGTAAGCGGTTGGTGATCGGCCTCGCCCTAATTTGTCATATCCTTCTGGTGGTGATCAGAAAAAATCTGAAGACAGCTAGTCGTGTCGATGTCAGCTAGCGCCCCCCAAGAGAAAATTCGCGAAGAGGAAGGATCGCAGCCAATACAATCAGAACTGATCAGCCTTGACAGGTCTCAACGCGACGAAGCCCCGAATGGCACTTTAAGAGCTTTTTGCTAACGGTGACCCAACGGTGACCAAAATGACTAAAGCCCAGAAACAACAAAGCCCGGTCGTCTCCGAACCGGGCTAAGTCATTGAAAAATATGGTCGGGACGGAGTGATTCGAACACTCGACCCCTAGCACCCCATGCTAGTGCGCTACCGGACTGCGCTACGCCCCGACTAGGCGTGAATCTTGTTCCTCTTCTCGAGGAACGCTCAAGAATATATCGCAAGCTTTTGAAAACTGGAAGTATTTAAAAGCAGGAATTTATTTCTTGAGGACCACCAGTACATCTTCGAGTTCGGCGATCATCTGGCGAATCATTTGCTTGTATTGCGTGGTGTCGTCTTTGGCTTCGTCACCGGACAAGCGCAAACGCGCGCCGCCGATGGTGAACCCTTGATCGTAAAGAAGCGCGCGGATCTGCCGGATCATCAGCACGTCCTGGCGCTGATAATACCGGCGGTTTCCGCGGCGTTTGACGGGGTTGAGTTGAGGAAACTCCTGCTCCCAGTAGCGCAGCACGTGCGGTTTTACCGCACACAGCTCGCTGACTTCACCAATGGTGAAGTAGCGTTTGCCTGGGATGACGGGTAGCTCGTCGTTATGACTTGGTTCCAGCATAAGCCTCAACTCGGGCCTTCAACTTCTGCCCTGGACGAAAGGTGACCACACGGCGAGCCGTGATCGGGATTTCTTCTCCCGTTTTCGGATTGCGGCCAGGCCGCTGGCGTTTGTCCCGCAGGTCAAAATTGCCGAAACCGGACAATTTTACCTGCTCGTTATCTTCAAGAGCGTGCCTGATTTCCTCGAAAAACAGTTCGACCAATTCCTTGGCTTCCCGCTTGTTCAGGCCCAGCTCTTCATACAGACGTTCCGCCATCTCAGCTTTCGTCAAAGCCCCCATACGTCACTTCCTTAACGTGGCGTTCAACCTTTGTTCGAGCGAGGTGAGGATGTTTTGCGTCGTGGAATTCACCTCATCGTCATTAAGAGTGCGCGATGGATGCTGCCAGGTCAAGCCGACTGCGAGGCTTTTTCTATCAGGATCAATGCCTTTACCCTGATACACGTCAAATAGCCTGAGGTCTGTCAGCCATTCGCCTGCATTTTCACGGATTACGTCCAGTACTGCCGCGGCTGCGACGTCTTTGTGCGCAATCAATGCCAGGTCACGACGCACTTCAGGAAAGCGCGACAACTCGTGGAATTTCGGCATTTTTCCGCTAGCCACTTCCGCCAGAACCAGCTCGAAAACAAACACTGGTCGATCCAGACCCAGGGTTTTCGACAATTCAGGGTGGATGGCACCGACGAAACCGACCAGTCGGCCCTCGCGCTCGATGCGCGCGGTTTGACCCGGGTGCAACGCCGGGTGCTTACCTGGCACGAAAGTGAAGGCATCCAGCGCACCGGCGAAGCCCAGTACCGCTTCCACGTCAGCCTTGACGTCGAAGAAGTCGACGACATCGCGACCTTGCGCCCAGCCTTCCGGCAGACGGCTACCGCAAACAACGCCCGCCAGCATCGGCTCTTGCTTCAGGCCTTCGAGCTGACCAACGAAACGCAAACCGCTCTCGAACAAACGAACGCGATCCTGCTGGCGGTTCAGGTTGTGCTGAAGCGCCTTGACCAGACCAGGCCACAGCGACGAACGCATGGCGGCCATATCGTTGGAAATCGGGTTGGCCAACAGCAACGGCTCGACACCCGGATTGAACAGTTCGAACTGTTTCGGATCGATGAAGCTGTAGGTGATTGCTTCCTGATAACCACGGGCAACCAGCAGGCGGCGCAGTTCAGGCAGATCGCTGCGGGCTTCGGCCTTGGCTTGCGGCGCCAGACGCGCTTGCGGGTAACGAACCGGCAGGCGGTTGTAACCGTACAAACGGGCCAGCTCTTCGATCAGGTCGACTTCCAGGCTGATATCAAAGCGATGGCTTGGCACTTCAACGCGCCACTGCCCTGCTCCCTCGGCAGAAATCTTCAGACCCAAAGCACTGAGCAGACGCTCGACTTCGGCCGAATCCATTTCCATGCCCAGCATCTGAGTGATGCGCTGGGCGCGCAAGGTTACTGGCGCGATCGACGGCAGGTGCTGCTCGCTGACGGTTTCGATGATCGGGCCGGCTTCGCCACCGGTGATGTCCAGCAGCAGGCCTGTGGCGCGCTCCATGGCTTCACGGGCCAGTTGCCAGTCCACACCACGCTCGTAGCGGTGCGAAGCGTCGGTGTGCAGGCCATAGGAGCGAGCCTTGCCAGCGACGGCGATCTGATCGAAAAACGCGCTTTCCAGGAAAATGTCACGCGTTGTCGCGGTGTTGACGCCGCTGTGCTCGCCACCCATGACGCCGGCAATGGCCAGGGCGCGAGTGTGGTCGGCAATCACCAGGGTATCGCTACGCAGGCTGACTTCCTGACCGTCGAGCAGTACCAGCTTCTCGCCTTCTTCAGCCATGCGCACACGGATGCCGCCATTGATTTCGGCGAGATCGAAAGCGTGCAGCGGTTGACCCAGTTCCAGCATCACATAGTTGGTGATGTCGACGGCAGCATCGATGCTGCGTACATCGGCACGACGCAGACGCTCGACCATCCACAGCGGTGTAGGCCTGGACAGGTCGACGTTACGGATCACACGACCCAGGTAACGTGGGCAAGCGGCAGGCGCCAGCACTTCAACCGGACGCACTTCATCATGCACAGCTGGAACGGCAGCAACCACTGGACGAGTGACCGGGGTGGCGTACAGTGCACCGACTTCACGGGCCAGGCCCGCCAGGGACAGGCAGTCGCCACGGTTCGGGGTCAGGTCGACCTCGATACTGGCATCGTCCAGGTTCAGGTATTCACGAATGTCCTGACCCACCGGCGCATCGGCCGGCAGCTCCATCAGGCCGTCGTTACCTTCACCGACCTGCAGCTCGGCTTGCGAACACAGCATGCCGTTGGACTCGACGCCACGCAGCTTGGCTTTCTTGATCTTGAAGTCGCCCGGCAGCTCGGCACCGAGGGTGGCGAACGGGATCTTCAGGCCAGGGCGCACGTTTGGCGCACCGCAAACGACCTGGAAGGTCTCCGAGCCATTGCTGACCTGGCAAACACGCAACTTGTCGGCGTCAGGGTGCTGCTCGGTACTCAGCACCTCGCCCACGATTACGCCACTGAATACACCGGCGGCCGGCGTAACGCTATCGACCTCAAGACCGGCCATCGACAGACGAGCAACCAGCTCGTCGCGACTTACCTGCGGGCTGACCCAGCCACGCAGCCATTGTTCACTGAATTTCATCCTGCTCTCCTAAGAATTCGTTACGACTAGCGAAATTGCGCGAGGAACCGCAAGTCGTTGTCGAAGAACAGACGCAAGTCGTTCACGCCGTAACGCAGCATGGCCAGACGCTCAACGCCCATGCCGAAGGCAAAGCCCGAAAATTCTTCCGGGTCGATCCCGGACATGCGCAGCACGTTCGGGTGAACCATGCCGCAGCCCATGACTTCCAGCCAGCCGGTCTGCTTGCAGACGCGGCAACCTTTACCGCTGCACATCACGCATTCCATGTCGACTTCAGCGGATGGCTCGGTGAACGGGAAGTACGAAGGACGGAAGCGTACTGCCAGTTCTTTTTCGAAGAACACGCGCAGGAACTCTTCGATGGTCCCTTTCAGGTCGGCGAAGTTGATATCGCGATCGACCAGCAGGCCTTCGACCTGGTGGAACATCGGCGAGTGGGTGATATCGGAGTCGCTGCGATACACACGGCCTGGGCAGACGATGCGGATCGGCGGCTGTTTCGATTCCATGGTGCGGACCTGTACCGGCGAGGTATGGGTGCGCAGCAACATGTTGGCATTGAAATAGAAGGTGTCATGCATCGAACGGGCCGGGTGATGGCCTGGGATGTTGAGCGCCTCGAAGTTGTGATAATCGTCTTCGACCTCAGGGCCTTCGGCAATGCCGTAGCCGATGTGGGTGAAGAACTGCTCGATACGTTCCAGAGTCCGGGTAACCGGATGCAGACCGCCTGAGGTCTGGCCGCGGCCAGGCAGGGTCACATCAATGGATTCGGCGGCGAGCTTGGCCGCAAGATCGGCCTCCTCGAACAACGCCTTGCGCGCATTGAGAACCTCTGTGACACGCTCCTTGGCAACGTTGATCAGCGCGCCGACTTGCGGACGCTCTTCTGCCGGCAAATTCCCCAGGGTCTTCATCACCTGAGTCAATTCGCCCTTTTTGCCAAGGTAGTGAACCCGGATTTGCTCCAGGGCATTGATATCTTCAGCGCTTTGCACAGCCTCTAGTGCTTGCGAGACGAGCGCGTCCAGGTTTTCCATGTACAGACTCCAGATACAAAATAGGGGAAGAGCTTGAAGGCTCTTCCCCTATTTATGACGTTTAACACCTGACCCCACAGATGTGAGGCCGGGTGACTGTCGGGGGTACTTAAGCCAAGGTGGCTTTAGCTTTCTCGACAATCGCAGCAAACGCCGCTTTTTCGTTCACTGCCAGATCAGCCAGAACCTTACGGTCGATCTCGATGGACGCTTTTTTCAGGCCGGCGATGAAACGGCTGTAGGACAGACCGTTGATACGAGCACCAGCGTTGATACGAGCGATCCACAGAGCGCGGAACTGACGTTTTTTCTGACGACGGTCACGGTAGGCGTATTGGCCTGCCTTGATTACCGCTTGCTTGGCAACACGGAATACGCGCGAGCGAGCGCCGTAGTAGCCTTTAGCAAGTTTCAGAATTTTTTTGTGACGTTTACGGGCAATGACGCCACGCTTTACACGAGCCATGAGTTACTTCCTCTATTCTTGACTAAAATTAACGAAGGCGCAGCATGCGCTCGACTTTTGCCACGTCAGACGGATGCAGCAAGCTGCTACCGCGCAGTTGACGCTTACGCTTGGTCGACATTTTGGTCAGGATGTGGCTCTTGAAAGCGTGCTTGTGCTTGATACCGTTAGCAGTTTTCAGAAACCGCTTAGCAGCACCACTTTTGGTCTTCATTTTTGGCATGTTCGGATACTCCGCATTCAGTTGATAAACATAATCAGAAGGCCTGCCGTGCCCTGTTGATTACTTCTTCTTTTTCGGGGCGATGACCATGATCAGCTGGCGTCCTTCCATCTTAGGATGCTGTTCGACCGAACCGTACTCAAGCAAGTCACCTTCAACTCGCTTGAGGAGTTCCATCCCCAGCTCCTGGTGGGCCATCTCACGGCCGCGGAATCGCAAGGATACCTTGGCCCTGTCCCCGTCACTCAGGAAACGTACCAGGTTGCGCAGTTTTACCTGGTAATCCCCTTCCTCCGTCCCTGGACGAAACTTGATTTCTTTTACCTGAATCTGCTTCTGGTTCTTCTTCGCCGCAGCAATCTGCTTCTTCTTTTCGAAGATCGATTTGCCGTAGTCCATCACCCGGCAAACAGGCGGGACGGCGTCGGCGGAGATTTCTACCAGATCAAGCTTGGCTTCTTCAGCAATACGAAGCGCTTCATCAATCGAGACGATGCCAATCTGCTCGCCGTCAGCGCCAATTAACCGAACCTCGCGTGCCGAGATATTCTCGTTGATCGGGGCTTTCGGTGCAGCTCGTTTATCTTGTCTCATTTCACGCTTAATAATAATTACTCCGAATCTTGGCGACCACGCCGGGAAACCGCTTGCGCGAGGAACTCGGCGAACTGGGCGACGGGCATCGAGCCCAGGTCAGCACCTTCACGAGTACGCACAGCGACAGTCTGCATCTCGACTTCCTTATCTCCAATAACCAAGAGATAGGGAACCTTGAGCAAGGTATGCTCGCGGATTTTAAAGCCGATCTTTTCATTTCTCAAGTCAGACTTGGCACGAAACCCGCTTTCGTTGAGAGTTTTTTCCACTTCGGCAACAAAATCTGCCTGTTTATCAGTGATATTCATGATCACTGCCTGGGTCGGCGCCAGCCACGCAGGGAATGCACCCTCGTAGTGCTCGATCAGAATTCCGACGAAGCGCTCGAAGGAACCCAGGATCGCCCGGTGCAACATCACCGGATGCTTGCGGCTGTTGTCTTCGGAGACGAATTCGGCGCCCAGACGGACAGGCAGGTTAAAATCGAGCTGCAAGGTACCACATTGCCAGACGCGGCCGAGGCAATCTTTCAGCGAGAATTCGATTTTCGGACCATAGAACGCACCCTCGCCCGGCTGCAGATCGTACGGCAGGCCCGCGCTATCAAGGGCTGCGGCCAATGCTGCTTCGGCGCGATCCCACAACTCATCGGAACCGACGCGTTTTTCCGGACGAGTGGACAGCTTCATTTCGATATCTTTGAAGCCGAAGTCGGCATAGACATCCATGGTCAGCTTGATGAACGCAGCGGACTCGGCCTGCATCTGCTCTTCGGTGCAGAAGATGTGGGCGTCATCCTGAGTGAACGCACGCACGCGCATAATGCCGTGCAGTGCACCCGATGGCTCGTTACGGTGGCAGGCACCGAATTCGGCCAGGCGCATTGGCAACTCGCGGTAGCTCTTCAGACCCTGATTGAACACCTGCACGTGGCAAGGGCAGTTCATCGGCTTGATGGCGTAGTCGCGGTTTTCCGACTGAGTGGTGAACATGTTGTCGGCGTAGTTGGCCCAGTGCCCGGATTTCTCCCACAGGCTGCGATCAACGACTTGAGGTGTCTTGATCTCCAGGTAGCCGTTGTCGCGCTGCACTTTGCGCATGTACTGCTCGAGCACCTGGTACAGGGTCCAGCCGTTCGGGTGCCAGAACACCATGCCCGGCGACTCTTCCTGCGTGTGGAACAGGCCCAGGCGCTTGCCGATCTTGCGATGATCGCGCTTCTCGGCTTCTTCGATGCGCTGGATGTAGGCAGCCAGCTGCTTCTTGTCAGCCCACGCAGTGCCGTAGACGCGCTGCAACTGCTCGTTCTTGGCATCACCGCGCCAGTAGGCGCCGGACAGCTTGGTCAGCTTGAAGGATTTCAGGAAGCGGGTGTTGGGCACGTGCGGACCGCGGCACATGTCGACGTATTCTTCGTGATAGTACAGACCCATGGCCTGTTCGTTCGGCATGTCCTCGACCAGGCGCAACTTGTAGTCTTCGCCGCGGGACTTGAACACTTCAATCACTTCGGCACGCGGAGTGACTTTCTTGATGACGTCGTAATCTTTCTCGATCAGCTGCTGCATGCGCTGTTCGATGGCCGCCAGGTCGTCCGGGGTGAAAGGACGCTCGTAGGCGATGTCGTAATAGAAGCCGTCGTCGATGACCGGACCGATGACCATTCTGGCGGTCGGGTACAACTGCTTGACCGCGTGGCCAACCAGGTGGGCGCAAGAGTGGCGAATGATCTCCAGCCCCTCTTCATCCTTTGGCGTGATGATTTGCAGCGTAGCGTCGCTGTCGATGATGTCGCTGGCGTCGGCCAGCTTGCCATTGACCTTGCCGGCCACAGTAGCCTTGGCCAGACCGGCACCAATGGATGCGGCGACTTCGGCGATGGAAACCGGGTGATCGAATGAACGTTGACTGCCGTCGGGAAGAGTAATAGTTGGCATGGCGCCTCCTCTCCTAGTGGTGACCCCTACCAAAGGTCACGTGGGTTGGGATGAGCCAGTACAAGATCCGATCCAGGCCATTCAATGACGAACGCCTGCCTTACAGCGGCAGGAGCCTTGCGGCCAACCGGAAAACCGAACCAGAGTGACTGGGATTCAAATCAGGATTATTCGGGCATCTGCCGCGACCGGGACTGAAGGTCGACCGGAGCCTGCAAGCGCCCGAGCCAGGCATGCTAGCACAGATGAACGGTCAGGGCGGCGTAGAGGTTTTCCGTCAGGGCAAATCCGCTGTTTTTATGCCAGAGTGCTGAACTTGATCGCCGTTTCCCCCCTCAGATAACAAGACATTGACCCACAAGGAGCATCCCGGCATGCGTCTGAATCGTTTGTTCGCTGTAGTCGCCCCCATCGTCCTGCTGCTGCCGCTGGCCGCCCACGCCGATTGGCCGAAGGGTGAGCGCGAGAAGTACATGGCGCAGTGCACCCAGGCCGCCACGCCTCAGATCGGCGCCGCGGCTGCAAAAGCCCACTGCGCCTGCGGAGCCGATGCCATCAAATCGTACCCCGCCAAGGACCTTCAGTCCCTGATGGATAACCAGGCCAGTGACGCCCTGAAACAACAGGCCCTGACCCAGATTTCCAAATGCAAGGCCACTAACCCGGCGAAAAAATAAGCCTCTCAAGACGCTGAAAAAGTGACTTGAGCCGATGAACGGCCTCTGAAAAGCGCTTTTTCCTACGATTTATGCAGGTTTTACAGGTTTTTTTATCGTCTTTACTTTCGGCTGAAAGCCTTTTAAAACGGGGCTTCCAGCCGTATCGGGCAACAAAGAATGTGCGACTGTAGGGCAAACGGCACCCGCGGGGGGCTCCCAAAGCGAACATTTCGACTATGATACCCCGGTGTGCCCAGTTGGCCTGAGCAGCACAGTACTACTGAAAATATATGTTTCTTGGAGATACACCATGTCTAATCGCCAAACCGGCACCGTTAAATGGTTCAACGATGAAAAAGGCTTCGGCTTCATCACTCCTCAAGGTGGCGGTGACGACCTGTTCGTACACTTCAAAGCTATCGAAAGCGACGGTTTCAAAAGCCTGAAAGAAGGCCAAACCGTTTCCTTCGTGGCTGAGAAAGGCCAAAAGGGTATGCAAGCTGCTCAAGTTCGCCCAGAGTAATTTCCAGGCGCGCTAAAAAAACCCCGTCCATGTGACGGGGTTTTTTGTGGGCAACGCAAAAGCCTGAATGATCAGCCGCAGTTGATGCGGATGACGACCCGATTGGCATCGGTGTTGAGGTTCAGACGATCGGAGCGATACTCCAGCGTCACCATGTCGGTAGGCAGGAGGAACCGCGCATTCTGTGCGCCAGCCCGTGTACGCGCCTGCTCCAGCAATTCAGGCGAAGCCTGTTTTCCAATGGCGAATTCGGCCGCTTTGGCATCGCAACGGCTGTGACCTGTGTCAGTCGTCGTTACAGGGTCTGTTGCCGACTCGGTGGTGGCAGTGCTGCAACCGGCCAGCATGGCAACGGCCAACAAGGTACCCAATGACGCGAGCTTCCAAGGCATGAAGCCTCCTTTTTTCGAGAGTTAAGCTGAGATCGTGCGACCGCCAATCCGGCGTTTGGTTTCACAAGGAGAGCCAGCGACCTGTCCTTGCGCCGCAGACAAACGGCAAGTTTGCCTGAGCATCGCCCTGCCCTTCATCCTTCAATCGTGACTGAATATGAACGATGCTCAATAGACATCAATGTAGTCGAAGGCCGGCTTCGGCCAGTTCTGCTTCAGCGCATTGAAAATCTGCATGACCCAGACCTCGTCGCTGGCCGCGACGCGCCCGACATAACCAGAGCCCTTGGCCCAGGTTTCCAGACGGAACAGAAGCCCGTCGATATCAGTACCACCCACGACTCCCGATGAAATATAGGCGATGCCGCCCTTGGTCACACGCAATTGCGTATGTTCATCGTCGCTGGCTGACGCCAACAGCTGACGCACGGAATCAAGGGTCAAACCGTCAGGTGTGTTCAAATCGATCTGCACTGCGCGGTCCTTGAAAAGTCATCAAAGACCAAGTGTCGCATAGCCTTCGAGTCATGCCTAAGTCGCAGTGCCAAACGCGCTGCAAAATGGTTAACTCGTTGCTCAGACTTTTCCGACCGCACGAGCGCCATCATGACCACCGTAAGCATCGACGCCAACATCACAGTCAAGTGGCCACAAGGCCACAGCTCCTATAGCCCGGGCAGTCCGGAAGAGCTGGCAATCATTGGTATCGATCTACTGGTCAAAGGATTGGGTACCGAAGCAGCCCGGCAATTTATCGCGCAAGTATTCGAAAAGTACGCGACCGATCACATGGGTTCAGCAAACACAGGCAAGGAATAAAAACCCGCAGGCCGCTACTTTCGGGCGTGAGGGCTACTTCAGGCGCGCCAGGCGTTCAGCCAGCAGATCGAAGAAGCCCTGGGCATCGCCGCTTTCAACCCAGAAGGCATTCTTCGGCGCTTTGAGGCCGTCATGCCAGTCGACGATGGTCTGGCCGAAAGACGGACCTTCATCACTATCCACCACAACGTTCACTTCGCGACCGCTGAACAGCTGCGGCTTGAGCAGATAGGCGATCACCGTTGCGTCGTGCACCGGGCCACCCGGGATGCCGTAGTGTTCCATATCGGCTTTGATGTATTCGTTCAGAATACTGACCACCAGCTTGCTGGCATTGTTATTCAATGCGGCGATCTGTTGCAGGCGCGCGTCACTGGTGAGGATCTTGTGGGTCAAGTCCAGCGGCAGGTAAGTCAGTTTCACCCCACTCTTGAGCACCACTTCGGCGGCTTGCGGATCGGCAAACAGGTTGAACTCTGCCACGGGCGTAATGTTGCCACCGTTGAAGTGCGCACCGCCCATGATCACCACTTCCTTGATGCCCCGGACGATTTCCGGCTCCTGGATCAGCGCCAGGGCAAGGTTGGTCTGTGGCCCCAACATGGCAAGGGTGATGCTATGGGGCTCGGCCGCCATCAGCGTGTCGATCAGGTACTCGATCGCATTGCCCTCGGCGAGGCCTTTCTTCGGCTCATGGACAGTGATGCCCGACAGCCCTTCCTTGCCATGGATATTCTCGGCATAGATGGGTTTGCGCATCATCGACTTCTTCGCTCCGGCGTAGACCGGCACCTCCTCGCGTCCTGCCCATTCACGGGCCAGCCGCGCGTTACGCGACGTCTTGTCCAGGCGCACATTGCCGGCGACGGTGGTCAATGCGCGGATGTTCAGCTCCTGCGGCGATGCCAGCGCAAACAGCAAGGCAACTACATCGTCGGCGCCGGGGTCGGTGTCGATGATCAAGTCGATCTTCTGCGCCGCGTGGGCGCCGGTTGTGGTTATCACGGACAAAAGCAGCAGGCTCCGAAGCAGATGAGGCAGTTTGCGGACATAACAGTACATGGCGCACTCCTTGTGCAGGGTAGAAAACAAGAGCGGGTCAGAACGTCACTCCGGCGACCAGCACGATGTTGCAGTACGGCTGGCATTCGCCAGTGCGCACGATCGCTCGGGCCTGCCGGCTGAGAATCTTGAATTGCTCATGACTGAGCAGCTCACGCTGCCCCAGGACACCCTTGGCATTCAGCTCATCCAGAGCAGCCAGTGCCGACGGTTTTTTTTCGAGGATTTCCCGGGCCATTACGTGGCTTTCAACCTGCATTTCGCTGAGTACGACTTTCAAGGTGCTGATGAAGTCCGGAATGCCGTGGGTCAAGGCCAGGTCGATCAACTCGACACCGGGTGGCACCGGCAGCCCCGCATCGCCAATCACCACGGTGTCGCCATGGCCCAGGGAAGCGATCAGCCGTGACAGGGCAACGTTGAGCAAAGGTGTCTTTTTCATGGAGTCTTGAATGCCTGCACTTCGAACAAGGAGGGAATCGAGGGTTGCGCACCGGCACGGGTGACCGATAACGCCGCGGCGACCTGGCCGAAACGGATCGCTTCAGCTTCGCTTTTACCGCCGGCCAGCGCAGCGGCAAAACCGCCGACAAACGTATCGCCCGCCGCCGTGGTGTCGACTGCCTTCACGGTCGATGCAGGGAAATGCTCGAAGCGTTGGCCATCGGCAAACAGCGAACCCTGGGCACCAAGAGTGATGATCACTTTGCCGGCCCCCAGTTCGATCAGGCGGGTTGCGGCAGCTTGCGCAGATTGCCGAGAGTCCACCGGCAAGCCGCTCAGGGCCGATGCCTCGCTCTCGTTGGGAATCAGATAATCGATATTCGCGTACCAGTGCGCTGGTAATGGACGGCTGGCAGGTGCCGGATTGAGGATCACGGTCTTGCCCAGTTCCCGACCGCGTTTGAGTGCGTGACCCACTGTGGCATCCGGCACTTCCAGCTGACAAATGATCACATCGGCGGATTGCAGAACCGAATCGAAACAGCCGACCACCGCCGGCGTCAATGCGCCGTTGGCACCGGCAACGATCACGATCGCGTTCTGGCTGTTGTCGTCCACCACAATCAACGCCACGCCACTGGATCCGTCCACGGTGCTGACGGCCTGACAATCGATCTGCTCAGCCAACAGGGCGGCGCGAAGTTCTTCGCCATAGGCATCACTGCCCACGCAGCCGACCATCGACACCTGGGCCCCCAATCGCGCGGCAGCCACGGCCTGATTCGCGCCCTTGCCGCCGGACACCGTGGCAAACGAATGACCGATCAACGTTTCACCACCCTGCGGCAGCCGCGGCGCCCGAGTCACCAGGTCCATGTTCAGGCTGCCAATCACCACTACTTTTGCTGGCATACATTGCTACTCATTTGTTCGGTTTCATCAGGTACTTTTATTTAACGGAACTGGGCAAAAACACCGGCCAGAGGCGCAGTCGATTCCCGCATGACGATGCTTGGCATCACAATCCGTTGTTCGGTGACCAGATCCGGCTTGGCGATCCGGCGCAGCAGCACTTCGGCCGCCATCTCGCCAAGCTGCAGGATCGACTGCCCCACGGTGGTCAGCGCCGGGTAGACATATCGGCTCATCTGGATATCGTCGAAGCCGATCACCGACAGTTCCGTCGGTACACGCACATTGCGTTCGGCGGCGGCTCGCAGCACACCGATGCCGATCATGTCGTTGGCGGCGAAGATGGCGCTGGGCGGGTTGCGCTCCAGCAGGATCGCGGCGGCGTTGTAACCGCCGGTGCTGGTGAAATCACTTTCGAGCATGCGCTCGGCAGGCACTTCGATGCCCGCGTCTTTCAAGGCCCGGCAGAAACCGGCCAGACGCATCTGCGCCACGCTGGTGGTCGCCGGACCGCTGATGGTGGCGATGTCCCGGTGCCCCAGCTCCAGCAAATGGCGGGTCGCCAGGTAGGCACCGTATTCGTGATCGATGCGCACCAGGTCCGCATCGACACCTTCCAGCCCGCGGTCGACAATCACCATCGGCGTGCGCACACCCGACAAGCCCTGCGCCAACCCGCTGTCACCGCCCGCTGATGCGACGATCAGACCGTCGATGCGTTTTTCCAGCAACACGCGCAAGTAGCTGCGCTGCTTGTCCGGGTTGTCGTCAGAGTTGCAGAGGATCACGCAATAGCCATTGCGCTCACAGTAATCCTCGATCCCTCGGGCCAGTTCGGCGAAGTACGGGTTGAGGCTGTTGGGCACCAGCAACCCGATGGTGGCCGTGGTTTTGGCCTTGAGGGATCGAGCCACGGCGCTGGGAACGTAATCGAGGGTTTTGATTGCCGCCTCGACCTTGATCCTCACTTCTTCGCTGACCGGCCGGGTTTTGTTCACCACGTGGGAAACCGTGGTGTAGGAAATGCCCGCGAGTGCTGCCACATCTTTGATCGTTGCCATGACTCAGGTCCGCCGGCTTGCGCGTTGACTACGGTAAGTATCGAGTACCACCGCGACCACGATCACCGCGCCGGTGATGATGCGTTTAGTGGGTTCGGTGGCGCCGATCTGTGCCAGGCCGGCCGCCAATACGGAAATGATTAGCACGCCGAAGAACGTGCTGATGACCGAACCACGCCCGCCCATGAGGCTGGTGCCACCAATCACCACGGCGGCGATCACCTGCAGCTCCAGACCAGAGCCGGCGTTCGGGTCCGCTGCTTCCAGGCGCGAAATCTGAAACAACGCGGCGATCCCCGCCAGCAACCCCATCAGGCTGAACACCATGATCTTGTAGGGCTTGGGATTGATCCCCGCCAGCCGCACCGCTTCTTCGTTGGTGCCGATACCGATCAGGTAGCGACCGAATACGGTGCGGGTCAACACCGCCTGGGCGATGAAAATGATCAGCAAGGCAATGATAAACGACGGCGAAATGCCGAAGGCGATCGGGTTGGACAACCAGGCGAAGGCATCGCCGATGTACGCCGTGCGCGAGCCGGTCATTTGATACGCCACGCCGCGGGCCATTTCCAGCACACCGAGGGAGACGATGAACGATGGGATGCGCCAGGCCACGGTGATCGAGCCGGTGATGGTCCCGGCCAGTGCAGCCGCCGCCATGCCGAGCAATGCCGCTGGCAGGACGCTCCAGCCCCAGCCGAGAATCGCCACACTGACGGTGGACGCAGCGAGCGCCAGCACCGAGCCCACCGACAGGTCGATGCCGCCGATGATCAACACGAACGTCATGCCGACCGCCAGGACCATCAGGTCCGGAATCTGGTTGGCCAAAGTACTGAAGGTGTCGTAAGACAGGAAATGGCTACTCAGGATCGAGAACAGTACAACCATCGCCAGCAAGGCACCGGCCAGGCCCAGGTAAGTGCCGAGGCCGTAAAAGTTGCCGCTGCGTTTGCCGGCTAAAGATGCGGTTTTCATGGAAGATCCCTAGGCGCTGCTTCGTTGAGCAGCGCATCACGTTTTTGGTAGCCGGCAAATGCGGCGGCAAGCAAATCATCCTGGGTCCAGCTGTCGCGCTCAAAGGTGTCGATCAGGCGGCCTGCGGACAGCACACCGATGCGGTCGCAGATCAGCATCAATTCGCGCAAGTCGCTGGACACCACCACCAGCGCTTTGCCCTGGCGGGTCAGTTCACCGAGCAGCGCATAAATGTCGAACTTGGCGCCGACGTCGATACCCCGGGTCGGTTCGTCGAACAGCAGCACCGAACAATCGCGCTCCAGCCAGCGACCGATTACCACTTTCTGCTGATTACCGCCGGACAGTTCGGACACCAATTGTGTCGGGCCGGAACTGCGGATGCGCATGGCATCGATCTGACGCTGGGCCAGGGAGGCCTCGTCGCCGTTGTTGACGAAGCCGCCGCTGGAAATGCCGGGCATGTTGCCCAGTGCGATGTTGGCGCTGATCGATTGCGTCAAAAGCAGGCCTTCACCCTTGCGGTCCTCGGTGATCAGGGCGATGCCGTGAGCGACCGCGTCCACCGGAGATCGAATGCTGACGACCTGCGCGGGGGAGCCCAGCGCCACCGTGCCGCTGTCAGCGCTGTCGGCACCGAAGATCAGGCGCAGCAATTCTGTGCGCCCTGCCCCGATCAGGCCGGAAATGCCGAAAATCTCGCCAGCGCGCACTTCAAAAGACACATCCAGGACCTTGTCGGCGCGGGTCAGGCCCTTGACCGTCAGCGCCGGCGCGCCGATATTGCGCGGCCCCATGTCGATGTGTTCGCCGAGCTCCCGGCCGACCATCAAGGTCACCAGTTGCTCGCTGTTGTAGTTGGCCATCGGCTCGACGCACACCAGATTGCCGTCGCGCAGTACCGCAATGCGCTGGGCGACCCGGGCCAGTTCTTCTAGGCGATGGGAGATGTAGATGATCGACACGCCGCGCGCCTGCAGACGGGCGATCTGCTCGAACAGCATCTCGACCTCGCGGGCCGTGAGCATTGCGGTGGGTTCGTCGAGGATCAGCACGTGGCAATCGCCGATCAGGTTGCGGGCGATCTCGACCATCTGTTGGTGACCGATGCCGAGTTCGCCGACCTGGGTATCCGGATCAATCGCATCGAGCCCGACCTGGGCCATGGCTTCGATCGCCGCCTTGCGCAGTTGTTTGCGACTGATCCAGCCGCCGTGGCTAGGCAAGTTATCGAGAAACAAGTTTTCTGCCACCGATAGGGTCGGCAGCAGATTGAGTTCCTGCATGACCATACGGATGCCCAGGTCTTCAGCCTGGGTGCGGCTGCCCGGACGATAATCCTGCCCTTGAAACTGCATCTGGCCAGTGGTCGGCGTGACCAGTCCGCCGATGATCTTCGACAGCGTGCTTTTGCCCGCGCCGTTCTCGCCGGTCAACGCCAGCACTTCACCGCGTATCAGCGTCAGGTCGATGCCGGTCAGGACCGGTTGGGCGTAGGTCTTGCCGATACCGCTGACCGACAGGACAGCGTTCGGGGCGTGAACGGACATAAAAACTCTCCATGCGCTCGCCCGGACGGGCGAGCACCGTTGTGTCGCCTGAGGATTACTTGGTAATCAGCTCTACCGGGGTCTCGATCACGCCGTTGGCGCTGCCGACTTTCTCGCCCTTGATGATTTTCAACGCGGTCTCGATGCCGAACACCGCTTGCTTGGCGGCAAACTGGTCGGCAGTGGCCAGCACGCGGCCGTCCTTGAGCATCGGTTTGATGGCGTTGATGTTGTCGTAGCCGACCACTTGCACCTTGCCGGCCTTGCCGGCGGCGCGCACGGCAGACACGACACCGACCGCCATGCTGTCGTTACCGGCCAGCAGGGCTTTGATTTGCGGGTATTCGCTGAGCATGGCGGAGGCAACCTGGTTGCCCTTGTTGATCTCCCAGTCACCGGACTGTACCGACACCACCTTGATCTGCGCGGCCTCCATCGCATCCTTGAAACCCGCGGTGCGAGCCTGGGCGTTGGTGGTGGTGGACACACCTTCGATGATGCCGACTTCGTCACCGGCCTTGAGCTGCTTGGCCAGGTACTCGCCTACCAGGCGCGCGCCCTTGCGGTTATCCGGGCCTACGAACGGAACGCTGATGTTTTTGCTCTTGACCACCACCGGGTCAAGCTGATTGTCGATGTTGATCACAGTGATGCCGGCATCGACCGCCTTCTTGATCACCGGCACCATGGCCTTGGAGTCAGCAGGCGCGATGACCAGCGCATCGACTTTGGACACGATCATCTGCTCGACGATGCGGATCTGGTTGGCCGTGTCCGTTTCGTCCTTGATGCCGTTGGAAATCAGCTCGAATTCGCCGGAGTGGTCTTTCTGGTAGGCCTTGGCGCCATCTTCCATGGTCAGGAAGAATTCGTTGGCCAGGGATTTCATGACCAGCGCGACTTTAGGTTTTTCCGGGGACTCGGCGAATGCCGAAGAGACAGGCAGCGCGGCGGATGCGGCAGCCAGCATAGCGACAGCAAGAAGGCGTCCGGCGAATGGCAGCTTCATGGGTTCACTCCGATCTTATGATTATTGTGAGCAACGCTTGCGCTGGCGTAAGCTGCGTGACGCTCATCGATGGATTTATCCACCGTTAACGTCGCGCAAACGTTTGCGTAGATCGAACTATGCGAACCTTGTCAAAATTTGTCAACGACCGATAGCGCGCTTTGCAGGGTCGACGGGCAGAAAAAACAGACCGCTTTTATCATGCCGTGGTACTGATCACGCTTCCTGTGCTGGCGGCCTTGGTCAACTCCTTCGCCAGGGCTGCAGCCACTTGCGACAGCGCGGCCGAGGTGTCGGCGATCTGACTCTGGATCGCCATCACCGCTGTTGCCTTGGCTTCCGGCGTCGGAAATTCCGCGGCTTGCGTGGCCGCCAGTTGTTGCTGCTGTTCGCGCAGTTGCTGTTGCAGCTCCTGCATGCGCTTGAGCAGCATCTTCACCGCGATGCTTTGGCTATCACCGCTTTCGGTTTCGGAACCGCGAACATCACCGAGGCTGACTGCTTTTTTCTCGCCCTCCTCCAGTCCCAACCGCTGCTCGGTGGTTTCGGTCGCCGCGTCATTCAACGTCTCGACGGTTGCCGGCGATTTACCGCCGATGTTGATCACGGATGCACTTGGAAAACCGACCGTCAACGACATGTGAACTCCCTGAATAAAAGATTCCTCAAGAGGGAGATCGACCTGTGCACGGGTTTCTTTAGAGCTGAATCAGGATCCGGCTTTCGGTGAGCCGAACGCAAAAGTGGCCGATAGTCGGTAACCCGGACACTTCAAGGCCAGGGCACAGTGCACAACCTGTTTAAATATCCAAATAAATCATCAAGTTAAACGTTTTTCTCAACGCAAAACATGACTGGTACAGATCCTGCTCTTGTCCAGCACCCCAAGCGTTCAGATTCGCCTGGGGCGCATCTAGATGAACCTGCATCAGCACCGTCACTACTAGAGAGAAAAATAATGACATCTGCTTTGAAAACTTTTGTTCCGGGCGCCTTGGCCCTCCTGCTGCTCCTGCCCACCGCCCTTCAGGCAAAAGAAGTCGAAACCCAACAGAAATTGGCGAACGTGGTGATTCTGGCCACCGGCGGCACCATCGCGGGCGCCGGTGCCGGCGCGGCCAACAGTGCCACCTATCAAGCCGCGAAAGTCGGCGTCGACAAGCTGATCGCCGGCGTTCCGGAACTGAGCCAACTGGCCAACGTTCGCGGCGAACAGGTCATGCAGATCGCGTCCGAGAGCATCACCAACGACAACCTGCTGCAACTGGGTCGCCGCGTGGCCGAACTGGCCGATAGCGAAGACGTCGACGGCATCGTGATTACCCACGGCACCGACACCCTGGAAGAAACCGCCTACTTCTTGAACCTGGTGGAAAAAACCGACAAGCCGATCATCGTCGTCGGCTCCATGCGTCCGGGCACCGCGATGTCGGCCGATGGCATGCTGAACCTGTATAACGCCGTGGCCGTGGCCAGCAGCAAAGAGGCGCGTGGCAAAGGCGTACTGGTGACCATGAACGATGAAATCCAGTCGGGTCGCGATGTCAGCAAAATGATCAACATCAAGACCGAGGCGTTTAAAAGTGCCTGGGGTCCGCTCGGGATGGTGGTTGAAGGCAAGTCTTACTGGTTCCGCCTGCCGGCCAAGCGCCACACCATGGATTCCGAGTTCGACATCAAGACCATCAAGAGCCTGCCGGACGTAGAAATCGCCTACTCCTACGGCAACGTCAGCGACACCGCCTACAAGGCGCTGGCTCAGTCGGGTGCCAAAGCCATCATCCACGCAGGCACCGGCAATGGCTCGGTGTCTTCGCGGGTCGTTCCAAGCCTGCAAGCCCTGCGCAAGGACGGCGTGCAGATCATTCGCTCTTCCCACGTCAACGCCGGTGGCTTCGTACTGCGTAACGCCGAACAGCCTGACGACAAATACGACTGGGTCGTGGCGCACGACCTGAATCCGCAAAAAGCACGCATCCTGGCCATGGTCGCCCTGACCAAGACCAACGACAGCAAAGAACTGCAACGGATGTTCTGGGAATACTGATTCACCTTCGCCCGAGCGATTCCGGTCGGGCACTGTTTTCACCACTCGCCAGCCTTGGCGAGTGGCTCCTACCCCGCCTGACAAAAATACTCCTTTCGTCCTACACCAAATTGAAAAAGCCGCTGTCAGAGGATTCTCTTGATTTTTAAGCAGTTGCGAAATTGCCTACAGTTAAATACTGTATGCACGTACAGCTTAATAAGGATAATCCCGTGGACACCACCTCCGCCTCACCTGACGCCTATGTCCGCATGGGCCTGCGCGTTCAGAAAATCATCAACTCCCCCACCGCTCAAAAAGCCAAGGCAGCCCTGATTTTTCGTCTTCCGGACGAGCCCGTGGATGAGTGGGAGCGCCTGCTGGAAGAGATCGACGAGAACGACAACGTCACCCTCGCCTATCGCGACGATGGTGGTGTGCAGATTTTCTGGGTTGTGCCGAAGGAAGACTGAGTTAATGAGTGTCCGTTGTTTTGCTTTGCTGTTTCTGTTGTTCGCCACGGGTGCCCAGGCCGACGCGCCCCGCACCTTTAACGAAGCCAAGAAAGTGGCCTGGAAGCTGTACGCCCCACAATCCACCGAGTTTTATTGCGGCTGCAAATACACCGGCAACCGGGTGAACCTCGCGGCTTGCGGTTATGTGCCGCGAAAGAATGCCAAGCGCGCGGCCCGCATTGAATGGGAACACATTGTTCCGGCCTGGCAGATTGGCCATCAGCGCCAGTGCTGGCAGGATGGCGGACGCAAGAACTGCACGCGCTACGATCCCGTCTACCAGAAAGCCGAGGCTGACCTGCATAACCTGGTGCCCAGCATCGGTGAGGTGAATGGGGATCGCAGCAATTTCAGTTTTGGCTGGCTGCCGGAGCAATCGGGTCAATACGGTTCGTGCCTGACACAGGTCGACTTCAAGGCGAAGAAAGTCATGCCGCGCCCGTCCATTCGCGGCATGATCGCCCGGACTTACTTCTACATGAGCAAACAGTACGGTTTGCGCCTGTCGAAACAGGATCGGCAACTGTATGAAGCCTGGGACAAAACCTATCCGGTCCAAGCCTGGGAGCGTCAACGCAACCAGAGCGTGGCGTGCGTCATGGGACGCGGCAACGAATTTGTCGGTCCGGTCGACATGAAAACCTGCGGTTGAATGCACGCTGAAAACACAAAAGGCCTCGGGTTCATTCCCCGAGGCCTTTGTGTTTTCAGCCGCCGACCTTGTTGTAAATCAGGTTCAATGCCGGCGGGGCATGTCGCGCTGCTTGATCCGATATTTGCCTGGACTCACTGAGCGACCGGACGCTCCAGCACCAGCACCTCGATGTTCTGCTTCTTCGCCTTGGTGATGGCAGTACTCACCTGCGCCTGTTTGGCCTCGGCTTCGGCTTTCGAATTAAACGGCCCCATCAACACTCGCACCTTGCCGTTTTCCCGGACGACATTGGACATGAAATTGTGCTCGATCAACCAGCCGCTGAGGTCGCTGACGGCCTGGGGAGTTGCGCCCCGCACTTCCAGATCCCATTGCGGCACCGATGCCTGCGCCGGCGCGACGGCCGTTGCCGGGGCAGGCTTGGGCGCATCCACACGCTTGCCTTCACCGCATCCCGCCAGCGCCAGTACCGCCATTACCAAGACCATTTTGCGCACAGCGTTTCCCTCTGAAGGCTTAAAGCGAGGATTTTAACACTCATGAATACTTCTCGAGTGCCGCAAAATGGGCGCAAAACAACGAGAATGATGGTTGCGGCCTCTGTATAGTTACGCCTTGGGAATTAATGCTGTATCTGCGCGTCAGAAAGAGGCACCCAAACCGTGAGACTTCGCACTAATCTATACATACCACCGACCTCTGCACTGTCCGAATCAGGTGCCCCATAAAGCAATCAAGGAGAAGACCATGCTGATACTCACCCGCAAAGTCGGTGAAAGCATAAACATTGGTGATGACATTACGATCACCATCCTAGGCGTAAGCGGCCAGCAAGTCAGAATCGGCATCAACGCCCCGAAAGACGTTGCGGTGCATCGCGAAGAGATTTATCAGCGTATTCAGGCCGGCCTGACCGCCCCGGACAAGCCACAGACCCCCTGAATCCTGATGCAGTCAGTAGCCAGCCCGTTCGCCCCGGAACGACGGCTGGCTAAAGATTCAAGCGCCGACTCGCCGCCCCTGCTCAATCAACCAAACGTCACGCCGCGCGCCATGCCAGTGGCCGCTATTACCATCAGTAGCACCAGCAACGCCTCGACATGACTGATCCGCGCAAACAGCATCGCGCGCCCGGTATCGATTGCCGCGCCACGCGCCAGCGCCACCCGCCACTTGATCAAAGTCACCATCGGCGCCACTTCCAGCAGCAGGATAAGCACGAACAGTGTCATCTTGAGGTGGAATAACGGTTGGTGCAGGTAATAATCCGTGCCTTTTTCGTACCCACCGAAGGCTCGCATCCCACCGGTAATCAACAGAATAAGCGCAGAAATCCCCCAAAGGTTGTCCGCGATCAACACACTGCGAGCCTCCCCCGCGCCGATTGCCAAACGCCGAAAATTCGTACCGCGAACCAGAACCGCCCAGAAACCCAGCGCAAGCGTCAAAAGATGTGCCGCCGCCAGAAACCAGTGAATCAGCATCGAGGAACTCCCGTCAGGACGAAGTTGAATCAACCTGTCAGTAGTAGTCCATGGATCGACGATTTGCACCCTCCCCACTCTCCAAACACAACGTTGCAGACCGACTAGACTTCAACACTTCAGTGCCGCAGGTTCCTGCTTGCACTACCCCCAACAGCTGTCATTCCCACCGAATTGAACTGAGTACACAACATCATGTGTGAATCATGCGATTCAAACTCTGCTTCAAAATTGAATGATCGTCGTCACTTTCTGCGGGTCGCCGGGTTAGGCGCCGGCACCCTGCTACTTGCTGGTGTACTGCCCGATAGAATCATTCAGGCAGCCGAAAAAACCGCCGCGCCGCCAAAACCAAAAAACGTGATCAATCCGGATGAGGCCCTGGAAAGGCTGATGAAGGGAAATGAACGGTATGTCAGTGGTGACTCAGAGACGCATGACTTCAAGGACGAACGCGAAGCCCTGGTCTCCGGCCAGAACCCGTTCGTGGCAGTACTGAGCTGTTCCGACTCGCGCATCGCCCCCGAGTACGCGTTCGATACCGCACGAGGCGATCTATTCGCCATCCGCGTGGCGGGTAACTTCGTCACGGATGAAGGTCTGGCAAGTCTTGAATACGGTGTCGCCGTGCTGGGGGCGCCACTCATTCTGGTATTAGGGCATGAAAGCTGCGGCGCTATCGAGGCCGGCATAAAAGCCGTCAAGGATCACACGGTGTTCCCCGGGCAGATCCCGAAACTGACGGACGCACTCAAACCATCTATCGAGACCGTACTCAACCAGCCTGGAGATCTGGTGGAAAACGCCACCGTGCAAAATGTCAAAAACTCGGTCGAGCGCCTCAAGAAAGCCGCACCACTGCTGAACGACGCACTCGGCAAGGGAACGTTGAAAATAGTCGGGGGCATTTATCGCCTGGCAACCGGAAAAGTCGAGCTGATTGCCTGAATCATCAAGGCCACGGCGAGATGCGCCAGATGTGAAGAGCCCAGCGCGATGGCTGGGCTCTGGTTATTTTCGGTTTTCCATCATTTTGTCGGCGAGGGTTTTGGCCCTCTCGATCAACAGATTCTGCCTGTCTTCATGAGTAGCTCCGCCTACAACGGGTGCCGTCAGATTGCTTTCGGCAATCAACGCAGCGCAGAAGTATTGATCCCAGACTGCCTTGCTGTCGGATGCCTGCTTGTTCATTTGGTCGGAGATCATGTGCGACTCCTTTTGATGAGATGGCATTACCTATTCTACGCCTGAAAAGCTGCGAGACAGGGCTTAGTCAGAGCATCCATCGCAGAAGCACATGAGATGCGATCCACGAAGATGCTTTAACCACCGTCCACTGAAGCAGGAGGCAAATGGATAGTTAAGCCGCAAGGAACTTGATGATCGTTCGCGTCCCCATCAATCGCTCTCCCACCCTAAAAACGACGAAACACTTGGTCACGTGTTCAGGTTGGATGCAATTCAGTGCTGACAGTTCAATGTCAAATCGAATTGGTTTTCATTTGAGCTAAGTTATTATCCAGGCACGTCTGGGATTTACCAAGGTTTTGCAAATCGCAGACAACAAAAAAGGGCCCACCTTTCGGTGAGCCCTTCTAGACCGCCCAGCAGAGCGGATTTTGTTTGGTAGGCGCGATTGGACTCGAACCAACGACCCCCACCATGTCAAGGTGGTGCTCTAACCAACTGAGCTACGTGCCTGCTGTGAGGCGGCATTCTACGGAATTCCGGAGGGGTGTCAACACCTTTTTTCGAGCTAACCCTATGAATATGCAAAATATTTAATTTTGCGGCTGCGAAGAAGATTTTCCGGTGGCTGGCGGTGGTTTTTTAACTCGGGTAGGATCGACGCACTCGTAAAATATATTAAACAGAGGCAGCAGGATGGCGAACACCCCCTACCCAGAGTCCTACTACGCCGCATCGGCCAATGCGGTGCCGCCGCGCCCGGCTTTGCAGGATGACATTGAGACTGATGTCTGTGTGATCGGCGCCGGTTACACCGGCCTGTCCTCCGCGCTGTTCCTGCTGGAGAACGGTTTTCGGGTGACGGTGCTGGAAGCGGCCAAGGTGGGTTTCGGCGCGTCGGGGCGTAATGGCGGACAGATCGTCAACAGTTACAGCCGCGATATCGATGTGATCGAACGCAGTGTCGGTCCCAAGCAGGCTCAGTTGCTGGGGCAGATGGCGTTCGAGGGTGGGCGGATCATTCGTGAGCGGGTCGCCAAATACAACATTCAGTGCGACTTGAAGGACGGTGGCGTGTTTGCCGCCATCACGGCCAAGCAGATGGGCCATCTGGAATCGCAGAAGCGTTTGTGGGAGCGCTTCGGTCACACGCAACTTGAGCTGCTGGATCAGCGACGCATCCGCGAGGTGGTGGCCTGCGATCAATACGTCGGCGGCATGCTGGACATGAGCGGCGGGCATATTCACCCGCTCAATCTGGCGCTGGGCGAAGCGGCGGCTGTGGAGTCGCTGGGCGGCACCATTTATGAGCAATCGCCGGCGGTGCGCATCGAGCGCGGCGCGAATCCGGTGGTGCACACGCCACAGGGCAAGGTCCGGGCTAAATTCATCATCGTGGCGGGCAATGCGTACCTGGGTAACCTGGTGCCGGAACTGGCCGCCAAATCGATGCCCTGCGGCACTCAGGTCATCACCACGGAACCCTTGGGCGATGCGTTGGCAAAAAGCCTGTTGCCTCAGGATTATTGCGTCGAGGACTGCAACTACCTGCTCGACTACTACCGCCTGAGTGGCGACAAGCGTCTGATTTTCGGCGGAGGTGTGGTGTATGGCGCGCGGGATCCAGCGAACATCGAGGCGATCATCCGGCCAAAAATGCTCAAGGCCTTCCCGCAGCTCAAGGACGTGAAAATCGACTACGCCTGGACCGGCAACTTTCTGCTGACTCTGTCGCGCCTACCGCAAGTCGGCCGCCTGGGCGACAACATCTACTATTCCCAGGGTTGCAGCGGCCACGGCGTGACCTACACGCACCTGGCGGGCAAGGTCCTGGCTGAAGCGTTGCGTGGCCAGGCCGAGCGTTTCGACGCATTTGCCGAACTGCCGCACTACCCCTTCCCCGGCGGCCAATTGTTGCGCACTCCGTTCGCAGCATTGGGTGCCTGGTATTACGGACTGCGGGACAAGTTCGGGTATTAAGCAACACCGAAGTACTTTGTGGGAGCGCTGTTAGAGCTGCTCTCGCGGGATACCGCTGCGAATCCGCAGGATATCGGCGAGTACGGCCAGGGCAATTTCCGCCGGTGTCTTGCTGCCCAGGTTCAAACCGATCGGCGCATGAATCCGCGCCAGCTCCGCATCCCCCAAGCACCCGATGCGACGCAGTCGCTCAAAACGCTTTTGCGAGGTTTGCAGGGAGCCCATCACACCGATGTAGAACGCCTCGGTGCGCACCGCCTCCATCATCGCCAAATCGTCAATGCGCGGATCGTGGGTCAAGGCCACGACTGCGGTATCGCTGTGGCAACCGCCGTCGGCGATAAACACCGACGGCAGCTGACGACGAATCTCCACGTTGTCCAGCACCACGCCTTGCAGCACTTCATCACGCGGATCACACAGAATCACCTCGAATCCCAGGCCCACGGCAAATTCCGCACAGGCCTGCGCCACGCTGGAGTACCCGGCCAACAACAAACGCTGAGCCGCGCCGATGCGCAGTCGAACCCGGTCGATCTCGCGTTCGACCCGCGCGCCCTGTTCGCGATCATCGAACAGACTGCGCGTGCCGCTGGACAGGTCAACTTCACGAATCAAGCGGCGTCGGCCCAACAGCGCCGACTCCAGCTCGCGCAGATGCGCCTGCACCTCGCAATTCGATTCAAGGTTTTCCACCAGCACATCGAGTACGCCGCCACAGGGCAGGCTGACCCGCGAGCGTGGGTCATCGCCTTCACCGTAGCGCACAACACTGACAGCTTGTTCAAAGGCACCTTCGGCAACACGCTCGAGGAAGTCGTCCTCGACACAACCGCCGGACAGCGAACCGATCCACTGTCCGTCGGCGTTCACCGCCAGCAACGAACCCGGTGCGCGCGGTGCCGAGCCGTAAGTGGCGAGTACGGTGCACAGCCAGACACGCTGTCCGGCCGTGGACCACTCCAACGCCCGGCGCACCACCTGCAGATCCAGATGCTGCATGTCAGTGCACCTTGTGCTCGAGCGGCGGCGCATCCGCGCGCAACGTCTGCACCTCGTTCACCGCCAGATCACCCGCCTGACCGCCCCACCCCTGACGCAGATAATTGAGCAGATCCGTCAATTGCTCATGACTGAGCTTTTCGGCGAAACCCGGCATCGGCTGCATGTGTTCGAACCCGGCAAACTTCTGTTCGCCGATGCCATCGTCGATCACCCGCACCAGGTTGCGCGGATCTTCCAGGCGCAGCGTGGTGTTGCCACGCATGGCCACGGCGATGTGCGGCTTGCCTTCGCCACCGACAGCATGGCAACCGGCGCAGACGTTCAAATATTCCTGACGGCCACGCTGGGCGCTCGCGCTGAGCGCGTCAAACGGCACATCCATCAGCACTTTCGCCGCCGGTGGTTGATCGCCGAGCAAGAAGGTCGCCATGGCCGCCAGGTCCGGGTCGCTCAGGCCCTGGGTGCTGTTGTGGAACACCGGGAACATCTCGTTGAACATCGTGCCCTGGGCGCTCATGCCGTGCTTGAGGAAGGCGCTCAGGTCTTGATGATTCCAGCCGCGAGCCGCCAGGTCAGTGGCCAGCAAGCTCGGCGCCAGGTAACCGTTAAGCAGGCCGCCAGTCATGCGCTTGTCCTGCTGCATCGCGCCCGGCAAACCACGCGGGGTATGGCATTCACCGCAATGACCGAGAACATCGACCATATACTGGCCGCGCTTCCAGGCTTCGCTTTTGCCTTCGGTCGGCGCCAGCTTCACCTCTTTGCCGTAGAGCATGTTCCAGCCCATCAGGCCCAGGCGCACGTTGAACGGGAAGCTCAGGCGGGTGACCGGTGCGGCACGTTCGATCGGCTCGACGGTTTTCAGGTAGGCATGAATCGCATCGGAGTCTTCCCGAGGCATCAGGTGATACGAGGTGTACGGCATCGCCGGATACAGGTTGGCACCGTCGCGACGCTTGCCTTCGGTCAACGCGGCGAAAAACTCCTCATCGTTGTACAGACCTATACCGTGCTCTTTGCTCGGGGTGATGTTGGTGCCGTAGATGGTGCCGAACGGCGAGACGATTGCCAGACCGCCCGCATACGGCGCGCCACCCGGTGCGGTATGGCAGGCCATGCAGTCAGCGGCGCGAGCCAGATAAGCCCCGCGAACCACCTGATCGTCCGCCTGCGCCAGCAACACAGGCGCAGCCAGACCGACCGCCAATGCCAGGCGGGTCAATAGATGCTTCATGCTTAACCCTCTTTGACCAGGCCGAGATCGCTCAGCACGTTGCGCGTCGCGTTGTAATAACGCACGTAGCCAGTGCAGCGGCAAATGTGATGACCGAGGCTGTCCTCGATGACTTTCTCCAGCTGGCTTTTGACGATCGGCCGGCGCTGCAGCTTTTCCACCAGCACCGTCGCGGCGTTGACGAAACCTGGCGCGCAGTAGCTGCACTGGAAGGCGAATTCGTCGACGAAACGCTGCTGGATCGGGTTCAGCTCGGTGACCTTGCCTTGCTCGTCGCGGGTCGCGTGGCCTTCGATGGTGCGTACTTTCTTGCCTTCGAAGTAGTGCGCGCCGGTGATGCAGGTGCGCACTTCTTCGCTGGTGCCGTCGGGGTTGTCGACGATCACCACGCAGGCGTGGCAGATGCCCTGGCCGCAGCCCAGGCGCGAGCCGGTGAGGTTTTTGTATTCGTGCAGGTAGTCGATCATCGGCAGGTCATCAGGGATGTCCACCGGGCCGACGGTTTGACCGTTGAGGGTCAGTTGAAGCGGACGGTTAGCCATTGAGGGCCTCCTTGATGCGAGCAGAAGTGATAGGCAGGTCGCGGACACGTTTGCCGATAGCGTGGGCCACGGCGTTGCCGATGGCACCGACCACCGGGATCATCACCACTTCGGCGATGCCCTTGGACGGATCGCTCGGCGACAGAGGCGGCAGGATTTCCGCGGTCTGTTTCCACACCGCCACATGCCGCGCCATCGGCAGGCGATAACGGTTGAAGTTCCAGTCACCCTCCCCCGGCCCGCCTTCGTACAGCGGCATTTCTTCCATCAACGCATGGCCGATACCCATGGCCGTGCCGCCTTCGATCTGGCCCTTGACCAGCTCCGGCACCAGCACCCGCCCGCACTCGACCCACGAGTGATGGTTGAGCACCTGCACCTCGGCCGAGCCCTTGTTGACTTTCAATTCCACCAGGGTTGCCACAGGGCTGTAGTAGGTCACCGCCGCGTTGTTCAACTGAGTCGCCGGGTACGCGATGTTCTGCCTATCCAGCAGATGGAAACCGGCGCTGTGCATTTGCGCCTGCTTGGCCTTCGGCGCACCTTCGCCGTACTTCACCGCCAGGCCATCGAGCGGCAGACGCTCACGCACGCCGTCGATGCTGAACTCGGCCTCGGCCCAGCTCCAGCGGTTGAAACCGTGCACAGTCGCGCCGGTGACCAGACCGCGCTCGTGGGCACGCTTGGCCAGCATCGCGAAGGGCAATGGCTCCATGCCGTTGGCGGTGAGCTTGCCGTCGACCCAATGGGCGTCTTCACGGCGTACCACGTAAGGGTTGGCCTGGCCGCCGTAGGGGCCTTGTCGCCAGATTTCCAGCGCCGCCGGCCACAGGCCGTGGTTGAACAACACGCGCGCCGCTTCACGGGTGGCGTGGCTGAAATAGTAGGCGGAGTTGGTCGCCGACGAGGCCGACGCGATCTTGCCAACCCAACGCGGATTGCGCAGGAAGCTGTCCTGCTCGGCCTGGCTCATGATGTAAGGGTTGCCGCCGCTGATCAGCTGCAACTCTTTCCATTCGGTTTCGCCGGTCTTCACTTCGTGCGCCGGCAGACCGAGGAAATCGGCCACGACCATGGCTTGCGACGTGGACATGCCGGTGCCGATCTCGATACCGATATGACGCAGGCTGATCCGGCCGTCGGCGGTGAATTCGACGCTGGCCATCGGCGCTTCGGAACCGGTGCCGAAGTCTTTCTGACAGATGGCGAAACCGACGCCATACCAGTGATCAGGATCCGCCGCTTCACGCTGCTTCTTGATCGCGTCGCGGTTTTTCCAGACCTCGTTAACGGCGGCCTTGTCGAGAATTTCATGCAAGCGCAACGCGCCCGCCGGCACTGCGCCCTGGGTGTTCTTCATGCCCGAACGCAGGGCGTTCTTCTTGCGCAGGTCGATGGCGTCGATGCCGAGGCGATCGGCGATTTCATCGACCATCATTTCGGTGGAAGCCATGCTTTGCAGGGTGCCGTACCCGCGCATCGACCCGGCTTCAACGGCGCGGGAATGATAGGCGGTGACCTGCAGATCGTTCTGCGGCATGTAATAGATCGACTGCGCCGCCGTAGCGCCAACCGCCGCCACCGACGGGCTGTAGTTGATCCGTCCGCCGCCGTCGACGCTCATCTCGGCGCGGAAGATCTTGAAGCTGTGATCGGTCTTGTCCACCGCCAGCTGATAGCGGATATCGAACGGGTGGCGCTTGATGCCGCTCTGGAACTGCTCGTAGCGGTCGTTGGCCAGGCGCACCGGCACACCGGCGCCATACAACGCCGCCAGCGCCGCGTAGTACACAAAAATGTTGTGGTCCTTGGAGCCGTAGCCGACGGTGTAACCCGGGTGCATGTTCAGGTTCGCCAGGCCGAAACGCGACGGCGCGATCATCTTCGCAGTCTCGGTGGCGGTTTCCAGCGGGCACTGAGTGGCGACGACAAAATGCAGGGTCTTGGTCGCCGGGTCGTACCAGCCGTTGCCGTTGTCCGGTTCCATGGCGGCCGGTTCGATCGACGGCGTCTTGTAGCGCTCGTCGAACACCAGCCAGTTGTCCGGTGGCGTGTCGATCTGCTGCTTCATGCGCTCGGCGTAGAACAGCCCGCGCTCGGTCAGGTTGCCGTGCAGGTTCGGCTGGGAATCCCACACCGGACGGCGGTTGCGCAGCATCGGGAACAGGATCGAATCCTTGAGGCTGGCGAATTCGTCCTCGTCCGCCGAAGTCGCGCCGCCCACCCGCACATAGCGGAAGCTGCCGTAGGGATCACCTTCGTAGAACGGCACCTGGGCACCGTAACGAATCGCTTTGTCATTGAACTTGAGTTGGGCCTTGGCCTGACGGAAGCGCTCGAAATCGTTCCAGATCAGGATCGCCACCGGGTGGCCGATGAACATCGGCACCTTGCCGGCCGGCAACAGCGGATCGGGGGCGTGCTCTTCCGGAAAGACGATGCCGTCCTTGACCAGATCTTCGGCGGTGACGATTCGGTCAGGCTGCAATTCGGCACCGAGCCACGACAGGTCATAACCGTCATAGATGCGATCGGCCTTGATGGTTTTCAGCAACATCGCATGGCCCTGTTGCTGCGGCCAGCCCGGCATGTCCTTGGCGCGGATGTCACGGGCAAAGACCTTGCTGCCGCAGACCTTGGACAAGGCATCGTTACGGGCGCGCGCCTTGCCGTTGTTGCCGAGCCATTGCTCGGACGGCACGGTCACGCTGTTTTCCATCAAGGCCGCCAGCGCCTGACTGCTCAGCGGTGTAAGCGTCACGCTCACACCCGCTACCAGCCCGCCCTGAAGGAACGAGCGCCGGGATATATCACGGTTGGACATGGATCATCCTCTGGGCGGTTATGGGGTCCGCCCTTCTGGTTATGTACAGGAAATCTCGAGTCTTGCAGAAGCCCTTTCTGACGTTGCAAAGGGCTGTGATGAGAGTGCAAAGCTGACCGAAAGGTTAACTTTATAGAGTTATGCGTCGTTAGAAAACAACCGGTTACAAAAAACTGACCAAAGAATCAAAAAACTACAGCCTTCCCACGCAGCAGATCGATGAACAACCCCAGTTCCCGGCTGATGTGTTCGCCCTTGCGCAACAGCAGCCCGAACGGCGCCAGTTGCACGTCGAGTTCCACCGGCAACGCCACCACCAGGCCCATTTTCAGGTAGTCGCGCAAGGCGGTTTCCGACAGCACCATGATCGCGTCGGTCAGTTGAATCAGTTGCTGCATGGAGTACACCGAACTGCATTCGATGATGTCCGCCGGCAGCGGCAACGCCAGGCGCTGCAAAGCCTGATCCAGACCGATACGTGCCGGGCTGGTTTCCGGTTGCAGGATCCACGGCCAGGCGCTGACCAGTTCCGCCAGTTCCAGTTTCTTGCGTTTGGCCAACGGGTGACCGGCGTGTACCACCACCAGCAATCGTTCGTTACCCAGTTGCTCGAACTCGTAATGCTCGCTGTCGGTGGCAGCGTTGCGCCGAGCGATGGCGAGGTCGATGCGGCCCTGCTCCAGCAACTGGATCACCTGGTCGCTGGTGTCGCCCATGATGCGAATCCGCAGCTGCGGGTTGAGCGCCTTGATCTCGGCAATTGAATCCATGACCAGATCCGGCGCCGCGCCCATGATGGTGCCGATGGAGAGATAACCGTAACCGCCCTGTTGCCGCGCCATCAGGTCCTCGGCACAACGGTCGAGACCGCTGAGGGCCGACTCGGCAAAACGGATCAGCTCCTGGCCCAGCGCCGTCGGTCGCATGCCGCGAGGCAGCCGTTCGAACAGGTCGCAGCCAAACATGTCTTCAATTTCATGGAGCATGCGGGTGGCGGCCGGTTGCGACATGTTCAGGGATTGCGAAGCGCGGTGCAGGTTCTGGCTGGTGCTGAGCGCCACCAGCATGTGCAAGTGCTTGTAGCGCAGGCGATTGAACAGGCTGCGGGAGAGGATCGGCGTAGTCATGGCGGGCCTTTTTATATCGATACCCTTAAGGTATCAGTTGTTAGCTAGATTCGATTTGTAACGCATCGATCAGCCGCCGTACAGTCTTCCCCATAAGAACAAATGCCCTACCAAAGGAAAACTGCGATGAAGACTCTACCCGCGCCTCTGCTCGCCAAAATTTCCTGGCGGCTGCTCCCGTTTCTCCTGCTGATGTACATCATGGCCTTCCTCGACCGCGCCAACGTCGGGTTCGCCAAGCAAGCCTTTCAAGCCGATACCGGCATCAGCGACGCCGCCTTCGCCTTCGGCGCCGGGGTGTTTTTCGTCGGTTACGCGCTGCTCGAAGTGCCCAGCAACCTGATCCTGCACCGCGTCGGCGCCCGTTTGTGGATGTGCCGGATCATGGTGACCTGGGGCCTGGTCTCCGCGGCCATGGTCTTTGCCCATAACGAAACCACGTTCTACGTCCTGCGCTTTCTGCTCGGTGTGGCGGAAGCCGGATTTTTCCCCGGCGTGATTCTTTACCTCACCTACTGGTTTCCCAACGCGGTACGCGGCAAAGCCATGGGCTTCTTCTATTTCGGTGCGCCACTGGCGTTCATCTTCGGCAGCCCGTTGTCCGGTCTGCTGCTGGAAATGGATGGGTGGGCCGGTTTCCACGGCTGGCAGTGGCTGTTCGCCGTGGAAGGCTTGATGGCCACCGCCGTGGGCATCTGGGCCTACTGGTACCTGGACAATCGCCCCGCCGATGCCAAGTGGCTGACCGCCGAGGAACGTCAGCAAATCCAGAGCCTGCTCGATCAGGAAGACAGCCACAAACAGAACCACGGCCGCAGCCTGCTCAACGTGTTGTGCCAACCCTCGGTGCTGTACCTGTGCCTGATCTACCTGCTGATTCAGGCCAGTGTCTACGGCGTGGTGTTCTACCTGCCGACTCAGGTCGGTGGACTGTTGGGCACCAAGGTCGGGCTGATGGTCGGCCTGGTCACCGCGATCCCGTGGATCTGCGCCATCGTCGCCGCGTACCTGATCCCCGGCTACAGCGACCGCACCGGCGAACGTCGGCGCACAGCCTGCCTGACGTTGCTGATGTCCGCGGCCGGGATCGCCTGCTCGGTCACCTTCAGCAGTCCGATCCTGGGCATCGTCGCCCTGTGTTTTGCCGCTTCCGGCTTCATCGCCGTGCAACCGGTGTTCTGGACCTTCCCTTCCAGTTACCTGGCCGGCAGCGCGGCGGCGGCCGGCATCGCCCTGATCAACTCCTTCGGCGCCCTCGGCGGCTTCATCGCCCCGGTACTGAAGAACTGGGCCGAAGGCGCCTTCCATTCACCGGCCGCCGGTCTTTACCTGCTGGCCTCTACCACTGTCATTGCCGCGTTGCTCGTGCTGGGCGTGCGTTCGCCCGGCCATAAAGCTTCGAACAAACCGGCCACCGTTTAAACCTGAGGAGTCACACCATGGGCATTCCAACCATCAAACACGTCCGTGCTTTCACCCTGCGTGGCGGCGGCGCGGATTATCACGATCAGGCGGACGGCCACTGGATCGACGATCACATCGCCACGCCGATGAGCAAATACCCGGAGTACCGCCAGAGCCGCCGCACCTTCGGCATCAACGTACTCGGCACCCTGGTAGTGGAGATCGAAGCCAGCGACGGCACCGTCGGTTTTGCCGTGACCACCGGCGGCGAACCTGCTGCGTACATCGTCGAAAAACACTTGGCGCGCTTCCTCGAAGGCGCACGGGTGACCGACATCGAAAAAATCTGGGACCAGATGTACCAGTCGACCCTGTATTACGGGCGCAAAGGCATCGTGATCAACACGATCTCCGGAGTCGACCTGGCGCTGTGGGACTTGCTCGGCAAGATCCGCCAGGAGCCGGTGCACCAGCTGCTGGGCGGCGCGGTGCGCGATGAATTGCAGTTCTACGCCACCGGTGCCCGCCCGGACCTGGCGCAGAAAATGGGTTTCATCGGCGGCAAGATGCCGTTGCACCACGGCCCCGCCGAAGGCGAGGAAGGCCTGCGCAAAAACCTCGAAGAACTGGCCACCATGCGTGAGCGCGTCGGTCCGGACTTCTGGCTGATGCTCGACTGCTGGATGAGCCTTGACCTCAACTACGCCACCAAACTGGCGGTCGGCGCCCACGAACACGGCTTGAAGTGGATCGAAGAAGCCCTGCCACCGGACGATTACTGGGGCTACGCAGCACTGCGCAACAACGTGCCCAAAGGCATGCTGGTGACCACCGGCGAGCACGAAGCCACCCGCTGGGGATTCCGCATGCTGTTGGAGATGGGCTGCTGCGACATCATTCAGCCGGACGTCGGCTGGTGCGGCGGTCTCACCGAACTGGTGAAAATCTCGGCCCTGGCCGACGCGCACAACGCGCTGGTCATTCCTCACGGCTCGTCGGTGTACAGCTATCACTTCGTCGCCACCCGGCATAACAGCCCGTTCGCCGAGTTCCTGATGATGGCGCCGAAGGCTGACGAAGTGGTGCCGATGTTTCATCCGCAACTGCTCGGCGAACCAGTGCCCGTGAACGGCCGCATGCGCTTGTCTGAACTGGATCAACCTGGTTTCGGTGTGACGCTCAACCCCGAATGCCAACTGCATCGGCCCTACAGCCGCTGAGAAAGGAGCCCTTGATGAACATGCCGCACAACGCCTTCAAGACCGCGCTGAAACACCCGACGACCCAATACGGCATCTGGGCCGGCTTCGCCACCGGCTATGCCGCCGAGATCGTCGCCACCACCGGTTACGACTGGATGCTGATCGACGGCGAACACGCGCCGAACACCGTGCCCGGCGTACTCGCCCAGTTGCAGGCCGTCGCGCCCTACTCCACATCGCCGGTGGTTCGCGCGGTCAATGGCGACGCCAATCTGATCAAGCAACTGCTGGATGTCGGCGCGCAGACGTTGATGATCCCGATGGTGGAAACCGCCGAACAGGCGCAGGCCCTGGTGCGCGCCATGCGCTATCCGCCCCACGGCATACGTGGCGTCGGCGGCGGCCTGACCCGCGCCACGCGTTGGGACGGCGTGCCGGATTACCTGAATACCGCCCATGAACAGCTGTGCCTGATCGTGCAGGTCGAATCGCGGCTGGGCGTGGATAACGTCGAAGCGATTGCTGCCGTCGAAGGCGTCGATGCGGTGTTCATCGGCCCGGCGGATTTGTCCATCGGCCTGGGCCATGCCGGCAACCCAGGTCACCCGCAAGTCCAGGAACGCATTCAACACGCAGTCAACGCCACGCTCGCGGCCGGCAAGGCCTGCGGCATTCTCGCGCCCAATGAAGAGGATGCGCGCCGTTACCAGAGCTGGGGCTGCCAGTTCATCGCGGTGGCCATCGACATCAGCCTGCTACGCCAGGGCGCCATGGCCACCCTCGCCCGCTACCGCACACCGACCACCGAACAAGCGCCGTCGCGTACCTACTGATCAGCCAAGGAGTCGCCCCATGTCGTCCGTGCCTGTCTATGAAAACTTCATCAATGGCCAGTTCGTGGCCAGCGCTGCCCATCTCGATGTGATCAACCCGGCAACCGGTGCGGTGTTGTCTAAAGTCCCGGCCTCGACGGCCGAAGACGTCGACCGCGCCCTCGCTGCCGCCCGCGCCGCGCAAAAGGACTGGTCACGTAAACCGGCAAATGACCGCGCCGGCTACTTGCGCAGGATTGCCGCCAAGCTGCGGGAAAACGTTGCGCACCTGGCGCGCACCATCACCCTGGAACAAGGCAAGATCAGCGGCCTGGCAGAAGTCGAAGTGAATTTCACCGCCGACTACCTCGATTACATGGCCGAGTGGGCGCGGCGCATCGAAGGCGAAATCATCACCAGCGACCGCCAGAACGAAAACATCTTCCTGTTCCGTAAACCGCTGGGCGTGGTGGCCGGGATTCTGCCGTGGAATTTCCCGTTCTTCCTGATCGCCCGCAAGATAGCCCCGGCCTTGCTGACCGGCAACACCATCGTTATCAAGCCCAGCGAAGAAACCCCGAACAACTGCTTTGAGTTCGCCCGACTGGTCGCCGAAACCGACCTGCCACCTGGGGTGTTCAACGTAGTGTGCGGCGACGGTCAAGTCGGCGCGGCGCTGAGCGCGCATAAAGGCGTGGACATGATCAGCTTCACCGGCAGCGTCGACACCGGCTCGCGCATCATGGCCGCCGCCGCGCCGAACATCACCAAGCTCAACCTGGAACTGGGCGGCAAGGCCCCAGCCATCGTGCTGGCGGATGCCGACCTGGACCTGGCGGTGAAGGCCATCCGTGATTCGCGCATCATCAATAGCGGACAGGTGTGCAACTGTGCCGAGCGGGTGTATGTCGAGCGCAAGGTGGCGGATCAGTTCATCGAGCGCATCGCGGCGGCGATGAGCGCCACACGCTACGGCGACCCGATTGCCCAACCCGATGTGGAAATGGGTCCCCTGATCAACCGTCAGGGCCTGGACAGCGTCAACCGCAAAGTCCGCACGGCATTGAGCCAGGGCGCGAGCCTGATCAGTGGCGGGCAGATTGCCGATCTGCCCAATGGCTTTCACTTCCAGCCCACGGTATTGGCCGGTTGCCGTGCCGACATGGAAATCATGCGCCTGGAGATTTTCGGCCCGGTGCTGCCGATTCAGATCATCGATGACC
>NZ_SCOO01000017.1:0-113968 GCF_005502415.1 Pseudomonas sp. G(2018) | reverse complement strand
CACCACCACCTTCTTTGGCGTGTGCGGAACTGATGATGGAGAGGTCAGCAGGCAATAACGGGGCGGCTGCGAGCATCATGGCGCAGGACAGGACAGCGGCGAGACTCTTTTTGTTTAAAAGCATGATTGCTTCCGTAGGGTTGATTTCGCGTGTTGTATGACGCGTTAAAACCCAGACAGTTCAAGGCCTCGCGACGGACGGAGATGCCAATGGCGGCAAGCGATTCGCAAATGTGAGGCGAATCGCATATTCACCGCTCAAACGTCAATCAAACGCGCCATTAAGCACTTCATAGATAAGCCCGGTCGCCAGTGCGACCAGGATCAAATCCGTGCCCACTTGCTGCCATTCGTACCCTTCGTAATGCGGCAGTCTGCCGATCAACCGGCCATCGAGCTTTTTCGCGATTCCCGGCGGGAGCGGCTTGCCTCGGGCGAGGTTCTTTTGAATGCCGGGAGGCAACGCAGGACCGGGGCTCCAGTAGTCGCGATAATCGCCAACAATCCCGAGTACGCTTGCGCGATTGATGCTGGGACCATTGCCCCAATCACCGCCCCCGGACTTATTGCCTTTGTTTCCATGATCCTGGGCACTGTGCGGGTTTCCCTTGGCGTTTCCCTGGCCCTTTCCATTGCCGGGATCAGCCAACGCGGTTACGGAGCCGCAAACCAACGCAAGGCATGTAACAGCTGCAATCAACGAGCTGGATCTGGACATGAGTCGTTCCTTCATGGCGGGAGTATTCCTGTGAAATTTAGACGCCGTTGATGAGCGTAGTTCAGATCATAAAAAATCCGACGCTTGAAGGGGCGTCGGATTTTTTGTATCGCACGGTGAAAGCAGTTTCAACACGCCAGACAATCAGGCCTCGCCACCCTCAGAAGTTCGCCGGGGTGTTCGCGCTGATGATCTCCGCCTCGTCCTGCCCGATATTGCGAAACCGATGCGGTAAGGTCGTCGGAAAGTAATAGCCATCCCCGGCATTGAGTACACTGATCTGTCCATCCACGGTCAACTCAACCGTGCCCCGCGTCACCAGCCCGCACTCCTCGCCTTCGGAGTGCACGATCGGCTCTTCCCCGGAGCTTGCGCCGGGTGCGTACTGCTCGCGCAGCAAGCGCATCTGCCGGCTCGGCACCGAGGCGCCGATCAGCAACAGACGCAGGCCGTGGCGGCCCAGGTCGGGTTGTTCATTGGCGCGGAAGACGTATTGGTGTTCGCGCGGGGGCTGGTCGAAGGTGAAGAAGTCCGCCAGGGACATGGGGATGCCTTCGAGCAGTTTTTTCAGGGAACTGACCGAGGGGCTGACGCGGTTTTGTTCGATCAGCGAGATGGTGGCATTGGTGACGCCGCTACGGCGGGCCAGCTCGCGCTGGGACAGTTTGTAGCTTTCGCGTACTAATTTGAGTCGTGAGCCCGTATCCATGACAGCCTTATGTGCTTGGTACTTAAGGGTAATGGGGGTGGAGAGCAGGCGCGGATCACGCCGTTTTCCGGTCCCGGAAACGTGAAAGGCGGCTATTAAATCACGTTTGTTGGTGTTGCTCAGCAGGTTCGATAAACGGCTGAAAAAAACTTTCTTCCGTCCTGATATTGCACCAACTGTGGGAGCGAGCCTGCTCGCGAAGGCGGTGTGCCAGGCGACATCAATGTTGGCTGAAATGGCCTCTTCGCGAGCAGGCTCGCTCCCACAGGGGAAAGCAGTGTTTGTAGCAATAAAAAAGCCGGCGACACCTTTTGGGGCCGTCGCCGGCGAGGTAAAGCTTAAATACCGAAACGGTCGCGCAGCGAGTAGTACACGGCGCCCATGGCGGTGAGCGGCGCGGAGAACGTGCGCCCGCCGATCATTGGCATGTGCGGTAGCGAGGCGAAGGCGTCGAAGCGCTCGGCGTCGCCGCGGATCATTTCCGAGATCAGTTTGCCGGCCAGGTGCGAACAGGTGACGCCGTGGCCGCTGTAGCCCTGCATGTAGTAGGCGTTTTTCTCGATACGGCCGAATTGCGGCATGCGCGACATGGTCAGCAGGAAGTTGCCGGTCCAGCGGTAGTCGATCTTCACGTCCTTCAGTTGCGAGAAGGTCTTGAGGATTTTCGGGCGGATCAACTGCTCAATATCGTCCGGCTCGCGGGCGCCGTAGACCACGCCGCCGCCGTAGAGCAAGCGGTTGTCGGCGGTAAGGCGGAAGTAATCGAGCAGGTAGTTGCAGTCTTCGACACAGTAGTTATTGGTGATCAGGCTTTTGGCCTGTTTTTCCGACAACGGCTCGGTGACGACGATCTGCGATCCGCAAGGCATGCTCTTGCTGGTCACCCGATTGTCCAGGCCCTGCGGCAGGTAGGCGTTACCGGCGATGAGCAGGTACTTGGCCCGAACCACGCCTTTGGCGGTGCGCACGGTGATCGGTTCGCCGTAGGTGATTTCCACCGCCGCCGATTGTTCGAAGATCTTGCCACCCAGGCCGATGATGGCCGAGGCTTCGCCGAGGGCCAGGTTCAGCGGGTGAATGTGCCCGCCCTGCATGTCCAGCAGACCGCCGACATAGTTGTCGCAACCCACTTCGCGCTTGATATCCGACTCGCTGAGCAGGGTCAGGTTCTTGTTGCCGTAGCGCTCCCAGCTTTTCTTCTGCTCGGCCAGGCCCTTGAACTGTTTCTTGTTCAGCGCGGCAAAGATGCCGCCCGGACGGTAGTCACACTGAATGTCATAGTGCTGTATGCGCTGACGGATGATGTCGGCGCC
The DNA here is from genome assembly GCF_005502415.1 of Pseudomonas sp. G(2018). NCBI lineage: Bacteria > Pseudomonadati > Pseudomonadota > Gammaproteobacteria > Pseudomonadales > Pseudomonadaceae > Pseudomonas > Pseudomonas sp. G(2018). Next base: position 111,228 of record NZ_SCOO01000017.1, on the reverse strand, counting down.
TTCGAAAATCATGCTGCCGAGTACTTCAGCGGTCTTGTCGCCATAGCGCTCTTCGATGACATCGACGTCGCGGCTGTAGGAGTTGACCAGTTGCCCGCCGTTGCGACCGCTGGCGCCGAAGCCGACTTTTGCCGCTTCGAGTACGGTGACGCTGTAGCCCGCCTCGGCGAGGAACAACGCCGAGGACAGACCGGTGTAGCCGGCGCCGATCACACAGACATCGCATTCCACCAGCTCTTCAAGTACCGGAAAGTCACCGGTGAAGTTGCGGGTGGCGGCGTAGTAGCTGTTTACATGTTTCATAAGATTCTCCGATGGCCGCCGGCACAAACGGCGGCCGCCGCTTTTATTGTTATTTAGAGCTTGATCCAGGTCGCTTTGAGTTCGGTGTACTTGTCGAACGCATGCAGCGATTTGTCCCGACCATTGCCTGACTGCTTGAACCCGCCGAACGGCGCGGTCATGTCACCGCCGTCGTACTGGTTGACCCAGACGCTGCCGGCGCGCAAGCCACGGGCGAAGGTGTGGGCCTTGCTCAGGTTGCTGGTCCACACGCCTGCCGCCAGACCGAAGATGCTGTCGTTGGCGATCGCCAGGGCTTCTTCAGCCGTGTCGAAGGTGATCAGCGACAGTACAGGGCCGAAGATTTCTTCACGGGCAATGGTCATGGCGTTGGTCACACCGTCGAAAATCGCCGGTTCGACGTACAGGCCACCGGTGTCTTCCAGGGTGCGTTGGCCACCGGCAATCAGCTCGGCGCCCTGCTCCCGACCGATGTCGATGTAACGCAGCACGTTGTCCAGCTGACGCTGATCGACGACCGCGCCAACGGTGGTCGCAGGATCGAGCGCGTGCCCCGGTTTCCACGCTTGCAGGGCTTCCACCAGCAGCGGGATGAACTGGTCGCGGATCGAACGCTCCACCAACAGACGCGAACCGGCAGTGCAGACTTCACCCTGGTTGAAGGCGATGCCGCTGGCCGCAGCCTGGGCCGCCACACGCAAGTCCGGCGCATCGGCGAACACCACGTGCGGGCTCTTGCCACCAGCTTCCAGCCAGACGCGTTTCATGTTGCTTTGTCCGGCGTAGACCAACAGCTGCTTGGCCACCGCTGTCGAGCCGGTGAACGCCAGCACATCGACATCCATGTGCAGCGCCAGAGCCTTGCCGACGGTATGACCGTAGCCTGGCAGCACGTTGAACACGCCTTTGGGGATGCCGGCGTCCAGCGCCAGCTGCGCGATGCGGATCGCGGTCAGTGGCGATTTTTCCGAAGGCTTGAGGATGAACGAGTTGCCCGCCGCCAGAGCCGGAGCGAATTTCCAGCTGGCCATGATCAACGGGAAGTTCCACGGCACGATGGCCGCGACCACGCCGGCCGGCTCGCGCGTCACTAGTCCAAGCTGATCACGGGGTGTGGCAGCGACTTCGTCGTAAATCTTGTCGATGGCTTCGGCGGTCCAGCGGATCGCGTTGGCGGTCGCCGGGATGTCGATGTTCATCGAATCGCTGATGGGTTTACCCATGTCCAGGGTTTCCAGCAGCGCCAGTTCTTCCCGGTTAGCCAGGATCAGATCGGCGAAGCGGATCAGGATGCGCTTGCGTTCGACCGGGGCGAGGTTGGCCCAAATGCCGGATTCGAAAGTACGGCGTGCAACGGCAACCGCCGCGTTCGCATCGGCTTCGTCGGTGCTGGCGACGTTCGCCAGAAAGCGACCGTCCACAGGGCTGACGCATTCGAATGTGGCGCCGCTGGCGGCTGCGCAGTATTGACCGTCGATGAAGGCACGGCTTTCGATGTTGAGGGACTGGAAGCGTTGCTCCCAGTCGCTGCGAGTGATTGTCATGGTTGTGACTCGACGCAGGGAATTGAGTGATCGTCGGACGGACACCCGTCCAATCAAAAAAATGAAATGCGATCCCTGTGGGAGCTGGCTTGCCAGCGATTGCGGCGGATCAGACACCATCAATGTTGACTGTGACGACGCCATCGCTGGCAAGCCAGCTCCCACAGGGATGGATGGCGTACACAGGTTTTGTGTACGCCTCCAACACCGTCAAACGGTATGCAAGTACCAGTTGTACTCAAGGTCCGAGATGGAGTTTTCGAACTCGGCCAGTTCGCTTTCCTTGCACGCCACGAACACGTCGATGTACATCGGGTCGATGTACTTGGCCATGACTTCGCTGTCGTCCAGTTCGCGCAGTGCGTCGCGCAGGTTGTTCGGCAAGCTTTGTTCGTTCTGCTCGTAGCTGTTGCCTTCCACTGGCGCGCCGGGTTCGATCTGGTTGGTCAGGCCGTGGTGCACACCGGCCAGGACCGAGGCCATCAGCAGGTACGGGTTGGCATCGGCGCCGGCTACACGGTGCTCGATGCGCACGGCGTCCTTTGAGCCGGTCGGTACACGTACCGCCACGGTACGGTTGTCGATGCCCCAGCTCGGCGAGTTCGGTACGTAGAACTGTGCGCCGAAACGGCGGTACGAGTTGACGTTCGGGCAGAGGAACGCCATCTGCGCCGGCAGGGTCTCGAGCACACCGCCGATCGCGTGTCGCAGCGCGGCGTTCTGCTCGGGATCCTCGCTGGCAAAGATGTTATTGCCTTCCTTGTCGAGAATCGAAATGTGCACGTGCAGACCGTTGCCCGCCTGGCCCGGATACGGCTTGGCCATGAAGGTGGTGTCCATCTCGTGGTCGTAGGCGATGTTCTTCACTAGACGCTTGAGCAGCACCGCATAGTCGCAGGCCTTTATAGGATCGGCCACGTGGTGCAGGTTGACTTCGAACTGCGCCGGGGCGCTTTCCTTGACGATGGCGTCGGCCGGGATGCCTTGCTCTTTCGCGCCTTCCAGAATGTCCTGGAGGCAGTCGACGTATTCGTCGAGGTCGTCGATCAGGTAGACCTGGGTCGACATCGGACGCTTGCCCGAAACCGGCGAACGTGGCGATTGCGGACGACCGTTCACGTTGTCCTGGTCGATCAGGTAGAACTCCAGTTCGAACGCGGCGCAGATGGTCAGGCCCAGGTCGTCGAATTTGCGCACGACATTGGCCAGCACTTCGCGCGGATCGGCGAAGAACGGCTCGCCTTCCAGTTCGTGCATGGTCATCAGCAGTTGTGCGGTCGGGCGCTTCTGCCAGGGCTCGATGCTCAGGGTGCCGGGGATCGGGTAGCAGATCCGGTCGGAGTCGCCGATATCCAGACCCAGGCCGGTGCTTTCCACCGTGGAGCCGTTGATGTCCAGAGCAAACAGAGACGCCGGCAGGTTGATGCCTTTCTCGTAAACCTTATGGAGACTGGTGCGTTCGATGCGCTTGCCGCGCACCACACCGTTCATATCCGCAATCAGAAGGTCGACGTACAAAACCTCAGGATATTTCTTAAGGAATGCGTTTGCTTCGTTGAGTTGAACGGTACGCAGAGGGACCGACATGATGCACCTATTAGCTGTTAATTATTATGTTCACCGCCCTTTCACGTAGCCAGTCAATCCGAAAGACAAAGTGAAGTCAATAGCGAACACTCAGCCTTTCAGCGTTTATTTTCGGGCACTTCAGGAGGACGAGAGTGCCACATCAGCCGCCAGACGCCCGTAAAACCCGAAGATCGGACGTTCGGCGTTTAGAATTTTTTACATGAGAGTTGTCAATTAAAATCAACAAGGCTAAGCTCCGGAAAAGCTCGTTCAAGTGTGAAACTTCGAGGTGATAAAAATGGCATTCAAGCCATTGATCGGCGTTACTGCGTGCGTCAAACAGATTGGCCTGCACCCCTACCATGTCAGCGGCGACAAGTACTTGCGTGCTGTCAGCGTTGCGGCGCTGGGGCTGCCCGTCGTCATTCCTTCCCTGGCTGAACTGACCGAAATCGATGACCTGCTGCCGCAGCTCGACGGTCTGTTGCTGACCGGCTCGCCGTCGAACGTGGAACCCTTCCACTATCAAGGCCCCGACAGCGCTCCCGGCACGGAACACGATCCCCAGCGGGATCGCACCACCCTTCCCCTGATTCGCGCGGCCATTGCCGCCGGCGTGCCGGTACTCGGCATCTGCCGTGGCTTCCAGGAGATGAACGTGGTGTTCGGTGGCAGCCTGCACCAGAAAGTCCATGAACTGCCCGGCTTCCTCGATCACCGCGAAGCCAACCATCCGGACCTGGCGGTGCAATACGCACCGGCCCATGCGGTCACGGTGCAACCGGGTGGTGTGTTCGAAGCCCTGGATCTGCCCCCGGTGTTCCAGGTCAACTCGATTCACAGCCAGGGCATCGACCGACTCGCCCCCGGCCTGCGCAGCGAGGCCATCGCGCCCGATGGCTTGATCGAGGCGGTGTCGGTGGAGCACAGCAAGGCCTTCGCCCTCGGCGTGCAATGGCACCCGGAATGGCAGGTGCTGGACAACCCGCCCTACCTGAGCATTTTCCAGGCGTTCGGCCAAGCGTGCCGGCAACGGGCGGCGCTGCGTCACTCGCGCTGACGTAAAACCCGAAAAACAATTTTCTGCCCCCGCGGGACAGGCGGGCGTGCCTTTGCGCGTCCGTCGCTCGCGATAACAACACACTGCAATAACAACAAGTACCGCAGCCAGGAAGGCGGCACCGGATAAACCCGAGAGGTATGGGTAAGGGAGTCAAACGCAATCCCCCTGTGGGATCGCCGCTGGACTCACTGGCACCGTAAGACTCGGGTTTGCAATCAACTATTAAGTCAGGCCGCGTTGGCCCGACGACTGAAACCTGTTGGGAGTTTCACATGGCAAACGCCTCCAGCATCTACAGGAAGGCCCTTGAAGGTCACCAGGCACCGAAAAAGGTGTTGGTGAAGGTCGATCGCGTCACCAAGAAATTCGACGAAACCACCGCTGTGGACGATGTGTCCCTGGAAATCCATCAAGGCGAAATCTTTGCCCTGCTCGGTGGTTCCGGTTCCGGCAAATCGACGCTGTTGCGCATGCTCGCCGGCTTCGAGCGCCCGACCGAAGGCCGGATTCTGCTCGACGGCGTCGACATCACCGACATGCCGCCGTACGAACGGCCGATCAACATGATGTTCCAGTCCTATGCCCTGTTCCCGCACATGACCGTGGCACAGAACATCGCCTTCGGCCTCAAACAGGACCGTTTGCCCGCCGCCGAAATCGACGCCCGCGTACAAGAGATGCTGCGCCTGGTGCACATGACCCAGTACGCCAAGCGCAAACCCCATCAGTTGTCCGGCGGCCAGCGTCAGCGCGTGGCCCTGGCCCGCTCCCTGGCCAAGCGGCCGAAACTGCTGTTGCTCGACGAGCCCATGGGTGCGCTGGATAAAAAGCTGCGCTCGCAGATGCAGCTGGAACTGGTGGAAATCATCGAACGCGTCGGCGTGACCTGCGTGATGGTGACCCACGATCAGGAAGAGGCCATGACCATGGCCCAGCGCATCGCGATCATGCACCTGGGCTGGATCGCCCAGATCGGCAGCCCGGTCGACATCTACGAGGCACCGGTCAGCCGCATGGTCTGCGAGTTCATCGGTAACGTGAATGCCTTCGATGGCACGGTGGTGGAAGACCTGGAAGGTCACGCGATCATTCACAGCCCGGATCTGGAACAGAAAATCTACGTCGGCCACGGCGTCAGTACCTCGGTGCAGGACAAGTCGATCACCTACGCCATCCGCCCGGAAAAACTGCTGGTCAGTACCGTCAAGCCAGACACCCGCTACAACTGGTCCAGCGGCAAGGTGCATGACATCGCCTACCTCGGCGGCCACTCGGTGTTCTACGTCGAACTGCCTGGCGGCAAGGTCGTGCAGTCGTTCATGGCCAACGCCGAACGCCGTGGGGCGCGTCCGACCTGGGACGATCAGGTCTACGTGTGGTGGGAAGACGACAGCGGCGTGGTACTGCGCGCATGAGAACCTTCAATCAGCAGTTCCTGCGCCTGGTGCCCAGCGGTCGTAAGCTCGTCATCGGCATTCCGTTCCTGTGGCTGTGCCTGTTCTTCATGCTGCCGTTCTTCCTGGTGATGAAGATCAGCTTCTCGGAAGCAGCCCTGGCCATTCCACCCTACTCGGAGATCTACACCTACGCCGAGCAGAAATTCAATCTGCTGCTCAACATCGGCAACTACACGCTGCTGGGCGAAGATGAGCTGTACCTCTCGGCTTACCTCGGTTCGTTGAAGGTCGCGCTGTTCAGTACGCTGATGTGCCTGGTGATCGGTTTTCCGATGGCCTATGCCATTACCAAGGCGAGCAAGGAAGCGCAAAACGTCTTGATGTTGCTGATCATGATGCCGACCTGGACGGCGATCCTGATCCGCGTTTATGCGTGGATGGGCATCCTCAGCAACAACGGTCTGCTCAACGGCTTTCTGATGTGGACCGGTCTGACCGATCACCCGATCGAGATCCTCAACACCAACACCGCCGTCTATATCGGCGTGGTGTACGCGTATCTGCCGTTCATGATCCTGCCGCTCTACGCCAATCTGGTGAAGCACGATCAGAGCCTGCTGGAAGCGGCGTCTGACCTGGGTTCGAGTACCTTCAACAGCTTCTGGAAAATCACCGTGCCGCTGGCCAAGAACGGCATCATCGCCGGTTGCATGCTGGTGTTCATTCCAGTGGTCGGCGAGTTCGTGATTCCGGAACTGCTGGGCGGCCCGGAAACCCTGATGATCGGTCGCGTGCTGTGGCAAGAGTTCTTCAATAACCGCGACTGGCCGGTGGCGTCCGCGCTGGCGGTGGTGATGCTGTTGATCCTGATTGTGCCGATTCTGCTGTTCAACCGCAGCCAGGCCAAAGAGATGGAGGCACGGGGATGAAACGTTTCGGGTTCTCAAAATTGATGCTGGTGTTCGGCCTGTCGTTTATCTACTTGCCGATGCTGATTCTGGTGATCTACTCGTTCAACGCTTCGAAGCTGGTGACGGTGTGGGGTGGCTGGTCGTTCAAGTGGTACGCCGGCCTGCTCGACAACTCGCAACTGATGGGCTCGGTGGTGCGCTCGCTGGAAATCGCCTGCTATACCGCGATTGCAGCCGTGGCGCTGGGCACACTGGCCGCGTTCGTGCTGACTCGCGTCACGCGCTTCAAGGGCCGCACGCTGTTCGGTGGCCTGGTGACCGCGCCACTGGTGATGCCGGAGGTGATCACCGGTCTGTCGCTGTTGCTGCTGTTCGTGGCCATGGCGCAACTGATCGGCTGGCCGATGGAACGCGGCATCGTGACGATCTGGATCGCCCACACCACGTTTTGTGCCGCTTACGTGGCGGTGGTAGTCTCCGCCCGCCTTCGCGAGCTGGACCTGTCCATCGAAGAAGCGGCCATGGACCTCGGGGCCAAGCCGTTCAAAGTGTTTTTCCTGATCACCATCCCGATGATCGCACCGTCACTGGCGGCCGGCGGCATGATGTCCTTTGCCCTGTCGCTGGATGACCTGGTACTGGCGAGCTTCGTGTCGGGTCCGGGCTCCACCACCCTGCCGATGGAAGTGTTCTCAGCGGTGCGCCTGGGGGTGAAGCCGGAGATCAATGCCGTGGCCAGTTTGATTCTACTGGCGGTATCGATGGTGACCTTCATGGTCTGGTACTTCAGCCGCCGTGCCGAAGCCAGCCGCAAACGGGCGATTCAGGAAGCGATGGATCAGACCGCCAGCGAGTCCTGGCAACAACCGAAAAAGCAAATGGTAGAAGCGACGGCCTAGGGCCGTCGCGTTTCACAGCTTTTGCGTCAATTGAATAAAAAGAATGGAGTTGTACCGATGAAAATGTTTGGCAGGACTCTGCTGACACTGTCCTTATTGGGCGCGATGGTTACGGGCGCCCAGGCCAATGACAAGGTTCTGCGCGTCTACAACTGGTCGGATTACATTGCCCCGGACACCGTCAAGAAGTTCGAAGACGAGACCGGGATCCAGGTGACCTACGATGTGTTCGACAGTAACGAAACCCTGGAAGCACGCCTGCTGGCGGGCAAGTCCGGCTACGACATCGTCGTGCCGTCCAACAGTTTCCTGGCCAAGCAGGTCAAGGCCGGCGTCTATCAGGAACTGGACAAATCCAAGCTGCCGAACTGGAAAAACCTCAATCCGGTGTTGCTGAAAAACGCCTCTGCCAGCGATCCGGATAACGCCCATGCCTTCCCGTACATGTGGGGCTCGATCGGCATCGGTTTCAATCCGGACAAGGTCAAGGAAGTCCTCGGCGCCAACGCCCCGACCAACTCCTGGGATTTGCTGTTCAAACCGGAAAACGCGGAAAAACTGAAAGCCTGCGGCATCAGCTTCCTCGATTCACCGACCGAGATGCTCCCCGCCGCCCTGCACTACCTGGGCTACCCGGTGAACGATCAGGACAAGCAACACATCGCCGAAGCCGAAGCGCTGTTCATGAAAATTCGCCCGTCGGTGGCGTACTTCCATTCGTCGAAATACATCTCCGACCTGGCCAACGGCAACATCTGCGTGGCCGTCGGTTACTCCGGCGACGTGCTGCAGGCCAAGGCCCGCGCCCAGGAAGCCGGGGACAAGGTGAAGATCGACTACAGCATCCCGAAAGAAGGCGCCGGCAGCTTCTACGACATGGTCGCCATCCCCCGCGATGCCGCCAACGTCGAGAACGCCCACCTGTTCATGAACTTCCTGATGCGCCCGGACATCATCGCCGAGATCACCAACAACATCGGCTACAGCAACGCCAACGCGGCAGCGACGCCGTTGGTGGATGAAGCGATTCGCAACGACCCGGGTTCGTATCCGTCGCAGGACGTGATGGCGACCTTGTATGCCATTCCGGATATGCCGATTGGTGTGCAGCGGGTGATGACCCGGGGTTGGACCAAGGTGAAGTTGGGTAAATAACTGACACCACAGGGGGCGTGCCAGGCCCAAGACTCTTAATGTTTTCCGTTCACGCAGCGCCTTACCACCGCTGCACTCGTCTCCGATGAACGGCCTCACCTGGCTCCTCGGTTAAGGTGAGTTTGGCGCCCTCGGGCGCCTTTTTTTGTTTCGGCTACGAAATTCCCAATGGCCACGAGGCCAGCGGTATGTACCGGCCCTTGTGCGATTCGAACAGGGCGAATCGATCGGCGCGCAGGAAAAACTCCGGCGGCGTGGCGGACTCGGGCACCGGCGCGCGAAAATCCCGGGCCAGGGTCAGGTGCGGGCGAAACTCCCGTGGTGCATCCCCCGATACAAACGGCAACACGGCCTGTTCCAGGTCATACACCAGGCGCAATAACGCTGGCGACGCCTGCTCCGGCGCCAACACCAGCACCCCTGCCCTGCGCCAGACATCCAGCCGATCCAGCACCACGGTCAAGCGCTCGTCCGAAGTGCGCACTGATGCGGCAGCCTTGCAGATATCGGCAATCTGCGCCGTGGCGACCGAACCGAGGAATTTCAGGGTCAGGTGAAAATTCTCCGCCGGCACCGGTCGCCCGTTCCTCAGTTGCAAGGCGCTGCGCCATTGAGCAATCACCTTGCGTTGCGCCGGCGCGCAGTCCAGGGCAAAAAACAGCCGTTTGAACGGCTCATGGGATTCGTCGCTCATTCGTGGCACCTCCTGACATCCAAGTTATAGTTCATGCAAACACGCTTCAACTGGAGGGGGCCATGCGAGAAATCATCAGCAAAGAGCCATGGTGGGCCGTACCACCGAAACCCGGTCAGGATGAGTCCGAGCTGGAATGGGGCTGGCTGGTTCACTACAACGAAGGAGAGCCGCGCTTCGAGTTCGTCAAGGAGCGGCCAACCGACAGCGAGATTCGTAACCGCAAGAGTTGCAGGATCACCCCGTCATCCGAGTGATCCTGCGCGGGTTGTTCACGCCTTCACGATCGTTTCAAAACCACCGAAGATCATCCGCTGACCATCGAACGGCATGGGATTGACGTCTGGCTGCATCCTCGGGTCGGCCATCATCTTTTCCATCGCGGCGTCACTGGTGGCCTTGTCCGGCCAGATGAGCCAGCCAAACACCACGGTTTCGTTTTCCTTGAGTTTTACCGCCATCGGGAACGAAGTCACCTTGCCATCAGGCACGTCACTGCCCCAGCACTCGACCACGCTCAAGGCGCCGTTTTCCTTGAAAAGCCCGGCGGCGATCTCGGCGTGTTTCTTGTATTTATCACGGTTGGCAGTGGGCACCGCAGCGACAAAAGCATTCACGTAAGACATGCGGGTTCTCCTTGAGTCATGGGTTGATTCGCTGGTTAGTCGATTGGCTCGGCTGCCATTCGACATGGCTGGCCTCCAGACCGACCGGCGGTTCAGCGCTGCCTGCCAGGTTGCCTTCGATCTGCCCCGCCATATACAGGGTTCCGGCCATGACTCCGGTGGTCGGGTTCTGTACCAGCTTGGTCCAGGCCTTGTCGAACGTATTGCCCAGACTGCTGCGAATCAGTGCCTCACTGTCGGGCCGGTCGTTGGCCTGGATAATCGCCCGGATCCCCGCCACGCCCACCGAAATCAGGGCACCGGCCAGTTTTCCTGCTGCCGCGGCCACGGCGCTGGCCGCACCACGGGGCGCCATTTCAGCTTCGATTCGTCGACTGGCGCGCTTGGCGACCGGTGCCATCGCGGTGTCGGTCGAATCGACGCCCTTGTCCCCACCGGCCTTATGGATCTTGTCGACCAGCGCGGCGTAGGCCGGCAGGTTATTCAACGGCTCGGCGTACACCACCTGATACAGTGAGGCGTCACGCGCCGAGGGTGGCCCGAGGGCAATGGCCGGGACTTTCTGGATGCGGCCATTGAGTTGGGCGATGGGCACGCCATGGCGCTGGGAAATGCGCTGCAGGTCTTCCTTGAGAATGTCCACGTAGAACGCCGACGCCAGACTGAGAATCTGATCGGGATCGATCTCCACCGCCACCGGCGCCAGGACTTTTTCCTGGTATTGCTCCAGCAAGTAAGCGGCCAGGCGCTTTTCCGAAGCATCCCGCTCGCCCTGGGCGCTGAGGGTGTACCAGCTGACTTTCATCGACAACCATTCCTGGGTCCAGTAGCTGCTGAACCACGGAATGAAGTTTTCTTCGGTCAGTTGATAGACCCGCGTGCGCCAGTAATCCATGGCGCCGCGGGCGTAGATTTTGGTCTGCTCGGTGGCCGATTGCGACGCCGCGACAATCTCCCGGTCCACTTGCTGCCAGGTACTCGGCGAGATCATGACCTGCGGCGTTTCCACCGGCGCGCGCGGGGCCGTGACGCACCCCGCCAACACCACCAGCACGGCGACGATCAGCGAACGCAGGTTCAAGATCGCGGTTCCCAACTGTTGGCGCCGGACCGAATGCCCGGCGCTCAAAAGGCCCTGAATTGAGTATAGGTGGCGGCCATTGCCCTGATGTCGTCCTCAATACCGCCTTCGCGAGCAGGCTCCGGGCGGCGTTCCGACGAAGAGGCCGGAACGATCACCACAAACCGACCATCACTCCCATCGATATTCACCATCGCCACGATTGCCTTCCGCCCGCCGGCCGTCAGCGTAGGATCAATTGCAACCCAACACGAAACCCTGAAGCGGAGGGTCGAATCATGCTAATCCATCTCCTGACCTGCCTGGCCCTGACGGCCTTCACGTTGAGCGTATTTGGCTGGTTCGTTCTGTCCGAGGAGCGCACGTCATGATCTACGAAGTCACCCTGGCCGTGAGCTTCCCGGTGTTCGGCAATAACTACTACTCGCAGCAATTCGAGTCTCGTAAAGTGTTGACCCTGGTGTTCGACAAAAAATTCGAAGCGTTGCTGATTCCGGCAGCCGGTCATCACTTCAACAACGAAGTGGTCGGGCTCAACGATCAGTTCCGCTTCCTCAACGATGTGCTGGCCGAGCATTTGCTGGCGACCGAGGTCGCTGCCACCGCGCGCCGCAATCAATACTTCTGAACCGCGGGTTCATTTATCGCCAGGCACGGTGTTCGTTTCGGGTTTGGCCATTGCAATGAACTCGCCCAATTCCTGAATCAGCTCACGACTGTCGGTGATCATTTGTTCCCAGTCGGTCGGGAAACGAACGTTCAGCGGCAGCTGATCAATGCGCCAGCGTGACGGCAGCGGCTGATCGAACTTGGCGGCGACCTGCAGACCCATTTCGCTGGCGGCAAACGGCCCGCGCAACACCGTTGGCGTGCGGCCGGCGCTGTCCACCGCCTGCACCACGCGGGCCGTCAACCATTTGCCGTCGGGCATGCGCACGCGCAGCGGCTGGCCGATCCCGGCGTAGCTGATATTCAGCGGTTCCAGATAGATCCACAATAATGGCTCTTCAAGCTGCTCGATGCGCATCAGCAAGGTGCCGGCGCCGACGTTTTCGCCGGGGTTGACCAGCACTTCCGCCACCCGCCCGCTCTGCGCGGCCTTGACCGGCAACGCCGCCAGGCGGGTCTGCAACCATTTTTGCTCGGCGGTGCGTTCAGCCTTCTCACGCTCGTCGCTCAACGGTTGATTGGCCAGTTGCTCGCGGCGCTCGAACGCCAGCAGGTCCGCCTTGAAACTGTCGAGTTCGGACTGCGCGGCCAGCACCTCGCCGCGGGACACGGCGCCACGAATCACCAGGTCCTCAAGCACCCTCACCCGGTCTTCCGAGCGGGCAATTCGGGTCCTGAGCAATTGCCGCTCCCGACCACCCAGTTTGGCATTGCTCAAGCGTGTGGTATTGGCCGGGACAGCGGAGAGTTGCGCCAACCGGGCACGCCACTCGGGGTTGTCGAGATTGGCCAGGGGCTGATCGATCCGCACCTGGTCACCGGCCTTGACGAGCAGTTGCTCGACCCGACCGGCATCCCGCGCACGCACCTCCAGAATCGGCAAGCGCAGTTGCGCCGGCGCGTCGATCATCAGCATGCCGTACACCAGCTTGCCGCCCAGCCAGATCAACGGGCTCGCCACCAATAACAGGATCAGGTACCAGCGCACACGAAACGCCGCGCGTTTGCTCGGGGCGTAAAGCACACTCAAACCTTGCTCCTGAGTCGGGTTCAGTTCCTTGCGACTATCGAAACGAATCTTCATGACGGCTCACCGTTTTGGAAAGTCCCGCCAGGCTTGCCAGTCGATGCCGGCAATCCCCAGGGGTTGCAGTTGTTCGCGCCAGGCGCTGGTCTGGCGTTGCAACTGTTCGGTCGACGCGCCGGCCCAGGACTCCGTGGCATCCAGTTGCGGCTCGGTGCTTTGCGCCAGGCGAAATTGCAGCGCGGGCCAGCGTCTGGCGATCTGCTCGGCCATGCGCGCACTGTTTTTCGGGTTGCGGGTGTAGATCATCAGGCTGACCTGACGCACCCCTGCGTCGGGCAGCGCACAGGGCACACAGGTTTGTCCGGGCTTGGGCTCGGCGAACCAGCGATGATGGCTGGACATTTCTACCGGCCAGGGGCTTTGCGCCGCGGCCATGCGCAAGGTCCCGAGCAGGTCTTTCAAGCGTTGATCAGGAACGGGAACCCCCAGTTGCTCGACTTCCAGATCCAGGTGCAGGCTGGTGAACGCCAAACCTTTAAGCTTGTGCAGTAAATCGGTGAGTTGATGGCGCCCTTCTGGCTCGATCCATTCCGGATCGCCCAGCAACAGGCTCACTTGCATCCCCTCGGCCGCCGCTTGCCGCAGCAATTGCTCCAGCCGCTGGCGCGTGGTGGTCAAATCATGGATCTGTGCGGCTTTGAGACCCAGGTAGATCTTGTCCATCCCGGCCTTGTGCAGCGCCGCCAGTTCGTTTGTCCGTTGATCGGGATCGAGCAGCGCTTCGCTGTCCCAGACGTAACTGGCCTGGGACCACGTCGAGGGCGCCGCCCGCAGCGTTGTCAATGCGAGGGGCAGGCACAGGGCCAGGACAAAGCGTATCGATCGCATATCAAAACCTCGTGGCTCGTTTAAGTACCCACCAGGGCGCCATCGAACTTTCTTCATGCCCGCGACGGAACATCTCGTTGAGCATGGCCACCGCGCTCCAGCACCGCAGGATCAGCATGAACAGCGGAAAAAGCGGCACCAGCAATCCCAGGACCATGTCCTGCCGGGGTCGGTCGGAGACCATCAGCAACATGGCCAAAAACAACAGCATGGTAATCATCAGGTACAGCAGATAGACCAGTACAAACAGAAACAGCAGGGTCTTGCCCGGCAAAACGAACAAGGCGATCAGGGTGTAGCTGAAGATCAGAAATGGCAGCACCAGCTGGAAAAAGAACCCCGTGAGCAGGATCATCAGAAAGGTTTTCCAACCCAGTAATTTAGGATCGATGTTGCGGTTGTGCTTTCGGATGTACAGAAAAAACAGGTCGCCATCCCAGCGCAGTCGCTGCATCAGAAACTGCCAGAGCGTTGCCGGTGCGTCGGTATGACCGATCGCTTCGGGTTCGAAGGGAATCCGCAGGTCGTGGCGCTTGAAGTAGCTCTTGATACGCAGTGTCAGGTCCAGGTCCTCGGCGGTGTGGGTGTTCCAGCCGCCGATTTTCACCAGGAAGCTGCGACGAAACGCACCAAAGGCTCCTGAGACGTTGTTGACCAGGTTCCATTCGGACAGACCGATTTTCGACATATGGATCGACAACAGATATTCCAGCGCCTGCATCGCGGTTACCCAGGAGCCCCAGACATTGCGCACACGCAGGCTGCCGGCGACCGCTGGTACCGAGGGGTCCTCGAAATGCCGCACGATGGAGCTGACCATGTTGTTGTCAAAGGACGTATCGCCGTCGAGCGCCATCACGATTTCGCCACTGGCCAGCGACAGGCCTGCATTCAGGGAAGACACCCGTCCGCCCCGCTGCCATTTGGCAATCGGCCGTAAATGACGCCTGGGGTACAACTGCGGATCGACGTTGAAACTGCGCACGGCGCTGAGCGTCGGATGGTTGATCGTGGCGCCATCCACCACGGGAATCATCTCGATGTGGCCCTGGTAGGTTTGCTCACACAGGCTCAACAGCGTGGTCTGAACGTCCATCCCTTCGCTGTAGCAGGTGATGATGCAAGAAACCCTGGGGCGATAGAGGCTGTTCTTCGGCACCCGGCTGCGGCGCTGTGTGAACCAGCGCAAAACGCCGAGCAACACCATGATCATCAGCGGCAGTTCAAACATCAGGAACAATGGAAAAAGCATGTAGAACAAACGGCTCAGCCCGTCCGTCCCCATGAACGCAACCAGCAGGATGTAGAGTTGCTCCATCAATGGGCTCATGGCATCACCCCAGTTCACTGGCCAGACGGGCCAGGAGCAGTTCACCGTCTTCCTGATCGAGAAGATCCTGGGGCGCGGTGATGCTGATGACACGCAGGGAAATGTCGCTGGTCTCCGGCGCGGAAAACAGCTCGGCGACCTTGCCCAGGCGTTGCTTGACGATTGCCAGGCCATTGGCATCGGTATGGGGCAGCATGATCCAGAAGAATTCTTCGGTACTTCGCGAACAGCGGTCGGTGTCCCTGACGGTTTCCTTCAAGCGATCGGTCACGCTGTCGATGAATGCGTGGCCGCGCTGTTCGCCCAGGCGCGACAAAGTCCCGGTCAGGTTGACGAAACGCAGGCCGATCAACGAGAAGGGAGGATCGGGGTAACGGCGCACGAGCTGGATCTGCCAGCTCAGCAGGTCATAGAAATCCTTGCCACCCAACAGACTGAGCCGACCGAAATGCTGGGCCGAATGGTCGCTGAACTCCTGGCGACAGCGGAAGCGCCCGGCTTCGGTCAGGCGGTAATCCCTGACTTCCCGCACCCGCAACTTGTCGGGCGTGTGCGACAGGCCGCAGTCCAGACAACGCGCTTGCACTTCGGCATCGACAAAAAACGCCTGGCACGACCGGCAGCGATAATTCTCCATCGGGCGGTCGTAATCGCTGCCAATGTGACGCAGGCGGTTCAGACAGTTGGGGCATAGCAGCACCCCGTCCTTGAGGAAGGATTCCTGAGGCCCGACATGGCCACAGGTAAAGCAATGCAATGAAGGTTGCCGGGAAATGTCCAGGGCGTGGCATTCGGCGCACACATCGATGAAATTGAGCCTTCCGGAGCCACAATCCGAACAGAGGCGGACGCGGTCGACCAGAACCCCCTCCTCCAGCCAGTTCTGCTGTGCCACCAGGCTCAACCAGACAAACGCGTTGACTTGCTCGCTATCCGCCAGGGCATCCAGTAGCGGATAGCGATAATGCTGGGGGACTTCAGGGTCCCGCAGGGCGTAGATTCGGGCGTCGTCGCGCATCCACAGCCAAGACAGCACCCGACTCTCGAAGCGTTCGGGGGCCGTGCCCTGATTGAACAGCTTGAAACGCTCAAGCCACCCTCGCCATTTGGTTTTGATTTCGTTGGAGTCGGCCGGGCAAGGACCATCTCCCAGGGCTTCGCACAAAGCATCCTGATCCCGGCAGCAATAAATGAGGGTGTAGCGATAAGGGGGTATGGAGCGCAATTTGCGCAGGACCTTTCCCGCATGGGTGCCGGGCATGTCCAGCAGCACGACATCGAATGCGGCGACAGCCAACAGGCTGCCAAGATCGGTAAAGTGCGCAATCTCAGGAAGATTCGCGCTTGGAACTCTATTACCGAGTATCGCGATCCGTGGATTTGTAATCGGCATGGCACACGCCCTCTACCAAAGACAAGAGAAATGCGATTAAACGAGAGATACCAACACTAGCACCGCTTCGCAGAAGCGCGAGCTTAATTGTGAAGTTATTTTTTGACAGTTCGAATGCCGGAAGTTCGTCAGAGAACAGATTGAATTTGCAAACGCCCCACAGCGGTGCAATTAATGCCTCACGAGAATAAAAACAAACATAAAGCTTTATTTTTCATATAGTTAAAAAACTAGCAAACTAACTAAAAATACAATTGCCATTACTGGTTAATTGCCATCATACGGAGCGTTTTGCCAATTTTTCTATTGACTGCGACTGACAATCAATTGCCACCTTGATTACTGTTATGCAGACATACAATTCGAACACTTATAAGTTCAAATTTTTTTTATATTAAAATAACAGGCACTTATTACCAAACCAAACTCATTAACCACAGTTGGTTCATCAGCTTAACAGCCACTACTTCAATATCAACCCCACTCATTTACCAACGAATAAAGTTGGTTATATGCACACTATTACTCACAAACTTCCCTTAGGCACCCCCGCAACCAGCGATGCACAGGGTCGGCATCCAGGCGCGGATGCCAGAGCATGGCCACGGTAAATTCCGGCAAGGACAGCGGCAGTGCAAAGCTGTGCATGCCCCATCGCAGGTTGGCGGTGTGGCGTTCCGGCACGCTGGCGATCAGGTCACTGGAGCGGGCGAGCGCCAGCGCGGTGGAAAAACCGGCAACGATGGTCACGATCTGTCGCTGCACACCATGGGCCGCCAGGGCGTCATCGACCGGTCCCTTGTCCAGCCCACGGCGGGACACGCTGATGTGGCTGCCCGCCGCATAGCGCTCAGGTGTGATCTCGCCCTCCTCCAGCGCATGCCCCGCACGCACCACGCCGATAAAACGATCGCGGAACAATCCCTGGGTCCGTAGCTCCGGACTGGCAGCCTTGCCGACGACACCGGTTTCCAGATCGACCGTGCCGTCGCGCAATGACGTGCTGTCCTTGTCGGGTTTGTGCATGAAACGCAGGCGTATGCCCGGCGCTTGTTCCGCGATACGTGCGATCAGTACGGCGCCGAAGTTTTCGACGAAACCTTCGCTGGTGCGCAGGGTAAAAGTGCGCACCACGCCGTTGAGGTCGGGTTGCTCGGCCGGTCGCAGGACCGATTCGGCGTCCTGTACGAGCTGGCCGACCCGCTCACGCAATTCAAGCGCCCGCGGCGTCGGCACCAGGCCGCGCCCGGCCCTGACCAGCAACGGATCGCCGGTGGTTTCCCGCAAGCGCGCCAGCGCCCGGCTCATCGCCGACGGGCTCAGCCTCAAGCGCTTGGCTGCGCGGGCCACGCTGCCCTCTGTCAGCAGGACATCCAGGGTGATCAGCAGGTTGAAATCTGGTGTGGACATGGTTTGCACCGTGGTTTTGTGGAGTGGCGTCTAGTGCATGTATCAAGTGCAACCGGTGCGCCTTCCGCCATGTTAGGTGCGGGCGTAGCTTTGCGGTAGCTCCAATCGGGAGTGGCCAGAAAAGAGGAACAGCATGGACTCTACAACGACCCTTACAGAAAGCGGACAACGGGCACCGTCCGTCAGGTGGGCGTTGGTGAGCCTGTCGTTGTCGATGTTGTTGTCATCCCTGGGCACCAGCATTGCCAATGTCGGTTTGCCGACGCTGGCTCGGGTGTTCGATGCGTCCTTTCAACAGGTGCAGTGGATCGTCCTCGCCTACCTGCTGGCCATCACCACGTTAATCGTCAGCGTCGGTCGCCTCGGTGACCTGACGGGGCGGCGCCGTCTGCTGTTATCCGGAATTAGTGTGTTTACCCTGGCCTCGGCCCTGTGCGGCCTGGCGCCGAACCTTGAACTGTTGATTGGCGCGCGGGGGCTGCAAGGGCTCGGCGCGGCGATCATGATGGCGCTGACCCTTGCATTCGTAGGCGAGACCGTAGCGAAAGAGAAAACCGGCAGCGCCATGGGTTTGCTCGGCACGATGTCGGCCATGGGTACGGCGATGGGACCGTCCCTCGGTGGTGTATTGATCGCCGGATTGGGCTGGCAGGCGATTTTCCTGATCTCGGTGCCGTTGGGCTTGCTGACCCTGCTGCTCGCCTGGCGCTATTTGCCTGCCGATAAACCCAAAACGTCGCGGCGCGCTTTCGATCCGCTGGGCACCCTGCTGCTGGCCCTGACACTCGCCGCCTACGCACTGGCCATGACCCTGGGGCGCGGCCATTTCGGCCCGCTCAACATCGCATTGCTACTGGCGGCTTGCGTGGGCATGGGGTTGTTTGTGTGGGTTGAGAAACGCGTGACTGCGCCGTTGATTCAACTGGCGATGTTCCGTGATCGGCAGCTCAGCGGCAGCCTGGTTATGAGTCTACAGGTGACCACAGTGATGATGGCCACCCTGGTAGTCGGACCGTTCTACCTGTCGCAGACCCTCGGACTAAACGCCGTCGGGGTCGGGCTGGTGCTGTCGGTCGGGCCATTGGTCGCCGCATTCGCCGGGGTACCTGCCGGGCGTATTGCCGACCGCTTCGGCGCCCGGCGCATGACCTTCATCGGGTTGGTTGCCATCGCACTGGGCTGCCTGCTGTTGTCTGCGTTGCCGAGCAGCCTGGGAATCATCGGCTACATCACACCCATGGTGGTGATCACATTGGGTTATGCGGTGTTTCAGACGGCCAATAACACGGCGGTGATGGCTGATGTACAGCCGGAACAGCGGGGAGTGGTGTCGGGGTTGCTCAACCTGTCGCGAAATCTTGGGTTGATCACTGGGGCGGCGGTGTTGGGGGCGGTGTTTGCTTTGGCTTCGGGGACGAGCGTTACCGCGTCCCCGCAAGCGGTTGCCCACGGAATGCGCACGACTTTTGCCGTTGCGCTGGGTCTGATCGGCATTGCTTGCCTTGTAGGAGCGATGCTTGCTCGCGATGGACGTCAACGTTAACGCGTGCTGTCTGAATGCCCGCGTTGTTCTGACACTTTTCGCGAGCAAGCTCGCTCCTGAAAGACAGCGTTTATTACTTGAGGATCAGCAGCGGCGTATCTTTCTTGACGATGTAGGTCGCCAGTTCCGAAGCCTTTTCCTTGCCGATGTTCTTCGCGACATGGGCGGTGCCGGCCGGGATGTACAGGGATTCGCCCGCCTTGAGGATGACGTTTGGCTGACCTTCGAGTTCGTACTCGAACGTTCCTTCAATCACATAGGCCACTTCAACGCCAGGGTGAGAATGTTTCGGCGATACGACGCCCGGTTCGAAATCGACGCGCACCTGAATGACTTCACGGCCTTCTACATCAAGATCGCGGCGCACCAGGTCGGTACGGCTGATACCTGTCTGCCAACTCTTGGCAGGAGCCTGGCCAGCGTTGGCGGCTGGTTTGGTTTCCTGGGCCTGGGACAGGCCGGCGAACGCGGTCAGTGTCGCGGCGACGAATGCAGCGCCGAGCAAGGTGGCGGTTTTGGATTTGTTATTTCGGGACATCGCAGTTCTCCAATGAGCGCGGGGTAAAAAGCGCGCGGGGTGCTTTGTGGGCAGTGCCGTTGTGGGCAGCTCCATTACGCGGTCGCCGTGTATCGCGCTCGTGTCGCGCAGGGCCTGTTTTTGTATGCGCAAGTAGCTGTCGGCAAAGGAGATACGTTCAGATACACAGGCCTGGTTCGTCGCCGGACATTATTTTTGCTTTTCGCTGATACCTTTTTTGCTGTCGTTCGGTGTGTAGGGGAATTCTCATTTTTCCTTTGCATCCACAGGCATGCCGCATGACATCCAGATCGCCGCAGTACCTTTCCAGAGTCCGTCCCGCCCGCCTCCCCTTGAGCGCTTTGAGCCTGGCCATCGCGCTGACCGCCATGGGTCCGGTTCACAGTGCCCTGGCTGCCGACACCACGCAAAGCGCGGCCACGCGCAGCTACGCCATCGGCGCGGGTTCACTGGCCAGTGTGTTGGCGCAATTAGCGGCACAATCGGGGGTGCTGCTGTCGTTCGATGCCAACCTGCTCAATGATCAACAAAGCACCGGTCTGCAAGGCAACTACAGTGTGCAGTCCGGTTTCGCCCGGTTGTTGCAGGGCAGCGGCTTTTCGCTGATCAACACCGGTGCCGACAGCTACACCGTGGCACCGCAGGTCGACAGTAACGCGGCATTGGAGCTGGGCGCGACCACGGTGAACGGCGTGAACACCGCAGCGGCCGATACCTATGCCGGCGGCCAGGTGGCGCGGTCGGCGCGCCTGGGTGTATTGGGCAATCGCGACATCAATGACGTGCCGTTCAGCGTGGTCAGCTACACCGCCAAGACCATCGAGGATCAGCAGGCGCGGACCGTGGGCGATGTGCTGCTCAACGACGCCTCGGTGCGCCAGTCCGCCGGTTTCGGCAACTTCTCACAGGTGTTCTCCATTCGCGGGTTGCCGCTGACCACCGACGACATTTCGTTCAATGGCCTGTACGGCGTGTTGCCACGGCAGATCATCACCACCGAGGCGTTGGAGCGGGTCGAGCTGTTCAAGGGCCCGAACGCCTTCATCAACGGTGTGGCGCCGTCCGGCAGCGGCATTGGCGGCAGCGTCAACCTGGTACCCAAACGCGCCCAGGATCTCCCGACCCGCAGCGTAACCCTCGATTACGCCAGCGACAGCCAGGTCGGCGGGCACATCGACCTCGGTCAGCGCTTTGGCGAAGACAACCGTTTCGGCGCCCGGGTCAACCTCGCCAATCACGGTGGCGACACCGCCGTCGACGACGAATCCGAACACTCACAACTGGTCGCCGTCGGCCTGGATTATCGCGGTGATCGCCTGCGGGTCTCCACCGACCTGGGCTATCAGAAACAGCGCATCAACAATGGTCGTTCCGTGGTCTATCCCAACGGCACCAAGGTCCCGCATGCACCGTCGGCCAAGGACAACTACGCCCAGGACTGGACCTGGTCGGAGCTGGAAGACACTTACGGGATGGTAAACGCTGAGTACGACCTCAACGACAACTGGACCGCTTACGCCGGTGGTGGCGCCAAGCACACCCGGGAAAACGGCCAGTACTCGTCGCTGTATGTCGGCAACGACGGCAGCGGCAAGGTTGGCTTTCTCTATTCGCCCCATGACGAAGACAACAAAAGCGCCATCGCCGGGCTGAACGGCCACTTCACTACCGGCCCGGTCACGCACCAGATGAACTTCGGCTTGTCCGGCACCTGGGGCGAACAGCGCTCGGCGTTCGAAGCGATCCTGGTGGCCAACCGCCCGAACGGCAACCTGTACAACCCGGTGCAAGTGCCGCGCCCGACCAATACCTACTTCGGCAGCGATATCCATGACCCGCGCATCGTCGGCAAAACCCGGGTCAAGAGCGCTGCGGTGTCCGACACCCTGGGCTTCATTGATGATCGCGTGTTGCTGACCCTCGGCGTGCGCCGCCAGACCCTCGAAGCCGATGCGTGGAACACCACCAGCGGCGCGCGCACTGCCAATTACGAAGAGTCGATCACCACGCCGGTCTACGGCCTGGTCATCAAACCGTGGGAGCATGTGTCGTTCTACGCCAACCGCATCGAAGGCCTGCAACAAGGCCCGACCGCGCCGACCACTGGGGTAACCAACTCCGGCGAAGTGTTCGCCCCTAACCGCAGCAAACAGACAGAGGCCGGGGTCAAGCTCGACTGGAACAGTTTCGGCGCGACGCTGGGCGTGTACCGCATAGAGATGCCGAACAGCTCGACCTCGACCGTTGCCGGCGCGCGCCTGCCGACCTTCAGCGTCGACGGCGAGCAAGTGAACAAGGGTGTGGAACTGAACGTGTTCGGCGAACCGCTGGATGGCTTGCGCGTGCTGGCCGGGGCGACGTGGATGGACACCGAACAGAAGAAAACCTCCAACGGCCTCAATGACGGCAATCGTGCCGCCGGCGTGCCGCGCTTCCAATACAATCTGGGCGCGGACTGGGACGTTCCGGGCATTCAGGGTGCAGCGCTCAACGGTCGCCTGTTGCGCACCGGCGGCGAATACGTGAACGCGGCCAACACCCTGAGCATCCCGGCCTGGACCCGCGTCGACCTCGGCGCCCGCTATGGCTTCAAGGCCGACGACAAGTACATCACCCTGCGCGCCAACGTCGAAAACGTGGCGAACAAGGCGTACTGGTCTTCGGCCTCGACGGCCAACAACTACCTGACCCAGGATGAGCCCCGGACGCTGAAACTGTCGGCGACCGTGGACTTTTAAGCGTTATCCCCTCCCTCGCTGCGGCCGGTCACGGGGCATGATCGTTCGCCGGTTCACACGCCCTGACGACGCTTGCGGAACTCGGCAACCTTATGCCGGTTGCCGCACAGCGCCATGCTGCACCAGCGCCGTTTATGGGCTTTGGTGCGGTCATAAAACATCAGCGAACACTCCGCGCTTTCGCATTTACGCACCAGGTTGAAATCGCCTTCGGCCAGCAACTCGGCGGCGGCGTAGGCCAGCCTGCTCAGCTGCTGGCTCATCAAGTCCGGTTGATGGAAGCGATCCAGCTCGGGCGCCCCGGTCCGATCCCAGACCAGCTGCGGCACAGCGCCGAGCAGGAACCTGTTCAGCGC
The DNA here is from genome assembly GCF_005502415.1 of Pseudomonas sp. G(2018). Taxonomy (NCBI): domain Bacteria; kingdom Pseudomonadati; phylum Pseudomonadota; class Gammaproteobacteria; order Pseudomonadales; family Pseudomonadaceae; genus Pseudomonas; species Pseudomonas sp. G(2018). The sequence goes on along the minus strand of NZ_SCOO01000017.1, from coordinate 88,094 downwards.
CGCCGGATCCGCCGAACGGTTTTCGCGGCGGGCAACGATCAGGCTTTCGATGCTTTCGCGCAGCGCCCGCAGTTCACCGAGCAAGCGACCGTTGCCAGTTTCCACAGTCAGGCCCAGGCCGATCTGTTCCAGCCATTGGGCGGCCTGCGCGTCGTTCTGCAGAAGGTCGCGTTTTTGCCCTTCGACCATCATCTGCGTGTTCAACAAGTCCAGCGCCGGATGATCGGCCAGGACAAAGGGCGAAGGCAGATCAGGCATTACGTCGGTGGCAGTCATGGATTTCATCCCGGGAATCAATGCAGCAATTGTAACCAATAAAAATAATTTGACCAGTTACAAAAGCCGTGCACAATGAAGCCAAGTAACCCCAATAACTACACTTAATTAGTTACAGGAGTGTCAGCCATGTCATCGCCCCAACATACCCGCGTTGCCTACAAATTCATCGAAGCCGACGGTGTCCGGGTTTTCTATCGCGAAGCCGGCGCGGCGGATGCGCCGGTGTTGCTGCTGTTGCACGGTTTCCCCAGTTCATCCCATCAGTTCCGCGACCTGATCCCGTTGCTGGCAGACAAGTACCGTCTGATTGCGCCGGACCTGCCGGGGTTCGGCTTCACTCAGGTGCCGGCCGAGCGCGAGTACGTTTACACCTTCGACGCCATCGGCAAGACCCTTTCGGCGTTCGTCGACGCGCTCGATCTCAAGCGTTACGCCCTGTACTTCTTCGATTACGGTGCGCCGACGGGTCTGCGACTGGCACTGGCTCACCCGGAGCGGGTCAGCGCGATCATTTCCCAGAACGGCAATGCTTACCTGGAAGGTCTGGGTGAGGCCTGGGCCCCGATCCGCCAGTACTGGGCTGATCCTTCCCGGGAGAATCGCCAGGTGATCAAGGATGCCATCCTGCATCTGGAAGGCACCCGCTGGCAGTACGTGGAAGGCGTGAGCAACCCGGACGCCATCGCGCCCGAGGCGTATTACCTCGATGCCCTGCTGCTGGAGCGTCCGGGGAACAAGGACATCCAACTCGATCTGTTCTATGACTATCAGCACAACCTGAAGCTGTATCCGGCGTTTCAGCAGTTCTTCCGTGATGCCCGGGTGCCGACGTTGGCCATCTGGGGTAAAGGCGATCCGTTTTTCATTCCACCGGGTGCCGAGGCTTTCAAGCGTGACAATCCGAATGCGGTTGTCGAGTTGCTGGACACCGGGCACTTTGCGCTGGAGACCCACGTCGAACACATTGCCCGGCGGATCGTTGAGGTGGTGGGAACGGCAATTGATTGAGTCCAGTCCCTTGTGGGAGCGAGCCGGCTCTGGGCGGCTCGCTCCCACAAGGGGAAAGTGTCAGGCGTTCATTTCAGCGGCGAGCACATTGACCAATGCCGCCGCCGGCATTTCCCGGGCCAGTGGTGCGCCCTGCCCGGCCCATTGCACGGCGAAATCGCTGTTGGCCTTGGCCGCTGCGGCGGCGTTCAGCGCTTTGTTGGCGTCGTAGGCGATCGGATAGTCGGGCAACGCCGGGGCATTGGCCTCGAGGCTGGTGAAATTACGATTGACCATACCCCGGGCAGGACGACCGGAGATAACGCTGGTGACCCGGGTCCGATGCGCGCGCGGGCCTTTCAGGGCTTCGCGATACGCGGCGCTGGCGGAGGATTCGGGGCACAGAATGAACGCCGTGCCCAACTGCGCGGCACCGGCGCCCAGTTGCAGGACGGCCTTGATGCCGGCGCCGTCCATGATGCCGCCCGCCGCGATCACCGGCAGCCGGCAGGCATCGGCCAGCACACGCACCAGGGCGAAGGTACCCATCTCGCTGTCCTGTTGCGGATCGAACACGCCTCGATGTCCTCCGGCTTCGTAACCTTGTGCCACCAGCGCATGCACACCGGCACGTTCTGCCTGTTGCGCTTCAGCCAGGCTGGTCACGGAACACAGCAGGACGATGCCGGCGTCCTTGAGCGCATCGATGGCCGATTGTGGCGGCAAACCGAAATGGAAGCTGACGACGGCGGGTTGTTCTTCCAGCAGCATCTGCAACATGCCTTCGTCTTCAACGAACGAGGTGTAGATCTCTCGCAATGACGTTGGCGCAGCGGCGTCGAATTCTGCAAAAAATGGCGCAAGGAAATTCAGCCATTGGCTTTCGCGCACGCTGTCCTGCACCGCAGGCGCGTGACAGAACAGGTTCACATTGAAGGGCTTGTCCGTCAGTGCAGCCGTCTCGCGCAACATGGCCCGCGCCTGTTCGACGTTGCTCGCGCCGATGCCGATGGAACCGAGCCCGCCGGCGCTGGACACCGCTGCCGCGAGTTTGGGAGTAGAGACGCCCACCATCGGCGACTGGATGATCGGCAGTTCGAAGTTCAGAAGGGACAACAGAGGATTGGACATGTCAGCACCTGAATGTGATGAGTAAAAAAACTAAAGCTCCCCGGTCAGAAACTGCGCCCGACCACGACCGAACGACCAGTCGGCATCAGTGTTTTCTACCAGCGAAACGATCAGATCATCCGGGGACAAATCGCAGTCGGTTTGCAGCCGCTCGGCCAACAAGCGGTAGAACGCAATTTTCTGTGCCTGTGAACGCGGACGGGAAATCACCGTCAGCAACACCACGTTGCCCGAACGGGTGTACCCCAGCCCCGTGTCATGCAATATCAACTCCCCCGGACGGTGCTGGGTGACGCTTTGGTAACGATCACTGGCGGGCACGTCGAAAGCCTCGACCATGGCCTGATGCGTCCCATCCAGCAGGGCCTTGAGTTGTTCGTCGCTGCGACCCTGGATGATGTCGAACTTGAGCAATGGCATGACGATTCACCTCTATAAAAAACCGGGAGCGAGGAGCTCGCCCCCCCGGGAAATACGGAATGCGTGCCAGCCCGCGCCAACACACCCTCCCCACCCGAAAAACGACAATGCTTATTTGGCGGTCGGCATGGCGAACTCGGCGCCCTTGGCAATGCTGTTCGGCCAGCGCTGCATGATCGACTTCTGCCTGGTGTAGAAACGCACGCCCTCTTCGCCATAGGCGTGCATATCACCGAACAGCGAACGCTTCCAGCCACCGAACCCGTGCCACGCCATCGGCACCGGAATCGGCACGTTGATGCCGACCATGCCCACCTGGATGCGGCTGGCGAACTCCCGGGCGATGTGGCCATCGCGGGTGTAGCACGCGGTGCCGTTGCCGAACTCATGGGCGTTGACCAGATCGACCGCCTCGGCAAAATCCTTGACCCGCATGCACGCCAGCACCGGACCGAAGATTTCCTCCTTATAGATCTTCATTTCGGGGGTGACGTGATCGAACACCGTGCCACCGAGCCAGAAGCCCTCGGCGCAACCCGCGCCTGCCTGCGAGCCGTCAAAGCCACGGCCGTCGACCAGCAGCTCGGCGCCTTCGGCGATGCCTTGTTCGATGTAACCGGTGATGCGCTGGTGGGCCACTTGCGAAACGATCGGGCCCATCTCGGCGGCCAGGTTCATGCCCTCGAGGATCTTCAGTGTACGGGTACGCTCCACCAGTTTCGGCATCACCTTGTCGGCGACATCACCGACGAACACCGCCACCGAAATCGCCATGCAACGCTCGCCGGCGGAACCGAAAGCCGCGCCGATCAACGCGTCGACCACCTGATCGATATCAGCGTCGGGCATCACCACCATGTGGTTCTTCGCCCCGCCCAGTGCCTGCACGCGCTTGCCGTAGCGGGCACCGGTCTCGTAGATGTAGTTGGCAATCGGCGTCGAACCGACAAAGCTCACAGCCTGGACTTGCGGGTGATCAAGCAGCGCATCCACCGCTTCCTTGTCGCCCTGCACTACGTTGAATACGCCGTCGGGCAACCCGGCTTCCTTGAACAATTCGGCGATCAGCAGCGAGGGCGACGGATCGATCGGGCTCGGCTTGAGGACGAAGGTATTACCGCAGGCGATGGCCACCGGGAACATCCACATCGGCACCATCACCGGGAAGTTGAACGGCGTGATGCCGGCCACCACACCCAGGGCCTGGCGCAGGGTCCAGTTGTCGATATTGGTCGAGACCTGCTCGGTGTAGTCACCCTTGAGCAGTTGCGGAATGCCGCAGGCGAACTCGACCACTTCGATACCGCGGGTCACTTCGCCCTGGGCATCGGTGAACACCTTGCCGTGTTCGCGGGTGATCATCTGCGCCAGGGTGTCGCGGTGTTCGTTGAGCAGCGCCAGGAACTTGAACAGGATGCGCGCGCGGCGCAGTGGCGGCGTCGCCGACCAGGCCGGGAACGCGGCCGCGGCCGACTGCACCGCCGCGTCGACTTCAAAGACATTGGCCAACGCCACCTTGCCGGTGACCGCACCGGTGGCCGGGTTGGTGACGTTCTGCGCGCGACCGGAATTGCCCGGTGTCGCGCGGCCGTGAATGTAGTGTGCGATGTCTGCTGGCTGGTTGCTCATGGCGGGTGTCCCCTGGTGGTGGATAAGAGCCATCTCTTTTTGTTTTCGGAAAAGTGCCAGGCGGATGTGGATGCGTCTGGCAGAGCCAAGGTAGGTCGGACGCTGGATCATGTAAAATGATGATTAATGAACTTATGGATCATAAATCATGAACTAGCGTTTTGCGGTGCCTGATAGCGGTCGCTTGGGAACTTCAAGGGAGAGATCAGGTCGATAGGAGCGCCTTCATCCGTGAGCGCCGGGCAATGGAAGCCTGTGTAGTGACAGTGCCATCCTGAACCAGCCGAGTCCGTCCCTGATGCCAACCAAGAGTGTTCTGCCCGGTCTCCTCCTGGCGTTGTACGCTGCCATGTCGCCTGGCTCGTTCGCAGCCGAGCGAAAAGCCACCACCCAAAGCAACAACGCATCAACCACCCTGATTGAATCCGCCTCGCAGCAGTATGCCGATGGTCACCTGGACCAGGCCGCTGCCACGCTGGAGCGTGCGCTGCATATCCAGCCGAACAATCCCGCGACCCTGCATTACCTCGGTGTGTTGCGTCTTCAGCAGGGACAGTACCAGCAGGCTGAAGCGCTGGCGGCGCGCTCCAACATACGGGTTGGCAACAACATCGCGTTGCGCAATCGCAACCTCCAATTGATCCAGGCCGCGCAGACGGCCCAAGGGTCAAACAGCCCACCCATTGCCGACGAGCGCCTTGTTGCAGTACAGGAAGGGTTGGAAGAGGAGGTTAAAAGACGCCGTGAAGCAGAAGTAGCCCAAGAGCGTTTGCAAATGGCCTCCGTTAACCCGGAGCCCGCGCATGAGGTTGAGATTCCCCGCGGCCATTGGCCGCCTCCAGGTAAATGTCGAATCTGGTTCCCTGATCGCCCGCCCGGGCATCAACCCGCCCCCCGCAAATGCAAGAAGCTGCGGGATCGGGTTCCGTTCGGCGCCTACTTGATACAAGGTTGAAGCGCAATCAGGAAACGTCTGTAGCGCGCTTTTGAAGATACTTCGCCCGCTCGGACAGGCGTCGCTTCCAGTCCTCCGCCAAGCCAGGGATTGCCGCCAGCGCCCGCAGGTCATCGATCAGCGGCCGGTGCGACAACTGCACCTGCCAGAACTGGTCGATGGAAAACCGTTCGGTGTGCCGCTCCAGCAGTTCGATCCGGTCTCCCGCTTGCAGGAATCCCGGCTGAACAACGCGGTAATACCAACCGGTGATGCGCTCCTTGGCGACGAACATCGACATGTGCTCGGCATCAAATCGGTGGTTGATCTTCCAGCACGGGCTGCGCGGCTGGGACACCTGCAACACCGTGCTGCCGACCTGGAACACATCGCCGATATGCACGTTGAATTCAGATAAACCAACCGCCGAAATGTTCTCGCCCAGGCTACCCGCCACCAGTTGCGGGGCGCTGTCGGCAAAGGCCTGTGCCAGGCGCGCGTAGTTCTGCGCCGCGTACTGATGCACCGCCTTTTCCGGACCGCCGTACACCCGCGTGTCGCCGTGCTGGTCACCGACAATCCCGTGCAGTGCCACGCGGACGGGGCCTTCGTGGCGCTGCTTGAAGATGCCCGTGCGTTGCCCCTCGGGTTGCAACACCCCCAGGCCGCCGGCGAAGACGTGATCGATTTTCGTAGTCAGTGTCATCAGTCGAACGGCGCTCATTATTCGGTTTTGGCCACTTTACTAACCCCTGTCGACAGCCGTAAAGTGATCGTTAAACATATCCATAATCACTTTTAGAGATGGATGGTGACGATCATGGAAATGCGCCAACTGAAGATTTTCTGCGCCGTGGCCGAGCTGGGCAGCTTCACCGCCGCGGCGTTGCAGGTAAACACGGTGCAGTCCAACGTGACCATGCGCGTGAAAGAGCTGGAAGCCGAACTCAATCGCGAGCTGTTCATCCGCAAGAAGTCCGGGGTCGTGCTGACATCGGCAGGCGAAACCTTTCTCGGTTATGCGCGGCGCATCCTGCAGCTGACCGACGAGAGCCGCAGCGCCTTGATGGACACCGGCAGCCCGACGGGTCTGCTGCGGCTGGGCTCGATGGAAACCACCGCCGCCATCCGCTTGCCGCAAGTGCTGACCAAGTACCGCGAGCAATATCCCGAAGTGCAGTTGTCGTTGCTGACCGGCACCACGGTCGAGTTGATCAAGGCGATTGAGGCCCACCGACTGGACGGCGCATTCGTGGGTGGCTTCCACCAGAATTCGGCACTGGCCCAGGAAGAAGTGTTTTCCGAAGAACTGGTGCTGGTGAGCAGTAACCAGTTCGAATCGCTGCCGGCGCTGATGGACAAGATGCCTCAGCAAACGGTGTTGGTGTTCCGCACAGGCTGCTTCTATCGCTCGACCCTGGAGAACTGGTTCTACCAGGTCGGGCTGGTGCCTAATCAGATCATGGAACTGGGTACCCTCGACGGCATCCTGTCGTGCGTCGCGGCGGGCATGGGCGTGACCCTGTTACCCAAGGCCATCGCGGAAAACTGCAGCGTGCGCCATGCCATTCGCTGGCACACGCTGCCGCCGGAATTCGCCAACGTCTCGACCGTGTTCATCCGTCGCAACGACTCGATGATCACCTCGGCGATGAGTGCGTTCATCGGATTGGCGCAGCAGCAGATTGCGCGGCCGGCGGTGGCTTGAACTACACCGGCAACCCCTGTGCGAGCCTGCTCGCGAAGACGGCATTCCAACCCCAGAGAATGTGGAGGATGTACCGGCCTCTTCGCGGGCAAGCCCGCTCCCACAGGGATTCGGTACATCCGCCAAGTCGCGTCTTTTGATTACACGGTGTATCAACAGAAATTCCGGGCGAGCGGTATATCTTCGCGCCACAGCTTTTTACAGTGATCGATCCACTCCGTTCCCTTACGCCAAGAGTGATCCTTCATGCCCCACGACTTGACCCATCTTGATGCCGCACTGGCCGCCTACCCCCGGGCGACATTGCTCGAAGGCCCGACACCCATCCAGAAACTCTCCCGACTCAGTCGGCTGCCGGAAATGAACGGCTGCAACCTCTACGTCAAACGCGACGACCTGACCGGTCTCGGCGGCGGCGGCAACAAACTGCGCAAGCTCGAGTTCCTGCTGGGCGAAGCACTGGCCGAGGGCGCCGATACCCTGGTGACCTGGGGCGGTCTGCAATCAAACCACGCCCGCCTGACCGCCGCCGTCGCGGCTCGCCAGGGTCTGGCTTGCGAGCTGATCCTGACCCCATCCGCCGTGCGCGGCGATGACGACTTTTGCTACAACGGCAACGTCATACTGGACGCGCTTTTCGGCGCAAAAATCCATCGCCTTGCCAAAGGCGTCGCACCTGACATCCTCGCCGCCGAATTGGTGGAAAAGCTCAAGGCCCAAGGAAAAAAATCCTTCGTCATGCCATTGGGCGGCTCCAGCCCCCGCGGCAGTCTGGGCTATGCCGCCTGCGCCGGCGAAATCCTGCGCCAGGCCGATGATCTCGGCATTCAGTTCGACCAGATCATCGTTCCCAACGGTAGCGCCGGAACTCACTCGGGACTGCTGGCCGGTGTCACGCTGGCCCAGGCCTCCACGAAAATCGTCGGCTATTCGGTGCTGGCCACCGAAGAACAAGCATCGGCGTTAACCCTGGAAAAAACCCGGCAGGTGTTGCAACTCCTCGCCCCCGCCACCTCGCTGGCCGACAGCGCAATCAACGTCGATGGCAGCCAACGCGGCGAAGCCTACGGCGCGCCCACCGAAGCGATGCTTGAAGCGGTGCACCTGCTGGCTTCCCATGAGGGTCTGCTCACCGACCCGGTCTACGGCGGCAAGGCGTTCGCCGGTTTGTTGGCCGCCGTGCGCCGGGGCGACTACCCGGTGGGCAGCCATGTGTTGTTTGTGATGACGGGTGGGTTGCCTGGGCTTTTTGCCTATCGCAGTGCTTTCGACTGACCGTTTTTTTCAGGCATAAAAAAACCTCCCCGGTTACAAACCTGGGGAGGTTGGATTGACGCAAGACAATCAGTTCTTGGCTTTGGCCATGTTGGTGAACAGCTCGGTCGGTACTTTCTTGCCGTTGGAGGTGAACTGGTTGGTGCGGAATTTGTAGACCTCGCCTTCGGAGAGGAAACCGTCTTTGTTGGTGTCCATCGCCTTGAACTCTTCACCGCCCTTCGGCGCCACGGTCAGTAGTTCTTTCAGGGAAACGCGGCCGTCGTCGTCGGTGTCGGTACGGGCGAAGGAAGCGTCGCCGCATTTGCCTTCACCGCACTTGCCTTCACCGGCCTTGGTCACTTTGGCACCGGCTTCATCGGCCCCGCATTTGCCTTCGCCACACTTGCCTTCACCGGCCTTGGTCGCCTTGGCTTCATCGGCGCCGCACTTGCCTTCGCCACACTTGCCTTCACTGGTCTTCTCCGCGGCGGCGAGTTGGTAGCCTTGTGGCAGTGCGTCGGCGGCGAAAGCGGTCGAAGCGAGGTTCATGCTGCCGGCCAGTGCAACTGCGATCAGGCCAATGCGGGATTTATTCGACATACGGGACATGGTTGTTACTCCGGATACAGTGTGCGGCCAGGCCGCTAAGGGTCATGCCACAAGGGCAATAAGCCGTGGTGCGAGGGCGTTTGCTTTCTCGCTGAGGCAGGGCTATTTGACTGCACACGTGTATCCCGGATGTATCCGGATCGAGGGGCATTTGTAAGCCAGTCTCCGAACACGGGGTTGGGATACACAGCGATACATATGCCCTGCTTTTTAATCCTGGCGAGCTGATTGCGAACGTTGCGCGGCTTGAAATGCAGTACCCTATGTCGTCGAGGTAGGTGACTATTTCAGGATGAACAGATCCCCTTCCACGTCCGCATCGCCATGTTTACGACTCTGTGCCGCGGCATCGTAGAGGATCAGCAGAACCTCCCCAGGCTGCGTCCCCGATTCGAACAGACACATGCCCTCGGCATGATCGTTGCCTTGTCCAAAAGGCACCTCCAGCACCGCTTCCATTTGATCGGCAAAGACCACACTTTCCTCCTTGGGCACGAAACCGCCGTGCCAACGGAAGACTGTCACCGGACCGTCCAGCTCCATGGTGGGACCCGCCATGATCAATAGATCGTCGCCGCTCGTGCACAAATCACGCACCCCCAGGCCGTTTAGCGCGAAGAAGTGCTTGCGGTAGCGGCGCCCGCCTGGGCCAATCTTCTTGAGGATCAGCGTGTCAGTCGAGCCATCATCCAGTTCGGGCTCGATCTCCAATAGCACAGCCCAGCCGCGAAGGACCGGTCCTCGCAGCCCCAGCAAAAGGCGCGAGCCGATCACCACCAAACCTTCAATATCGAAACCGTTGTCTTTACCCGGGATACTCAGGAAATGGCGAAGCTGATCATCTTCAGCAATTTCCGCAGTCAGGTCGTTACCGACCTTACTGCCATTTAGCTGCGCCGCCGAACGCCCGTCGGCGTCCACCTTCCTGGCGAGTGTAAAACCATCGTTCTGCTGTACCACCGGGATGCGGGCCAGTAAAAAGCGGTTGCCGTCCGCCTCTACCGCCGATAGCCGCTGGATATTCTTCTGCGCAGGCCTGTCGGCCTCAGCCTTCTTTCGCTTCAGGCTATGGGAGCCCACCACCCAGAGGTAACCACTGTCGTCGTAGGCCAATCCCTCGATATCGACCTCGGCGTCTTGCTTCGTGATGGGGAGGTCGAGGTAATCCATGAGCGGGAATGATTGGTGCTCATTGCACGTCACCCCTTCGCCGGGTGCAGCGTCCTGGATTTTCAGGCGTTCCAGGTTTGTGGTTTCGTCGTTGGCCACCCAAAGTGTGTCGCCAATCTGCTGAGCGACCGAAAGGCCATCGCGCAACGGCCCGGACGCAGGATCAAATTTCAGCAACGCAGCATTGTTTCGCTCGCTCATGAGCGCTCTCCTGTCATCATGGCGTAGTGCGCCGATTATTCAGAGCCGGATTTCCCGCAACTTATTCGTCCAATGCTTGCGATCGAGGCTAGTGGCTGGCCGACGATAATCAACGCCTTCCGCTAGTATGTTTTCTCACAGTTGATAGAGCGCAGGGGAATAACCTGAGCGTGCCGGGTGGTTGCTGCTCTGTTGTGCGGGGCATGAGTAGCTATGCTTGATCTGTTACCAGACGCTGGCAGCCACATCGTGAACGGAGGTGTTTGAAATGCAACTCATCACGTTGAAAATCGATAAGCCGGAAGTGACGAACTTCATTTTTGGTCAGACGCATTTCATCAAATCCGTCGAGGACATCCATGAAGCGCTGGTCAATGCGGTGCCAGGTATCCAGTTTGGCGTGGCGTTCTGTGAAGCTTCCGGCAAATGCCTGGTGCGATGGTCCGGCACTGATACCTCAATGATTGAGCTGGCACAGAAGAATGCGCAGGCCATCGCCGCCGGTCATAGTTTCATCATTTTCCTGGGCGACGGCTTTTATCCGCTGAACGTGCTGAACACCGTCAAAGCGGTTCCAGAGGTATGCCGTATTTTTTGTGCCACAGCCAATCCAACTGAAGTGATTCTGGCCGAGACGGAACAAGGGCGAGCCATCCTGGGCGTCGTGGATGGCTTCTGTGCCAAAGACATTGAAGGCGACGAAGACATCCTGTGGCGCAAGAACCTGCTGCGGCAGATCGGCTACAAATTGTGAATGGCAAAACGGACCGGGTTCACGCCAGCAGCTCGGTAATCCACCGGGCCTGGCGGGCAACGTCCTGTACCTTCTCTTCGGGAACGGCCTGCCGTGCCTTGGCGAAGCTGGTCAGGGTCTTCTGTTTCTGACGCAGCCTGCGCTGCCACTTGAGCAGGAACGCCGGGCTGCGGGCCTGCATCTGCAGCGGGCCAAAGTACAGCTCCTTGTCGGTGTAGATCACCGGCCCATCGCGCTCGGCGACGATGATTTCGTAGTCGAAGCGGTCTTCGCGCAGCACGTCCTCGCAGAGGATTCGGTAGTCATTTTCCATCAGCCATTGGCGCAGTGGCTGCTCGCCGCCGTTTGGCTGCAGAATCAGGCGCTCGTGACCACTCAGGCGTGCCTTGCCGCTGTCGAGGATGTCGCGGATCGTCTCGCCGCCCATGCCGCAGAGGCTGATCGCCGTGATCCCGTCTCCCGGCTCGATGGCCGCCAGGCCATTGGCCAGGCGCACGGTGATCCGCTGGTCCAGACCGTTCTCGCACACAGTGCGTTCAGCCGCGTGAAACGGGGTTAATGCCACCTCGCCGGCCACCGCCACCTCAATGACGCCACGGCGCATCAACGCCACCGGCAGGTAGCCATGATCCGAGCCGATATCGGCCAGGCGCGAACCTGCCGGTACATGCGCCGCCACGCGTTCCAGGCGCATGGACAATGTCTGTTGGTTCAACTGCAGCCCCTTTTCACCACGAACGTCCGGCACCTTTGGTCGGATAAGGGCGTGATTCTGTCGAGCATCGCCGTGCATTTCAAATTTATGCGACCAGAGCCACGGGGCCTCCCGTGCCCACAGAGCATTTAGCCACTATTGGCCACCCAAAAAACTCGCGAGATTTTCATGAACAACCGAGGAATATCGAATGTCCCAGTCGTTAGTGGCGCTTTCAAAAAGCTGATGTCAAGGCTATGCCCAATAGGGGGAGGACTTCTGATGGTTAGGTCGCAGGCTGTGGATGCTCCCGTACAAACCTTGCTGCTCGACCGCAATGACTGGGTGCCCAACAACCCTCGCTTGCCGGTACTCATTTACATCAAGGCCATTGCCGTTCAACAAAGTGACCCGGCGGCTGTGTTCGAAAATATCTTCAGCGCTAATGGCTGGCCGCCGCAATGGCGGTATGGCGTTCACGACTACCACCACTATCACACCCAGGGCCATGAAGTGCTGGGTATTGCCAGCGGCTTCGCGCGCCTGATGCTGGGGGGCCCGCAGGGTCGGGTGTTGGAAGTCAGCGCCGGCGATGTCTTGCTGTTACCTGCGGGCATCGCTCACTGCAATACAGAGTCCAGCGATGACTTTCTGGTGGTGGGTGCATACCCGCCGGGCCAGCACGCCGACATCTGTCGCGATGCGCCGACTCAGGAACAACTGGCGAGTATTCTCGAACTGCCGTTTCCCGAGCGGGATCCGGTTCAGGGTGTGCATGGGGCGATCAGCCGATATTGGCTTTGAGTTTTGCCCGAGCGGGCGGGTCTGGACAGAGGCGCAAACCATCAAGCGTTCAGTCGTCCCAGAAGACCGCTACCCAGCGAAAGGCCTCACCGTCGACTTTCACCCGACCGACCGAGGGAAATGGCAAGTGCGTGGCGACAAACAGCTCGCCGCTCACCGCCGCTTCTTGCATAAGGCGCCGCTCTCCGATTGCCTGGGTCAAAACCTGATGCGAAAGCCGCTCCCTCTGTGCGAAGCGACGAATCGCGTTGGGATCCAGTCTGCGTCGCGAGGCACTGCCGCCGATACCATACGGGGGTATAGCGCGCTTGCGCTTTAGGGTGATCATTCCCAACAAAAGGTATGAGCGTTCGACGAGACGAGGCGAATAGCCGGTGTTATCCCACGCGTGAAAGCCGAAAGAAGCGGACGGGGATCTGGTTTATGATGCAATCCGAAACATTCAAGCATGTACAAGCCGGGCAGGAAATCATGAATCGTCAAAAGAAAATAAAGCAGCTATTAAAGGCGCACGCTAAAAAGGCCAGTGCCAAATTGGCACCGAAGAACAAGCCTAAATACATCAGCAAAGCCGACCGATTGAAACTGGCGGCTGAAGCCAGTCCCGACTCGACCATTCCCACTGAGAGCTGATCCTTTCAGTAAGTCCTGTCCCGCACCGCCCGTCTGACCTCAGCCTGTATGGCATAGGCCGGCGCCTCCACAGCGTCGAAATCCTGTGTGTAGCGCTGGGCAAATCCTTCTACCCCCCACTCCTGAAACTGCTGCACATGCTTGAGTTCGTGAGCCCAGAGCGCGATGTCCTGTTCTGCGCTTTGAGCGTCCCGGAACAGGATAATGTCGATCAGCGTCACGGCACCGACATCGGGGTTTTGCAGCATGGCGGTGGCTGCGGTGAATTGGCCGTTGTCGCTGACTTTATAGTGCGCGGCATCGAGGACGCTGGGGGCGTACCAATGCAACAGTTGCTCCCGGATATGCGGTGGAATGGGTTGCAGGCCGACGGCGGCGGCTTCGGCACGCGCCTGGGTCAGCCACAACGCCAGGGCAGGCGCCGCGATCTGGTAAATGCCATCAGGCACGGTGCCGAGCAGCGGTCCCAGGTCTGGCAGGCAAATGCAGCTATCCAGGCACACCTCTCTCTCGCCAGCCGGACAGCCGCTGGCCTGGGCTGGCACTTCAAGTGCCAGGCAAAGAACAGACAGCGCCACCAGGCGCGTGGTGATAGGCAGCATTGGGCGCTCCAGGGATGGATGTAGTGCACAGCGGGCCGGAATAAATGGGCGACCTGCGTCGATTCAGCGTAGTCCCGAAGTGCAAATGGTAGTAAAAGCCATCGGGTTGAATCGTGCAGAGGTCACCAGATTCCCGAAAAGCGATTTCTCCATCTTGGGCTACTGTCACAACAGAGTTGGGCGACAGGTAATCCGAGGCAGGAAGACAGCATGCTTTATTTTCAGGAAATGCTAGGCATTGCCGTGTTCTCGATAACCGGTGTACTGGCTATTCAAAAAGCCGATGTTGATTTGTTCGGGGCTGTGGTGCTTGGCATCATCACCGCTATCGGTGGCGGCACCCTGCGAGATCTGTTGTTGGATCTGCCGATCTTTTGGATTGCCGACTTCAACTACATCTGGGCTGCGTTGGTTGCCGCGCTGCTGGCGTTTTTCCTGACCCAACGCTTGCAAAAACGTTACCGCCTGCTGCTCTATCTCGATGGTCTGGCCGCTGCGTTGTTTGGGCTGGCGGCTACGGAGAAAGTACTGGCATTGCACCAATCCGCGCCTTTGGCGGTGATGATGGGAGTACTCACCAGCATTGGAGGCGGTATAGCACGCGATGTCCTGGCTGGAAGAGTTTCGCTGTTGATGTCGCGTGAGATCTACGCCACGCCGATCTTGTTGGGATGCACCCTCTACGTTGCGCTACGTGACCTGTTCCCGTCGATCTGGGTCGCCGGATGGATCGCTTTGATTTTCACCTTTGGTCTGAGGTTTTTGGCCATCTACCTGCATCTTCAAATGCCAGCGATTTTCTCTACGAAGCAGGGATAATTCTCTCTGTTGCAGCCCTCAGTGAAACGGCGATCTGGCCATGTGCTAACGTTCGCGCGTCATTACCTGAAAGGCATACGCCGATGTCCATTGCTGACAACCTCCTCGCCTTTACCCTCGCCGCCACTCTGCTGACGCTCACACCCGGGCTTGATACCGCTTTGGTATTGAGAACGGCAACGGTAGAAGGCAAGCAACAGGCGTTCCGCGCCGCACTGGGTATCAATGCCGGCTGCCTATTGTGGGGGGCTGCGGTCGCGTTTGGCCTGGGTGCCTTGATTGCGGTATCGGAGTTAGCGTACAGCCTGTTGAAGTACTGCGGCGCCGCTTACCTGGCATGGCTCGGATTGAACATGCTGCTGCGTCCACGCAGCTCATTGTCGCCCCTTGAGGCAGATGGAACGCCAAAGGCAAACTGGTTCTTGAAGGGCATGATGGGGAACGTCCTCAATCCCAAGATCGGGATTTTCTACGTTTCCTTTCTACCGCAGTTCATCCCCCAGGGACACAACCTGATTGCCTGGACATTTGGCCTGGTCAGTATTCACGTGGTACTCGGCCTGATGTGGTCTACGACGTTGATTGGCGCCACTCAACCACTTGCCAGCGTTCTGCGGCGCGGGAAAGTGATCAAGTGGATGGATCGCACGACAGGCCTGGTATTTGTTCTGTTCGCGGCTCGGTTGGCCTTTAGCAAGCGTTAGGACGGCATCATCCGATTTGCCGTGATTGACTCTTTTCCTGATTTGATTTCTTGCTTTGAGGGTCACGGTTCAATCCTGATGCGTGAACCTTTGTCTGGCGATGTGGGCCGCGCAGCGAGCTCAAAAATAGCCCTGCTGCGCAGTCCAGCGGGAGCAAGCTCCCTCGCCACAAAAGCTCTGCGTAACGGCGACTCTATGGTGGGTCAGCCTGATCCAGCCCACTCGACATCATTTGATGGCCACGACCTTGTTGCCACCGCTATCCCACCCTCCTCCCAACGCTTTGTAGATCGCGACGATGCCGCGGTACTGGTCGATTTCACCCTGCGCCTGTGCATCCTCGGCGTTCAAGCGTTCGCGCTCGGCATCGAGCAATACCAGATAGTCGACGGAGCCTTCCTTGTACTGGATCCCCGCCAGATCCGCCGCCGCCCTGCTCGACTCGCTTTGTTTGATCAACGACAGCAAGCGCTGCTGGCGTTTTCCGTAGTCACTGAACGCGTTTTCCGATTCCTCCAGCGCCAGCAGCACTTGCTGTTCATAGGTGGCCAAGGCGCCTTCGGCGTCGGCGTCCGCGCCGCGAATGCGTGCTCGCACGCTGCCCAGATCGAAGGCGGCCCAGGTAATGCTCGGGCCCAGGCTCCAGGCTCTGGCGGCGGCGGAGCCGATTTGTGAACCGCGCCCGGCGGTGAAGCCGAGGAAGCCGCTCAAGCTGACCCGAGGGAACAGGTCGGCGGTGGCCACGCCGACGTCCGCTGTCGCGGCGGCGAGCCGGCGTTCGGCCGCCAGTACATCGGGGCGGCGGCGCAGCAGTTCGGCGGGATCGCCGATGGGCAGTGACTTGGCGATGGCTGGCAAATCTTTCGGGCTCAAGGACACGCTCAACTGGTCCGGACGCTCACCGAGCAAGGTCGCGATGCGGTTTTTCTGCCGCACCTGTTCCGCTTGCAGTTGCGGCACGCTGGCTTCGACGGCGGCCAGGCGTGCGTCGGCGCGTACCACATCGAGTTCATTACCGACGCCAGCATCGCGCAGGCTGACCGTGACGCTGCGTGAGTCGTTCTGATTCTTCAGGTTGGCCAGGGCGATTTTTTCCCGCAGTTGCGCACCGCGCAGTTGCCCGTAAGCATCGACCAGTTCGGCAATCATGGTCACCCGCAGTTGATTCAGGTCCGCCGCTGCCGCGTCTTCCCGGGCATCGCTCGACTCAAGCGCCCGCTGGATGCGTCCGAACAGGTCGACTTCCCAGGCCATGTCCAGGCCCAGATCGTAGCGCTCGGTGTTCACCCGGCTTTCGGTCTGGCCCGGTACCTGTGATTTACCTTGCAGGCTGCTGACACGACTGGTGACCACCGGCAGGTTGTCGTTGCTGATGTCGTCGCGAATCGCCCGGGCCGCTTTCCAGCGGGCAAAGGCCACGCGCAGGTCTCGGTTGCCTTCCAGGGATTTGCTCACCAACTGGTTCAGCGTGGGGTCGTCGAACTGTTGCCACCACACCGTTTCGAATCGCGACTGATCGTAGTTGGCGGCTTTGGCATAAACGCTGTTGGCCGGCGGAGTATCAGGGGTCTTGTAGTCCGGCCCCACCGTGCAGGCGGCCAGCGCGGTCACCAGGAGGCTGGGCAGAAAAAGCTTTAGAGCATTCATGGTTGCACCTCCAGGTTCAGCGCGTGGGCTTGCTTTTTAGCTTTCTTGCGTTCGATGTAGCGGCGAATCAGGACGAAGAACACCGGTGTCAGCAGCAGGCCGAAGAAAGTCACGCCGAGCATGCCGGAGAACACCGCCACACCCATGGCCCGACGCATTTCCGAACCGGCACCGGTGGAAGTCACCAGCGGGATCACGCCCATGATGAAAGCGAACGAGGTCATCAGGATCGGCCGCAGACGCATGCGGCAAGCGTCCAGTACGGCGTCCAGCGGCGACAGGCCCTGGTCCTGTCTGTCCTTGGCGAACTCGACGATCAGGATCGCGTTCTTGCACGCCAGGCCCACCAGCACGATCAGACCGATCTGGGTGAAGATGTTGTTGTCGCCTTGGGAAATGATCACCCCGGCAATCGCTGAAAGCAGGGTCATGGGGACGATCAGGATCACCGCCAGCGGCAGGCTCCAGCTTTCGTACAACGCCGCCAGGACCAGGAAGGCCAGCAGCACGCAGAGCGGGAATACCAGCAGTGCGGTGTTGCCGGACAAAATCTGCTGGTAGGTCAGGTCGGTCCACTCGTAGGTCATGCCGTTGGGCAGTTCCTCTTTCAGCAGTTTTTCGATGGCCGCCTGGGCCTGGCCGGAGCTGTAGCCGGGCGCCGCGCTGCCGTTGATTTCAGCGGTGAGGAAACCGTTGTAGTGCGAGACCCGGTCGGGACCCGAGGTCGGAGTGACCTTGACGAAGGTCGCCAGTGGGATCATCTCGCCGCGATCGTTGCGCACCTTCAACTGGCCAATCTGCTCCGGCTCCTGGCGGAACTGTTGCTCGGCCTGCACGTTGACCTGGTAGGTCCGGCCAAAACGGTTGAAGTCATTGGCATACAGCGAGCCCAGGTACACCTGCAAGGTGTCGAAGATGTCGTTGATTTTCACGCCGTGGGTCTTGGCTTTTTCCCGGTCAATGGCGGCTTCGACTTGCGGCACGTTGACGGTGTAGCTGGTGAACACCCTGGCCAGCTCCGGCACATTGCGGCTCTTGGTAATGATGTTCATGGTCTCTTTGTACAGCTCGTCGTAGCCCAGGTTGCCACGGTCCTCGATCTGCAGGCGGAAGCCGCCGATGGTGCCCAGGCCCTGGACCGGCGGTGGCGGGAACACCGCCGTGTAGGCGTCCTGGATCTCGCCGAATTTGGCATTGAGCGAGGCGGAAATCGCCCCGGCGGACAGGCTCGGGTCCTTGCGCTCATCGAACGGACGCAGACCGATGAACGCGATGCCGGCATTCGGGCTGTTGGTGAAGCCGTTGATCGACAGCCCCGGGAACGCCACGGCGCTGTCAAAGCCCGGTTCGTTCATGGCGATGGTGCTCATGCGCCGGATCACCGACTCAGTGCGATCCAGGCTCGCCGCATCCGGCAGTTGCGCGAAGGTCACCAGGTACTTCTTGTCCTGGGTCGGCACAAAACCGGTCGGTGTGGTGCTGAAGCCCATGTAGGTCAGGGCGATCAGGCCGGCATAGATCAGCAAGGCGACGCTGCTGCCGCGCACGATCTTGCCCACGCCCACCACGTAGCCATGGCTGGCTTTTTCGAAGGCACGGTTGAAAGGCCTGAACAACCAGCCGCCGAGCATCCGGTCCAGCACTTTGGAGAAGCGGTCTTTCGGCGCGCCATGGCCCTTGAGCAACACCGCCGCCAGTGCCGGCGACAGGGTCAGCGAGTTGAAGGCCGAGATCACCGTCGAGATGGCGATGGTCAGGGCGAACTGCTTGTAGAACTGACCGGTGAGCCCGGAAATGAACGCCGCCGGTACGAACACCGCGCACAGCACCAGCGCGGTGGCGATGATCGGCCCCGTCACCTCGCCCATGGCTTTCTTGGTGGCCTCGACCGGTCCCAACCCGGATTCGATGTTTCGTTCGACGTTCTCCACCACCACGATCGCATCGTCGACCACGATGCCGATGGCCAGTACCAGGCCGAACAATGACAGCGCGTTGAGCGAGAAACCCAGCAGGTGCATCACGGCAAAGGTACCGATCAGCGACACCGGCACCGCCACCAACGGAATGATCGAGGCGCGCCAGGTTTGCAGGAACAGGATTACCACCAGCACTACGAGGATCAGAGCTTCGAACAGTGTGTGCACCACCGCTTCAATCGAGCTGCGCACGAAGATGGTCGGGTCGTAGACGATCTCGTAGTCCATGCCTTCCGGGAAGTTTTTCTTCAGCTCAGCCATCTTCGCCCGCACCTGGTCGGAGACGTCGATGGCATTGGCACCCGGCCGCTGGAAGATCGGCATCGCCACCGCTTCCTGGTTGTTGAGCATGGCGCGCAAGGCGTACTGGTTGGAACCCAGTTCGATCCGGGCAATGTCCTTCAAGCGAGTGATTTCGCCGTCCGGGCCACTGCGGATGATCACGTTCTCAAACTCTTCTTCAGTGACCAGCCGCCCCTGGGAGTTGATCGACATCTGGAAGCTGGTGGCATTCGGCGCAGGGGGCGAACCCAGTTGCCCGGCGGCGACCTGACGATTCTGTTCGCGCACCGCGTTGACCACGTCGGTGGCGGTGAGATTGCGCGAGGCGGTTTTGTCCGGGTCCAGCCAGATACGCAGCGAGTAGTCGCCGATACCGAACATCTTCACGGTCCCGATACCTTCCAGACGCGCCAGCTCATCCTTGACGTTGAGGATCGCGTAGTTCGACAGGTAGAGCATGTCGTAGCGCTTGTCCGGCGAAACCAGGTGCACCAGCAGGGTCAATTCCGGCGATGCCTTGTCGACGATGATGCCGATGCGCGTCACTTCTTCCGGCAACTTGGGCTCGGTGCGGGTCACGCGGTTTTGCACCTGGACCTGGGCGTTATCCAGATCGGTGCCCAGGGCGAAGGTCACGGTGAGGGTCAAACGACCATCCGCTGTCGATTGCGAAGACATGTACAGCATGTTTTCGACACCGGTGATGGCCTGCTCCAGCGGCGCGGCCACGGTTTCACCGATGACCTTGGGGTTGGCCCCCGGATAGTTGGCTTGCACCACCACGGTCGGCGGTACCACTTCGGGGTATTCGCTGATCGGCAACTGGAACAGGGAGATGGCGCCGGCGATCAGGATCAGCAGCGACAGCACCGCGGCGAAGATCGGCCGGGTGATAAAGAACTGGGAAAATTTCATGTCGGTGGGCCCTTATCCGCGAGGTGTCACAGCCGCATCCGTCTTCACCAGGGCAGGTGATTTACCGGATACGGGAGATGGGCTTGCTGGTTGATTGCCCGCTTCGACGGCCTGGCGCTGACGGGTCAGGGCCGCGACGGTTTCCGGGTCGGCCATCGGCGCGTCTTGCGGGGCGACCACGGCGCCCGGACGCACCCGCTGCAGGCCGTTGATGACGATGCGGTCTTCCTTGTTCAGGCCGCTGCGCACGATGCGCAAGCCTTCGAGTTTCGGCCCCAGTTCAACGTTGCGGTACAGGGTCTTGTTGTCCTGATCGACCACCAGCACGAACTTCTTGCCCAGGTCCGTGCCCACCGCTTCGTCCTTGATCAGCAGGCCCGAGTAAGCCGCGCTGCCCACCAGTTTCAAGCGGGCATACAGGCCCGGGGTGTATTGGCCATCGGCGTTGTCGAACACCGCGCGGCCACGGATGGTGCCGGTCTTGGGGTTGACCCGGTTGTCGACGAAGTTCATCTGCCCCAGGTGACTGTTGCCCTCCTCGTTCGACAGGCCCATGTACACCGGCGTGGTCTGGCCGCGCTGGCCCTGGCGAGAGAGCTGGCCGTACTTGAGGAACAGGCGCTCATCCGCATCGAAATAGGCGTAGACCTTGTCGGTGGAGACCACGCTGGTCAGCGGTGTGGTGTCGGCGGTGACGATGTTGCCGGCAGTGATTTCGGCGCGGCTGACGCGGCCGGTGATCGGCGCGGTGACACGGGTAAAGCTCAGGTTCAGCCGTGCCAGATCGAGCTGGGCCTGGATGGCATCGACGCCGGCCTTGGCCTCTTGCGCGGTGGTGGTGCGGGTGTCGGCCAGTTCGGCGGAAATCGCATTACTGCCCAGCAGGCGCTGACCGCGCTGCGCTTCATTGGCGGTGCGCACCAGCGTGGCCCGGGCTTGTTGCAACTGGGCTTCGAAACGATGCACTTCGTGTTCGAACGGCCGTGGATCAATCTGAAACAACAAGTCGCCCTTCTTCACCAACGCGCCATCGGTAAAGGCGACCTGCACGATCTGCCCCGATACCCGTGGCCGGACCTCGACCGTTTCCGGCGCTTCCAGTCGGGCGGTGACTTCATCCCACTCGGTGATGGGCTGTTCGATAACCTTGGCGACCGTGACATGGGGTGCCCCCGGTGCATTGGCGGCGACAGGCGCGCGGTCGCACGCGGTGAGCATGGTGAGCGCCAATGCGGCAAACGGATAACGAAAAGCTTTGAGTGACTGTTCCATGGGGGTGTCCGCCAGACGGTTAAGGGATTTTCGGAGTCTCGGCCTCGCGCGAGGCGTCGACGAATCGAACAAAGTGAACTTGGGTATCAGTATTAATGATGAACGTCATGTATAAGGGCAAAAAAAGGCAATCGCCCTGCTCAAGCCTTGGTATTGGTGATTGCACTGCACACGCAATCCAATGCCGGGCCCAGCGTCTGCGCGACCGAAATGGCGCGGGGCGTGGGCCGCATTTCCCGGCCCATGCGCTTGAACAAAGGGTCGTTGAACAAGGCCCGCAAACGCCTCAGCGCCCCGCTGACCGCCGGTTGGCCCATCGAGAGCCTTGATGCCGCCCGGGTGACGTTGCGCTCCTGGATGAGGGCTTCGAACACCACCAGTAGATTCAGGTCGATACTGCGCAGATCATGACGTTTCATAACGTGTCCACCTAGTATTTGCGCAGACGATATATTACGACCATAATCAATACAAGCCTCTTGGCGACGACTTGCACAACGCAAGGCCCACCTGGCCCCGGGAGCAGCTGATGAAAGTCACGAAAGACAAGGCCGCGGCGAACAAAGAAGCCATCCTGACCGCAGCGTCCCGTCTGTACCGCGAAAAAGGCATCGACGGCATCGGCATCGGCGAGCTCTCACGCTCGGTCGGGCTGACCCACGGCGGGTTCTACGGGCAATTTCCCGGCGGTAAGGAACAGCTGGCATCGGAGGCCGTGACCCGGACGTTCGAGACCAACATCCGCAATTGGCAGAATGCCAAATCGATTCCGGAACTGGTGAAGGGTTATCTGACCCAGAAACACCTGGACAACTGGACAGAAGGCTGCGCGATCCCCGCGCTGGCGGCCGATGTGGCGCGCACCGGCGGCACCGTCAGCCAGTCATTCACCCAAGGCATCGAGCACTTTATTGAAATCCTGATGCCTTTGGTTGGAGGCGAAACTCAGGAAGAAAAACTTCAGCAGGCGCAGCAGGTCATCGCCTCGATCGCCGGCGCCATGCTCATCGCCCGGGCGGTGGACAAACCTGAGTTGGCGAAGCAGTTTTTGAGGTCGGTGATCAACGGTTGGCCGTCCTGAAAGCCGCCAAAAACAAAAAAAGCACCTGAGGTGCTTTTTTGTTGGCGCTATTTCAACGGGATAAAGCCGCCACATTGGCCCGTGCCATGTGCAGTTTTTTATAGCTGTCGATCAGGCGCAGGTGCCTGTCGAGCCCCTCCAGTTTCATGCTTGTCGGCGTCAAGCCGAAGAAACGCACGCTGCCGTTCACCGAACCGATCGCGGCATCCATACGTTCGTTGCCAAACATGCGGCGGAAATTGGCTTCGTAGTCCGCCAGTTCCAGATCCTCGTCCAGCTCCATCTCCAACACCCCATTCACGGCCTGGTAAAACAGCCCGCGCTCGACCGTGTTGTCGTTGTACTGCAGGAACATCTCCACCGCCTCTTTCGCCTCTTCGTATTGCTGCAAGGCGAGCCAGATCAGCAGCTTCAGCTCCAGGATCGTCAGCTGACCCCAGGCGGTGTTGTCGTCGAATTCGATGCCGATCAAGGTGGTGATGTCGGTGTAATCATCCAGCTCGCTTTCCACCAGACGCTCGACCAGGGACTTGAGTCCGGTCTCATCCAGACTGTGCAGATTCAGGATATCGGCACGGAAGAACAACGCTTTGTTGGTGTTATCCCAGATCAGATCGTCGATCGGATAAATCTCGGAATAGTCCGGCACCAGGATGCGGCAGGCGGTTGCGCCGATATGCTCGTACACCGCCATGTACACTTCCTTGCCCATGTTTTCGAGAATGCCGAACAAGGTCGCGGCTTCCTCGGCGTTGGAATTTTCACCCTGCCCCGAGAAGTCCCACTCCACAAATTCGTAATCCGACTTGGAGCTGAAGAAGCGCCACGACACCACACCGCTGGAGTCGATAAAGTGCTCGACGAAGTTATTCGGCTCGGTGACCGCATGGCCTTCGAAGGTAGGCTGAGGCAAATCATTGAGGCCTTCGAAACTGCGGCCTTGAAGCAGTTCCGTCAGGCTGCGTTCCAGCGCCACTTCAAGGCTTGGGTGCGCGCCGAACGAGGCAAACACGCCGCCGGTACGCGGGTTCATCAAGGTGACGCACATCACCGGGAACTCACCGCCCAGGGACGCATCCTTCACTAGCACCGGAAAGCCCTGTGCTTCCAGTGCCTGAATACCGGCCAGAATCCCCGGGTACTTCGCCAGCACTTCCTGCGGCACATCCGGCAGTGCGAATTCACCTTCGATGATTTCGCGTTTTACCGCGCGCTCGAAGATTTCCGACAGGCATTGCACCTGGGCTTCGGCCAGGGTGTTGCCGGCGCTCATACCATTACTGAGGTACAGGTTTTCGATCAGGTTGGACGGGAAGTACACCACCTCGCCATCCGACTGGCGTACGAACGGCAGCGAAACGATGCCGCGCTCTTCATTGCCCGAGTTGGTATCGAACAGATGCGAGCCACGCAACTCGCCATCGCGGTTGTAGATCTTGAGGCAATACGCGTCGAGAATTTCAGCCGGCAATTCATCCTTACGGCCGGGCTGGAACCAACGCTCGTCCGGGTAATGCACGAACGGTGCATTGGCGATCTCTTCGCCCCAGAACTGATCGTTGTAGAAAAAGTTGCAGTTGAGTCGCTCGATAAACTCGCCCAGCGCCGACGCCAACGCGGCTTCCTTGGTCGCGCCCTTGCCGTTGGTGAAACACATCGGCGAGTGTGCATCGCGGATATGCAGCGACCAGACATTGGGCACGATATTGCGCCACGAAGCGATTTCGATCTTCATACCCAGGCCGGCCAGAATGCCCGACATATTGGCGATGGTCTGCTCCAGCGGCAGATCCTTGCCCACAATGTAAGTGCCCGCCTCCGATACCGAATGGGGCATCAGCAGCGCCTGGGCATCGGCATCGAGATTTTCCACTTCCTCGATCACAAACTCAGGCCCGGCTTGCACCACCTTCTTCACCGTACAACGGTCGATGGAGCGCAAAATGCCCTGGCGATCCTTGTCCGAGATATCCGCCGGCAACTCGACCTGAATCTTGAAAATCTGGTTGTAGCGGTTTTCCGGATCAACAATGTTGTTCTGCGACAGGCGGATATTATCCGTGGGGATGTTGCGGGTTTCGCAGTACAACTTCACAAAGTACGCCGCACACAAGGCCGACGAAGCCAGAAAGTAGTCGAATGGACCCGGTGCCGAACCATCGCCCTTATAGCGGATTGGTTGATCGGCCACCACGGTGAAGTCATCGAACTTGGCTTCAAGTCGAAGGTTGTCGAGAAAGTTGACCTTGATTTCCATGCGGGATTACCAGAATAGCGAGCTAACAAATTGGCCGCCATTATCCGGGTTTTCCGGCGGATGTATTGTCCTTTCAGCGAAAACCTGGGGTTTGGGGCAGCCCGACTACGCAGTCTGCGAAAAACCGGCCCAAACGCTACAATC
Organism: Pseudomonas sp. G(2018); assembly: GCF_005502415.1. NCBI lineage: Bacteria > Pseudomonadati > Pseudomonadota > Gammaproteobacteria > Pseudomonadales > Pseudomonadaceae > Pseudomonas > Pseudomonas sp. G(2018). The sequence continues at coordinate 63,182 of NZ_SCOO01000017.1, read as the reverse complement.
CTGCCTTTTCACCCAGAATCAGACAGGCAGTAAAGACATGGCGCTCGACCCACCCACAATGCTGGCAATCTCCACCGCCCTCGCAGCCGCCGCGGCGCTGTACCTGGCGATCGAGTGGCGCAGCATTCGTGAATCCTCGCCGCCCGCCAGCCTCGCGGCCTTGATCGAGCAAGGCGACGCGGCACTGTACGAATCCAAGCGGAGCGGACGCGACAGCATGCGACTGGTCGATCGGACCCTGGCCAGGCAAGAACCGCTGCAGGCAGGTTGATTGGCTGTTTGCAGGCAGCCATCCGCGATTTCAAGCATGTGACGGGAAGTGCGGCAGGACGTATTCGCCGAGTTCTTCGAGGATTTCGCCATAGGGTTGACGGCTGACCTTGGGGTTGAGCGCAATATGCGAGACACCGGCGGCTTGCGCTTGCTCCAGGTAATCGCGCAGACCGTTGCGCCCCGCCCGGAAGCCACCCTGGATGCGCTGGAATGGCTGGTTCGGGTTGTCGCTGAGGTCGAGATACCCGCCCAGCCCCAACGGTTTGAAGGCGTTCCGGCCCTCAGCCACTTTCACCAGACCGTGCCAGCTCTCACTCAATGACGCCAACCGCTCCGGGCTCTGCACGCCGGCCAGATAGCCATCAAGGTGTTGCGCCAACCATTCGATACTCTGCTGGGCCTGACCGACAGCAATCGAGGGAACGCGCCCGTACGGCGCTTTCGGCACCAGATCCAGGGCTGCGGGGGAACCGCCGAAGCGCTCGGACCGGAACCGCGGAAAGCTCTGCTCGATCAGGGTGCGAAACACGGAAAAGGCATCACGGTAGCGATCGCCACGACTCTCATAATCAATGCCCAGCATCGGGTAGTCACTGTATCGATCCCCCGAGGACAGCCCGAGTACCAGCCGGCCTTCGCTGAGTTGATCCAGGGACGTCGCCTGTTTGGCCAGGTACATCGGCTCGCGGGTAGGCAGTACGATGCCCGTGGTTCCCAGGACGATGCTGCGAGTGGCGGCGGCCAGGTACCCGATATAAACCAGTGGCTCGAAGATCTGCGCCACATCGCCATAACCTGGATCATAGAAAGGAATGTCCCGCATCCACAGCGCGCCAAAGCCCAGCGCTTCGGCGCGCTGTGCCATTTCCACGTGACCATGCATGGTCGGGGCGGGTCGGCCGGCATGGGTTTCGAGGGGCAAGATCAACCCGACAGTGAGCGCCTGCGGTTGAAACAGCCGCTGAAAACCAGGGTGACGCTCAAGTGAAGGATGAGGGGTCGGCGAGATGGCGGGATGGGCTTGCGGCGCAATGTGTGTGAAGGAAGTCATGATGGCAGTCCCGTTGAGTAACGATGACTGACATGCTCATTGAATCCACAGCCTGGATAAACCGCTGCCGGCGACCGTTACCGGGGCCGCAGAGTCCCCAATGCCATCATGTTTCCCAAGGCACCCCGGGTGCCCAACGTTCAACCAGCAGATCGATGAATGTGCGCACGCGTGGGGACAGGTGCCGCTTGCTCGGGTAGACGATTCTTATGGGATCGGGCGGTGCACGGAAGGGTTTAAGCACTTCCACTAACGCGCCTTCGCGCAGATCGTTGCCGGTAATGTAGGTCGGCAGATGAATCAGGCCGATACCGGCCAGCGCCGCTTCCCGCATGGCTTCGGAACTGTCGATGTTCAGCCGCCCAGGCTGTTCGTGCAGATGAAGGCCGGCCGGTGTTTGATAACGCCAGACGCCAGTCCGCTCGCCACTGGTGAACGCGATGGTGTCATGCCCGGCCAGTTCAGCGGGCGTTTGCGGTACACCGCAGCGGGCCAGATAAGACGGCGAGGCACAGGTCGCGAATTGCTGCCAACCGACGGTGCGGGTCAATAATTGTGAGTCGTCTTTGGGCACACCAATGCGTATGGCGACATCGACCCCCTCTTCGACCAGATCGACAAAGCGATCGGTAAACCACACGTCCGCGCGCAACTCAGGCCACTGCTTCAAATAAGCATCAAGGATCGGCAGGACATGACGCTGACCAAAGGACAACGGGGCCGTGAGTTTAAAGGTGCCGGTCGGTCGCCCACGGCGCAAAGCCATGGTCGCGTCCACCTCATCAAGGTCCTCGAGAATCTGCCGCCAGCGTTCATACGCAACCTGCCCCTCGTCCGTCAGGCTCAGTTTTCGCGTCGTGCGATTGAGCAGCCGTGTGCCCATCCGCACTTCCAGGCGAACGATGCTTTTACCCACCGCAGATCGGGTCAAGCCGAGTGAGGCCGCCGCCGCAGTAAAGCTTCCGCTCTTCACGGCTCCGACAAACGCGGTAATGTCTGCGAATCGGTTGGCTTCCATTGTTGGCTAGACTCCAGGAAAGACCCGGGTGGTCGCGGGACTTGTAGCCTTCAAAGAGTAGTGTTTGCCAGTGACTCAAGGGTAAAAACTTCAGCTCATCAGGAAACCCGCAAGTATGCCGGGCATCCCGAGGCCTCAAGTTCCAACCATGAGTGACGACGTAGTCCTTACATCACAAAGGAGCGTGAGCCATGAAGATCAAGCATCTGCCTGTCGCCATCAGCGTTTTTTTCACACTGAGCGGTTCAAGTTGGGCGGCCACGCCCGGGGCCCCAGACACGATCCGGTTCGAGGGCGCCATCGTCGAACGCAGCTGCAGTTCCGGCCTGAGTACTCAGGCGACCGTCAAGCTGAACACCTGCCCTGCGCTCGGCCGCGCCACGGTTGTCAATGTGCGCAACGTCGACCCGCTCAGTGCTTCCGCCCAGGTCACGGTCAAGCTGCTCGCCGACAGTGGTCAAGGTCGCTATTACGATCAGCGTTACGCGTTGGTGGACGCCACAGGTGCGCCGGTTCGGTCCGGGAATTACCTGATGACGATGACCCTGCCCTGACCAACCGCTACTGAACGCCCAGACCCTGGATCAGTGCATGGTGTGACGGGGCAATGCAATGGAGATCAGCGCTGCAAGCAACACGAATGCGCTGGATATCCATAAGCACGGCCCCAGTCCATAGACCTGATAAACCCCGCCGGAAAGCACCGTGCCGATCAGTCGTCCCAAGGCGTTCGACATGTAGTAAAAACCCACATCCAGCGAAACGCCGTCTTCCTTGGCGTAGGACACGATGAGGTAGCTGTGCAGCGACGAATTCACCGCGAACAGCGCACCAAAGATCATCAACCCACCCAGCAATACCATGTGCCGTGACGATTCGCTGTCCAGCCCAAGGGCAATGGCCGCCGGCACGCCCGCCAGAGCCAGTGCCCACAGAAATGCCGAACGGCCATCGGGTACATGCCCACGTTTCTTTCCGGTGATGTTGGGCGCAAAAGACTGAACGATGCCGTAGCCAATCACCCAGGCCGCCAGAAAGCCGCCGACCTCCCAGAAGTCCCAGCCGAAGACGCTGCTGAGGTACACCGGCAAGGCCACCACGAACCAGACATCGCGGGCACCGAACAGAAACATCCGTGCCGCAGAAAGGACATTGATCGCCCGGCTCTTGGACAGGATGTCGCGAAACCTGGGCTTGGCTTTGGCCTTGCCCAGGTCCTTCTTCAACAGGATCAGGCTGCTGATCCAGATCAGCGCCAGGACACCGGCCATGGCCAGCAACGCCCCCTTGAAACCGATCAACGCCAGCAAGGCCCCACCGAGAAAGAAGCCGACACCCTTGAGTGCGTTCTTCGACCCAGTGAGGATCGCCACCCACCGGTAAAGCGTGCCCTGCTGCCCTTCAGGAACCAGAAGCTTGAGAGAGCTTTTGGCACTCATTTTGTTCAGGTCTTTGGCAATCCCGGACAACGCCTGAGCAGCCATCACCCAGGGGATGGTCAGCAAGGCCGAGGGCACTGTCAGCATCAACAGCGCCGCGACCTGCATGCCCAGCCCGATGTTCATGGTCCGGTTCAGCCCCAACCGGGCCCCAAGGTAGCCACCCAGCAGATTGGTAATCACACCAAAGAATTCGTAGAACAGAAACAGCGCCGCAATTTGCAGCGGGCTGTAGCCCAGCCCGTGAAAGTGCAGCACCACCAACATGCGCAAGGCGCCGTCGGTGAGGGTGAAGGCCCAGTAGTTGCCCGTGACGAGCAGGTACTGGCGCACTGACGGCGCGAGGGCTGGCAACGCTTTCATGACCGCTCCTCAGACTGCCCCACCGACCATTCTGGCCAGCTCGACGGTGCGGTTGGCATAGCCCCATTCGTTGTCGTACCAGGCATAGAGTTTGACCTGGGTACCGTTGACCACCATGGTCGACAGCGCATCAATGATCGATGACCGCGGATCGGTACGGTAGTCGATGGACACCAGTGGACGCTCCTCGAACCCGAGGATGTCCTTTAGCTCATGCTCGGAAGCGTCCTTGAGAAATTTATTCACCTCTTCGACCGTGGTGGCACGCTCGACTTCAAAGACACAGTCCGTCAGCGAAGCGTTGGCCAGCGGCACGCGCACCGCATGACCATTCAAGCGCCCGCGCAGCTCAGGGAAGATTTCTGCGATGGCGGTGGCCGAACCGGTGCTGGTGGGAATCAGGCTCATGCCTGAGGCTCGCGCACGGCGCAGATCCTTGTGCGGCTGATCGAGAATGCTTTGGGTGTTGGTCAGGTCGTGGATGGTGGTGATCGAACCGTGGCGAATGCCCAGCTTCTCGTGGATGACCTTCACCACGGGCGCCAGGCAGTTGGTGGTGCACGAAGCCGCAGTGACGATGCGATGTTCAGCCGGTTTGAACAGTTGGTGATTAACGCCCATGACGACGTTCAACGCGCCTTTTTCCTTCACGGGCGCGCAGACCACCACACGTTTAACGCCCTGATCCAGATAAGCCTGCAACACCGCCACGGTTTTCATCTTGCCGCTGGCCTCGATCACCAGATCGCAACCCGACCAGTCAGTGTCGGCAATCGCCTTGTTCGCGGTCACTTTGATGCGCTTGCCGCCAATCACCACATGATCGTTTTCCGCGCTGGCTTCGTTGTGCCAACGACCGTGTACAGAGTCGAAGTTGATCAGGTGCGCATGGGTGACCGCATCGCCGGCCGGATCGTTGATCTGCACGAATTCGAACTCTGGCCAGTTCCAGGCCGCTCGCAGCGCGAGGCGACCGATCCGACCGAAACCATTGATGCCAATTTTGATAGTCATGTTGTTGTGCTCTGTGTCGGAACAGGGGTGTTGTGACAAGATGAAAAATCTTCAGATGGAGCGCTGGTTGACACGTTTCATGAGTTCTTGCGCCGATTCCTTGCGCTCGGAATAACGGTCGACCAGATAGTCCTGACGGTCGCGAAGCAGCAGCGTGAATTTCACCAACTCCTCCATCACATCAACGACACGGTCGTAGAACGCAGAAGGCTTCATCCGGCCGTTATCGTCGAATTCCATATAGGCCTTCGGCACGGAGGATTGGTTGGGGATGGTGAACATGCGCATCCAGCGTCCCAGCACTCGCAGTTGATTGACCACGTTGAACGACTGCGAACCACCACACACCTGCATGACGGCGAGGGTTTTGCCCTGGGTCGGGCGGACGGCGCCCATGGCCAGGGGCACCCAATCGATCTGCGCTTTGAACACTGAGCTCATGGCGCCATGACGCTCTGGAGAACACCAGACCTGACCCTCGGACCACAACACTAAGTCACGCAGTTCCTTCACGCGTGGATGATCGTCAGGAGCATCATCTGGTAGCGGTAAACCCGACGGATTGAAAATCCGCGCCTCGGCACCGAAATGCTCCAGCAGTCGAGCGGCCTCCTCGACCAGCAGACGGCTGAAAGAGCGCTCGCGGGTCGATCCATACAGCAGCAAAATACGTGGTTTATGGAGGGAGGTCTTTTCGATACCGAGCCTGTCTGTCGATGGAAGATCAATCAGTTCGGTTTCGAGTTGGGGGAGATGGTCATCAAACATGGTCGTTGTCCTGTGCAGCGGCGTTCATGTGGTCCAAGGCGAAATCAAAGGTTCCAGTTTTAACAGCAGGCGAGTGCCCGTTCAGGACGGTCGCCCATCTCGTCAAGGCGCTTGGCATCAGGACTTAACCAATGCTGGTTGCTTTCGAGCGCCGTGGTCAGCACTTGATGAACCCAATCCGGCAGATTGGGGTGCAGTCGGTAATAGACCCATTGGCCTTGCCGACGATCCGCCAACAGGCCACACGTTCGCAGTTGTGCGAGGTGTCTGGAGATTTTTGGCTGACTCTCGTTCAACGCACAGGTCAACTCGCAGACACACAGTTCTCCTTCGCGAGTGATGAGCAACATCGTGCGCACCCGAGTGTCGTCAGCCAGGCATTTGAAAACAGTGATCGGTGTCAGAGGGTCAGTGATGGCGCTCTCAAGGACGCTGCTGGTCATCTTGAAATCTCATTTCATATACGATTTTCCGAATATATGGTTTTTCGCATATAAGTTAAAGCGTCTTCGGCAGATTAATATCTCGATCCATTGTTGTTTGAACAGGGAAGCGACTCCATGGCCAACCCCAAGGGCGAACACCGCGGCGCCTGGTCGGTGTTTCTGGTCTTCCTGCGCCTGGGGCTGACCTCCTTCGGCGGGCCCATTGCGGCCTGCATCGCCTTGCTTGAACCGTCCGCCTGGGGCCAGGTCAGCGTGATTGTCGCCGCCGGTGTTGCCGGTCTTGTGCTGTTCAACCCCAAGCCGCGTGACGGGCACGATCCGCTCCCGATCACCATCAGCCATCGGGCGGGAGCGATCTGGCTGTCACTGTTTTTCATATTGCTGGCGGGTCTGCCGCTCTTGACCCAGTTGCTGCCCAATCAAACCGTAGCCATGACGGATGCCTTCTACCGCTCCGGATCACTGGTATTCGGTGGCGGTCACGTGGTTCTGCCACCGCTGCAAGCCGAGGTCGTGCCCTCCGGCTGGATCAACAACGAAGTTTTCCTGGCAGGATATGGCGCCGCGCAGGCCGTGCCAGGTCCCTTGTTCACGTTCGCCGCGTTCCTTGGCGCATCGATGAGCCAGGCCCCGTCCGGCTGGATCGGCGGCCTCCTCTGCCTGCTGGCGATTTTCGCCCCGTCCTTTCTGTTGATCATGGGCGCCATGCCCTTCTGGGAACGGTTACGCCAGAGCCTGCGCGCACAGGCTGCGCTGGCCGGCGTGAATGCGGCAGTGGTCGGCCTGCTGTTGGCCGCGCTCTATCGGCCTGTCTGGACGAGCGCCATTTTCCAGGCGCAAGACGTCGGCCTGGCCCTTGTCGCGCTGGTGGCGCTGATGTTCTGGAAACTCCCGTCCTGGCTGGTCGTCATCGGCAGCGGGGTCGCGGGATGGTTGTTGAGTGTTGTGTGGTGAGGGGGAGAAATCATCTCGAACCAATTTCGTTCAAGCAAAATGCACGATTTCACCGGTAATCATCTAGGCTTCGGTGAGTGGTGCACGCTGCTACATCGGGACAAGCAGCACACAAAGGACCCCTCCCCATGCAAGCCATAACAACATTGCTCAAGCGCCTGCAATCGGGAGCGAGCGACTCGATTGCGCCGACCAGACAACCCAACCTCCTGCGCTGGTTTTCGATCGTCAGCTTCATTCTTATCAGCGCCATCGCGGTTGGCCTGGGTGCGATATCGACCCGTTACCTGGTCACCGAAAGCCTGGAGCGCGACGCGCTGTTGTCGGCACAGTTTATCCAAACCATCGCCAAGGGCGAGATACGCCACCACGAACTGACCGGCATGCGGATGGGCGATGTCCTGGCGGCCACCGATTACGGAATGCTGTCGCAGGAAATGTCGCAGAACAGGCAACGTGCCCGCTCCGAGTTTCTCGACCACCTTTCGCACCTCCCGGACTCACTCCTGATCAGCATCTACTCCCCGCTCCGGACCGTGATGTGGTCGACCAATCCGCGGCTGATCGGGAAAAAATTCCTCAACGACGAGGCGCTTGAAGCGGCCTTCAGCTCCAAGGATCGGGTGTCCACCCGCTACAGCAATGCCGATGAAATCCGTCCCGAACAGCAATTTTTGCACCCGCCAAAAATGTTCTTCATCGAAAGCTACATCCCCCTGGTCGATGACCTGGGCAATACCCTGGCGGTGGTGGAAATCTACAAGGAGCCGGTCGACCTGATCGAACGCCTCGACCGTGGTCACTGGATTATCTGGTCATCCACCGCGGTGGGCGGCCTGCTCCTTTACTTAGGGCTCTACTGGATTGTCCAGCGGGCATCGAACCAACTGGCCTCCCAGGAGGCGCAACTCGTCGCCAACAAGACCTATGTGGGCCTGGTCGAAATGTCCACGGCGGTCGCCCACAGCCTGCGCAACCCCTTGGCCTGCATCCGTTCGAGCGCAGAATTGGCGAACGAGATGAAGGGGCAACCCGCGAAGAAGAACATCGACGATATCGTCAGCCAGGTTGACCGGATGGCGCAGTGGGTGCATGAGTTGCTGCTGTGCCTGCGACCGATCCGCGGAGAGGCGGAACTGGTGGAGCCGATGGAAGTGGTACAGGCCACGCTGACCAGCTTCAGCCCGCAACTGACGCAATCAAACATCCAGGTCAAATTCAAAAATGAGCCCACCCCCAGGATCATCAGCAATCCGCTTTTACTGTCGCAGATACTCAATAGCGTCATCGCCAATGCCATTGAGGCGATGCCCGAAGGCGGCAAACTGAGCATTCACGCCAGCGTCGATGAAACCCATCAATGGCTGCACCTGATCATTGACGATACCGGGGATGGCGCTTCGCGGCAGCAGGAAATGATGGCGTTCAAATCTTTCTACACCACGCGGCAAGGCAGGTTGGGCATCGGGCTGATAATGGTGAAACAGATCATGGAAATCTTTGGTGGAGAAGCCGGCCTGACCCACCACGAACAACAGGGAACCTCCGTGCAGTTGAGCTTCAAGGTGGTGGAAAGAAGGGCCAGTGTGTTGAGCTAACCTTTAAGGTCCCCAATCACATCAAAAACAGCACGGTACGGATAAGACGCTGTCATCCTGATTGTCTACGCCAAGTGCCAGGCGATGTGCCGAACTGCCGCTTGAATGCACGACTGAACGCGGCTTCGGATTCGTAGCCCACCGCAAAGCCGATTTGCGCCACATTGCCGCGACCTTCGCGCAGGTGTTGAGCCGCCACGTGCATACGCCAGAGCGTCAGGTATTGCATCGGTGGCTGCCCGACCAATGCCGTGAAACGCTCCGCGAACACCGAGCGCGACATGCCCACTTCAAGCGCCAGGGCTTCCGCCGTCCAGCCCTCGGTTGGACGAGCATGGAGCAGTGCCAAGGCGCGCCCGATATGCGGATCGCGCAAACCCGCCAGCCACCCGCGCCGTTCAGCGGGGAGGCTCGCGACATACTGGATGACGGCTTCGACGAACAGCAATTCGGATAGCTTGGCGATGATCGTTGCCGAGCCGACGCGTCCCGCTGCGATCTCACTGACGGCGAAACGGAATGAGCTTTCAATCCAGGCGCCCGAAGCCGTCGCGCGCACGTTCAGTTTCAATAAGGATGGCAGCGACGAAAGCAACGGACTGAAAGGTGTTTCTGAGCCGAGGAATCCGCACAACAGCTGCGTCGCCTCGCCGCCCCCGCCATATTTGATTCGTGAAATGCCGCCGACTTCTGGCGGCTGAATGACTTCACGCGCCGACATGGGCGCAATGCTCAGGTCGCTGCCAAAGGAATGAACGTCATTGTGAGGCAGCAGAATGAGTTCGCCTGCCCCCACGTCCAGGGTAGCGCCACCGTCGATTCGTAATTGCATGTGCCCCGCCGCGACAAAATGCGAGGCAATGACATGTCGAGGCGCCGCCAGGAACGGTTTGCAATCGTCCGCAGAAAGTCTTCCGTTGATGCACCAGGGCGCCGTGAATTCCGCCTCGAGAAAGACCCCTCCAGACAGCCGGATCACACGCAAGACATCAGAAAGCGCATCCAACATTGGCCAGCCCTCCTTTCCGGAGTCCGGAGCATGTAATCAGGCGGCCAGGTCATTCGCCGCCTGAACGGCGAGGCCTAGATTAGCACCAACGCGGACTCAGTGATCGAGACGATCCCCGGATGCTTCACCCAGAGTCATTGGCTCCGACGTCAACCGTAATACCTCATCCCAACTCGACCAGGGAAGCAGGAGATCGACATGAACACCGTCGTCAACATACCCGGCTCAGATTCGGGCAACGCCGCCCGTTATGCTCAACTTGTCAGATCATCGAAGAAAGCCGAATGGCAGATCGATCGCGATTTGCTACAGGACCGCAGCTTCGATTTCTCGCGCAAATTCCTGCCCGACGGACTATCGCGGATCGACCGCCTGACTTTTCTCACCGCGGACGAAGCGCGCTTGCTCAGCCAGATCCAGGGCCGAACCTATGCGTACATCTTTGGCCTGGTCGAGCGTTTTATCAGTGCCAAAATGCTCGATCAGGGTCGGGCCCATGTGTTTGACGATCAGCTCGCACTTGAAGCGCTGGTGCGCTTTTCCAACGACGAGATCAAGCATCAGGAGCTGTTTCGGCGCATGGAGACGATGATGGCTGCGCAGTTGCCAGCGGGATACCGTCAAGTTGCCGATCCAAACGATGTGGCGCGCGCGGTGCTGGCGGCCAGTACCTGGTCGGTGCTGGCGCTGACCTGTCATATCGAGCTGTTTGTCCAGACGCACTACTCGCAAAGCATCGCCCCGCGCGAGGAGTTGTGCCCACTCTTCAAGGATGTCTTCAAGTTTCACTGGAAGGATGAAAGTCGGCACGTCGTCATCGATGAACTGGAGTGGAAGACGGAGTACGCGAAACTCTCGCCCGCCGAGCGCGACCAGGCCGTGAATGATCTGATTGCGCTGGTGGCCGCTGTCGACACAATCCTGCAGGCCCAGGCGGCATCCGATGCCGACTACTTCATGCGCAATGTTTCACCACCATTCGAGGTCGATGAGGCAGCGCAAATCAGAGCCTCCGTGCTGGGCGCCTACCGCTGGCAATACATTATTTCAGGCGTGCAGCATCCACACTTTGGCCGGCTGCTTGCGGGCATGACAACACCCGCACAGATGTCGAGGATTCAGACCGCACTGGCCCCCATCATGAATTGATCGAGGAAGGCAGCCATGACGATACCGATGTGGATGTTGCTTGGATTTGCGACCTGGACTTTGCTGTTGTTGGTGGCAACTGTCGGGGTGTATCGCTGGGTCAGAATCCTGTTCTCGAATGTTCCGATTGGCTCTTTCCGAAGCGATCAGCCCGAAGGCGAGGATTGGTATCGACGCGGAACAAGAGCGCACGCGAACTGCGTGGAAAACCTGCCAGTCTTCGGCGCCATCGTGTTTGTGATTTCAGCCCTTGGTATCGACAGCCCGGCAGTGAACTTTTTATCCGTAATCGTCCTGATCGCTCGCGTGTGCCAGTCCCTGGTCCACGTATCCCATGTGCAAACCGACAGGTTCGTGGCGGTTCGGTTTGCCTTCTATTGCGTTCAACTGGTCTGTTTTTTCGCGCTCATGGGGATAGCCGCCTTTTATGGTGCGTGAACACATCATCCGGTGACATGGGACAAGCACACTATTATCTTGGACGGCAGTCATTGCAGCCGCTTCACCTGGGAGAACAGCCCCATGAAGATCGTGATAACCAGTGTAATGGTCGACGACCAGGCCAGGGCGAGTACGCCCGGCTCTGTGCCGCCGGGGTCCGCTTTACCCAACCGCCGACAGCCATGGGACCGGTGACCACCGCCGTGTTCGACGACACTTGCGGCAACCTGATCCAGATCGTCCAAAAGCATTGACCTGTGGCGATTGGCAGGGTCTCTTCGTAAAGAATCAGACTACGGAGACACGTCTTCCTGGCCAACCGCCGCAAGCTGCGCAAACGCAAGGTAATAACCATTGCAATCACGCACCCCAAACTCCCGCGATCCATACGGCATGTCCTGCAGCGGCCATGTAATGTCAGCCTTGCCCTTCACAAAGTCGTAGTAGCGATCCACTTGCTTGATCGCACAGTAAATCGTGCCCGAACACGCAACGGGACTGTTCCACAGGTCCTGCTCAGTGAAAGTAATCCGGCAATCCTCTCGCGTCACCGTGAGTGTCGACTGCGCCGACTCGATTACCGTGAAGCCCAAAATATCGTGATAGTACTGGCGCGTGCCGTCCAGATCGTTGCAACGCAGCAAAAGTGTTAAAGGCATGCTGACCTCAAGCAGTGAGTGCACGAAAGCGAAATCAATACGGGTCAATCATAGCCAGCTTTCAATCACTCACACCGGCGAAATCGTCGCCAGCACGCCAATCAAAATAGTCACCACCAGAAAGCCACCCAGAAAAATCGCCATCTTGCCCATGAGCCCCCCTACACGTTGAGTTTGCGGTGCACCGCTGCAAAAGCAGCTGAACTGGCCGTTATTGTGCGGGGCAAACTGAGTGCATTACAGAGGCAGAAAGCGTTGAAAAATAAGGATCAGATGAGATCCGGCCATAAAAAACCCGCTGAGAGTTAACGGCTCAGCGGGCGTGTTGTTTTGCATCCCATCACAACACCTAACAAGACGCTAGATCCGGCAAGTGAATTCCACGAACAGAGTCTGTTTTACTACCTTCGCTAAATAGGTTGATTTACCTCGGCGGCCAGTCCGGGTGGGGTCCATAAACCATAACCGGACGCTGCCCCGTGCCAGAGGGTTTAGTCGCCTGTGCTGGATCCAGTGCAGCTTGAACAACCCCTGCCGCCGCACCGATTGTCCCCAAAAAAAATCTGGCATTTTGTACAAGCAGGCTTTTCTCGGCAGAAACGTGAATGCGTAAATCTTTGACTCTTTCCAAGTTCACCAGCGTCAATCTGCCCAATTTGAAAATACCCAGTTCGTTATTTTCATTGATCGATTGCACGCTTCCACTCATGAATTGATTGTCATAAGTAAGCAGTTCGACTTGATCTCCATCGCTGAGAGAGATTGAAGCTAAACAGTCCGTAGAAATTTCCATTTCAAGCACCCGCGCGAAGTATATGGGATTTGAGTGTGCGGCGAGACGAGCGGAACGGCCTACTGTAATAAATGACAGTCGTTAAGATTTTTTCGAATTAAATTCGGCAACTTTAATAAGTTGATTACGCATCGAATCAACCGCTCTGCGCATTGTAAATCCCACTGACCGATAAAGGTTCAGCGGGATTTTTATTACGGATCGGACTGATGAAGTGACATTGGCTACGCTTGCGGATCGACGTGATCCAGCACCCGATTCACCGACAACTCCGCGAGAGAAATCATCTGCTGAATCGCCAAGGCCAGATTGCACTTTGGGCCTTCGAGGATAAACGCCAACTCACTGGCCATGACACTGGCCGAGGCAAGGGTTTCACAGACGTGAACCAGGAGGGCTTCGTTATTGACGTCAGGAGCGATGGTGAAGATGGGGTTGGGACGGCGTTCGGCCATGGCTGGCTTTAGCGGTGGGGTCAGTGAATCGGTATCAGTGCTGTCGTCCGCGTCCGGGGGATTCGGAGTTACCTTGAACATAATGAAGCTCCTATGAAAGTGAGCCTCTCCCCATCCGCTACCACGCTAAATAGGGAGACGACTGTACACGGGGTGGTAGACCGGTCATAGGAACCCGGCAGGCCGAAGCCTCCCATGCACAGCCGCCACAAAGCAGCCAGCATAAAAAACGCCCTGAGGCGTTCTGGGTCCTATGACAACACCGGGCTACCACACCCGATCGCTGAATTGGCAGCGACGGCGGGAAGGTTAACGAGAGGGCCCGCCAAGCGCAAGCCTGGATGGTGCGCGTTATCGTTGACGTCCATCGCGAGCAGGCTCGCTCCCACAAAGATTGAGAACATTCTGAAAGGGATTGGTCGGCTGTCAGATCCTCGGAATCGACCAGTGCCAGTTAAAAACTGTTACCTATGTGCTTGAACTGTTTTGTTACCTATGTGGGTGAGTCATACCCCGAGCCTTTTTTGCTTACTTTTTTTGGCGTTTGAAAAAAAGTGAGTCGCCGTAAGGGCGAAACCGCCAGTGGCCATTACCGCAGGAATGGATATGTACTCCATCAAAAACGATGTCGCCTGACACAAAGCCTTCGCGAGCAGGCTCGCTCCCACAATGGATTAGGTATATCCGTAAAATCAGGTCGGCTATGAGGCCGCCATCGCTGGCAAGCCAGCTCCCACCGTTACCGGTGAGTTCATGAAAAACCAAATATCCCACCAACGAAAAAGCCCGCTGACCATCACCGGTTCAACGGGCTTTCTTTTCTGCGGTTCAGTCAGTCCCGCCGCAATGGCGGGACAACCGGATTACAGCGCCATATCAGTCGCTGCATTCTCTTTCACAGGCTTGGCTTTTTCCACGTCAACAGCCGGAGCCACCTGACCAATCACCGGCGGCGCAGGCAGTTCCAGGACCTTGGAGGTATAGGCCCACTCTTCTGCCACTTTCACCGGATCGCTGTTCAGCTGGGTGCCATAGCTCGGCACGATCTGGTGCAGTTTTTCCTGCCAGGCAGGAGTCGCGACCTTGTCTTTGAACACCTTCTGGATCACGGTCAGCATGATCGGTGCCGCGGTCGATGCGCCTGGCGATGCGCCCAGCAGACCGGCAATCGAACCGTCCGCAGCAGCGACGATTTCGGTGCCGAGCTTCAACACGCCACCGGCGGCTTCGTCACGCTTGATGATCTGCACGCGTTGGCCCGCTTGCCACAGGCGCCAGTCTTCGGCCTTGGCGTTCGGGAAGTATTCCTTCAGGGCATTGAGGCGGTCTTCGTCAGACAGCATCAGTTGACCGGCAAGGTACTCGACCAACGGGTATTCCTTGATGCCGACCTTGGTCATCGGCCACACGTTGTGCGTGGTGGTGGTGGTCAGCAGGTCCAGGTACGAACCTTCTTTCAGGAACTTGGTGCTGAAGGTCGCGAATGGGCCAAACAGGATCACGCGCTTGCCGTCCAGCACGCGGGTGTCCAGGTGTGGAACCGACATCGGCGGGGCACCAACCGAGGCTTTGCCGTAGGCCTTGGCCAGGTGTTGCTCGGCAATGCTTGGGTTTTCGGTCACGAGGAACGAACCACCCACCGGGAAGCCTGCGTATTCCCGGGCTTCAGGAATGCCGGACTTCTGCAGCAGGTGCAGGGCACCGCCGCCGGCGCCGATGAACACGAACTTGGCATCGGTTTCGGTTTTGCTGCCGTCTTTCAGGTTTTTGTAGCTGACGCGCCAGCTGCCGTCTTCGTTCCTGATGATGTCCTGCACTTCGCTGGACAGTTTCAAGTCGAATTTCGGCGTGGTTTGCAGGTGAGCCACGAACTGGCGGGTGATTTCGCCGAAGTTCATGTCGGTGCCGAGCGGGCTCCAGGTGGCCGCGATTTTCTGGTTCGGGTCACGCCCTTCCATCATCAGCGGGACCCACTTCTTGATCACAGCCGGGTCTTCGGAGTACTGCATGCCGGCGAACAGCGGGCTCGCTTGCAGGGCTTCGTAGCGCTTTTTCAGGAATTTGATGTTGTCATCGCCCCACACAAAGCTCATGTGCGGTGTGGCGTTGATGAACGAACGCGGGTTCTTCAGCACGCCCTGGCGAACCTGCCAGGCCCAGAACTGACGGGAGATCTGGAAGGCTTCGTTGATTTCAACGGCCTTCGGGATCGAAACCTTGCCGTTTTCGTCTTCCGGGGTGTAGTTCAGCTCGGCCAGCGCGGAGTGGCCGGTACCGGCGTTGTTCCAGCCGTTGGAGCTTTCCAGGGCGACGCCGTCGAGGCGCTCGATCATCTGCATCGAAGTGCCGGGTTCCAGCTCATTGAGCCACACACCCAGGGTCGCGCTCATGATGCCGCCGCCAATCAGCAGCACATCGACTTTTTTGGCTTCTTCCGCCTGGGCTGTCGTGATCCCCAACGACAACGCCAACCCCAGCAGGGCTGTGTTCACTTTCTTAAACATCTGTAGCACCTATGATAAAACGCCATCCGCCCTGCCATCCCCGTACCAGGCCCCTTGATGACGACAGACAGGCTGGCTGTCGCGGGGCTCGCACATAAGGATCGCAGGGTGGGCACACAAGGCCGACTGACTGCATCGACCCCAAGTTATATGTCCCTACTGAACTGACTTTTTATCTTTTTTGGCTTCAGCTACTTGAGCGACAGTGATTCCGTCGGCGCATCTGGAGGACACGCAAACTGAATAGGTCAAACCAAGTTGGGGCGAAGAATATCACGACATGGCAAACCCGCGCGTCTGTTCACGACCGGATAGTCCGGGCAGCCACGCCTGGCCTTCTATACTGATCGGGGCTTTCTCTAGATGAGCGTGTGAGGAACAGCCATGAGCGATAGGAGAAAAAGCCATGAGCGATAAAGACGATCTGCGCAAGTATTCCTCAGAAGTGGTCGATGGCGTCGAAGCCGCACCGGCCCGGTCCATGCTGCGTGCCGTGGGCTTTACCGACGACGACTTCACCAAGCCGCAGATCGGCATTGCCTCGACCTGGGCGATGGTCACGCCGTGCAACATGCACATCGATAAGCTGGCGATCGAAGCCGAAAAAGGTGCGAATGCCGCCGGTGCCAAGGGGGTGATCTTCAACACCATCACCATTTCCGACGGCATCGCCAACGGCACCGAAGGCATGAAGTATTCGCTGGTGTCGCGGGAAGTGATCGCCGATTCCATCGAGACGGTGGCCGGTTGCGAAGGCTTCGACGGGCTGGTGACCGTGGGCGGTTGTGACAAGAACATGCCCGGCTGCCTGATCGGCATGGCGCGGCTCAATCGGCCGTCGATCTTCGTTTATGGCGGCACCATCCGCCCGGGGGCCGGTCACACCGACATCATTTCCGTGTTCGAAGCCGTGGGCCAGCATGCGCGCGGCGACATCAGCGAGATCCAGGTCAAGCAGATCGAGGAAGTGGCGATTCCCGGCCCCGGTTCCTGCGGTGGCATGTACACCGCCAACACCATGGCTTCGGCCATCGAGGCCCTGGGCATGAGCCTGCCCGGCTCCAGTTCCCAGGATGCCGTGGGCAGCGACAAGGCTTCGGACAGTTTCCGCGCCGGGCAGCAGGTCATGGAACTGCTCAAGCTCGATCTCAAACCCCGGGACATTATGACCCGCAAGGCCTTCGAAAACGCGATCCGCGTGGTGATCGCCCTCGCCGGCTCCACCAATGCCGTGTTGCACCTGTTGGCCATGGCCCACGCGGTGGGCGTCGAACTGACCCTGGATGACTTCGTCGAACTGGGCAAGGTGTCGCCGGTGGTCGCCGACCTTCGCCCCAGCGGCAAATACATGATGAGCGAACTGGTGGCTATCGGCGGCATCCAGCCCTTGATGAAACGCATGCTGGGCGCCGGGATGCTGCATGGCGACGTCATGACCGTCACCGGCAAAACCCTCGCGGAGAACCTGGAAAACGTGCCCGACTACCCCGCCGGCCAGGACGTGATCCTGCCCTTCGACCAGCCGATCAAGAAGGACTCGCACCTGGTGATCCTGCGCGGCAACCTCTCGCCCACCGGCGCGGTGGCCAAGATCACCGGCAAGGAGGGTTTGCGCTTTGAAGGCACGGCGCGGGTCTATCACGGTGAGGAAGGTGCGCTGGCCGGCATTCTCAACGGCGAAGTGAAAGCGGGCGATGTGATCGTGATTCGCTACGAAGGACCCAAGGGCGGGCCGGGCATGCGCGAAATGCTTTCACCCACCTCGGCGGTGATGGGCAAGGGCCTGGGCAAAGACGTGGCGCTGATTACCGATGGACGTTTTTCCGGCGGCTCCCATGGTTTCGTGGTGGGGCATATCACGCCGGAAGCCTTTGAAGGCGGGCCGATTGCGTTGATCGAAGATGGCGACAGGATCACCATTGATGCCGAAACCCGGCAGATTACGGTGGATGTGTCGGATGCTGAATTGGCCAGGCGCAAAACCCGTTGGGTGCGGCCGGAATCGAAGTACAAGCGCGGGGTTTTGGCCAAGTATGCCAAGACGGTGTCCAGTGCTTCGGAGGGGGCTGTGACGGATAAGTATCTTTAGCCCTTGGTCCAGCGTTGACTGAGCTATCGCCCGCGCGAGCAGGCTCGCTCCCACAATGGAGGGTGCGCAAAGCCCCATGTGGGAGAGAGACTGCTCGCGAAGAGGCCCTGAATGACAGCACAAAATGACAGGGTGTATCAGAGGCGGAATCGATCCACCGACTGCGACAACTTACCCGCCAACAACGACAACTCATCCGTCGTCGAAGCCGTCTGCCCGATCACCTTGCTGTTGCCTTCGGACATCCTGGCAATCATTTCCACCTGATGGGCGATTTCATTGCTGGCCAGGCTCTGTTCGCCGATGGTCCGGCTGATGTCATTGACCAGTCAGCGCAGTGAGCACGCCAGTGTCGATCAGCAACAGTAAACACAGTTTTATGGACACTCTGTGGTTCCTCTTTTCGCACGTTTGTCGTTTGGGTGGCTTCATCCTCTGAAGAAGGCCCATTGCTGAAGAGGTTATCGACTGGCCCGAGCGGTAATTGACAGCCGGAGCCCGGGTTTTGCGGTTTTGTCGACATGCGGTAGGTCACCGTCCTCTACCAATCGCTGCCCCCATCTTCCATTTAAGAAGAAACCTGCTAGGTTGTACGACAACCTACAACAATAAGGAAGCATCCATGAAAAAAGTCAACGTGCTGATCGGTTTTCTCTGCCTGTTCAGCGGCTACGTGGCAGCGGCAGCCTCGCCAAGCGACAAAGACGTCGCGCAAGCTGTCGACCACCTGACCGACGCCATGCTGCACAAGGACATCGCGCAACTTCGGGCGCTGACTGCCGAGAACCTGACCTACGGGCATTCCAGTGGCAAGATCCAGGACAAACAGGCGTTCATCGCCGACATCGAAACCGGAAAAAGCGCGTTCAAGACCCTTGAAATGCAGAATCAGACCATCACCGTTTCCGGTGATGTCGCGCTGGTTCGCCACCACTTCTCGGCTCAGGCCCTCAAAGGTACCGAAGTGGTTCCGACGGAAATCGAAAACTTTCAGATCTGGCAGAAGCAGCACGGGAAATGGCTATTGGTAGGACGACAGGCGTTTAAATTCTGATGTCGGCGTAACGCAAAAAAGGGCGGATGCGGCGTTAACGCGCCGATCCATCCCCTTTTGCGCTCCACTCGATTAAAAGCGGCTTTCAGTGCCCGCGAATGTAGTGTTCGAACTGTCGAATCAAGTCGGCCTGTTCGACGATGGCTTCCTTGACCAGATCGCCAATCGACAGCAAACCGATCAGCTCGCCGTTCTCCACCACTGGCAAGTGCCGCAGGTGGCTGTCCGTCATGACCGCCATGCAATGTTCGATGCTCTGCTGGCTGTCCGCGGTGATCACCGGCGAACTCATGATCGCCCTGACCGGCGTGCCTACCGATGAACGCCCCAGCAACACCACCTTGCGTGCATAGTCGCGCTCGCTGATCACGCCAACTACCTGGCCCTCTTCAATCACCGGCAGGGCCCCGACATTCTTTTCGGCCATTTTCTTCACGGCCTCAAGCACCATGGCATCCGGTGCGATGCTGTGCACCTGCTGGTTCTGAACGATCTTGAGTTTGAGCAACTGCGCAGCTGTTTTCATATCGGTCTCCTGCGGTATCGGCGTACAAGGCCAACCTTGAAGTCAAACCACCCCCACTTCCACCCTCCCCTCGTTCAACCGCACCGGCCAGACCCGCAGACGCTGTTGCGGGTATTCCAGGCAAGTGCCGTCTTCCAGGCGGAAATGCTGTTTGTAGATGGGCGATGCCACCACCAGGTCGCCCTTGATGCTGCCGACGAGGCCGCGGCCGATGACATTGGCCCCCGATTGCGGGTCGTGGTTGTCGATGGCGTAGAGTTTTTTGCCCTCGATGCCCGGCAGATAAAACAGCGCCACTTGCGCGCCGTCCAGCCACACCACTACACCAGAGTCGTTCACCAGGTCCTGCTGGCTGCACACCGATTGCCAGTGGGCAGACGAGCCGGTTTCAAGGCGTTGGGTATTGGACTGAGTCATCAGGCGCTCTCCTCGGTGACAGGGATCAGGTTGAGTTCGGCGGCCATGATCGGGCGCCGTTGACCGCGTTCCTGGACAAAGTGAATGTCCGGGTCCGGGCGTTTATCGTTGACGAAGGTGCGGAAGCGCTTGAGTTTTTCCGGATCCTTGAGGGCGTTGGCCCACTCGCATTCGTAACGGTTGACCACCAGCTGCATCTGCGACTCGAGCTCGGCACCCAGGCCCAGGCTGTCGTGGATGATCACGTCCTTGAGGTAGTCAAGGCCACCCTCCAGGCTTTCGCGCCACACCGAAGTGCGCTGCAGTTTGTCGGCGGTGCGGATGTAGAACATCAGGAAGCGGTCGATGTAGCGGATCAGCGTCGCGTCATCCAGATCGGTGGCGAACAGTTCGGCATGACGCGGGCGCATGCCGCCGTTACCGGCGATGTAGAGGTTCCAGCCTTTTTCGGTGGCGATTACGCCGACGTCCTTGCTTTGCGCCTCGGCGCATTCACGGGTGCAACCGGACACCGCGAATTTGAGCTTGTGCGGCGAGCGCAGGCCCTTGTAGCGGTCTTCGATGGTCAGCGCCATTTGCACGCTGTCCTGCACGCCGTAGCGGCACCAGGTGCTGCCGACGCAGGATTTCACCGTACGGGTCGATTTGCCGTAGGCGTGCCCGGTCTCGAAGCCCGCTTCAATCAACTCGCCCCAGATGTCCGGTAATTGATGCAACTGGGCGCCGAACAGGTCAATCCGCTGGCCGCCGGTGATTTTGGTATAGAGGTCGTATTTCTTCGCCACCACACCGATGGCGATCAGCTTGTCGGCAGTGATCTCGCCACCGGGAATGCGCGGCACGACTGAGTAAGTGCCGTTTTTCTGCATGTTGGCCATGAAGGTGTCGTTGGTGTCCTGCAACGGCACCAGCGACGGGTCCATGATCGGCTGGTTCCAGCACGACGCCAGGATCGAACCCACCGCTGGCTTGCACACATCGCAACCGGTGTGGCCACGGCCATGTTTGGCCAGCAACTCTTCGAAGGTGATCACCCCTTCTACCCGCACCAGCGCATACAACTCCTGACGGGTGTAGGCGAAATGCTCGCACAGGCTCTTGTCGACACTGACGCCACGGGCGATCAACTCGTGTTCGAAGACTTGCTTGAGCAGGCCGGCGCAACCGCCGCAACCGGTGCACGCCTTGGTCTGCGACTTGAGCAAGCCCAGATCGGTGCAGCCGCCGTCAATGGCCGAGCAGATGGCGCCCTTGGTGACGTTGTGACAGGAACAGACGGTGGCCGTTTCCGGCAAGGCGCCAGGGCCGAGGGTCGGCGCGCCTTCGGACGATGGCAGGATCAAAGCAGCCGGTTCGGATGGCAA
The DNA here is from genome assembly GCF_005502415.1 of Pseudomonas sp. G(2018). NCBI lineage: Bacteria > Pseudomonadati > Pseudomonadota > Gammaproteobacteria > Pseudomonadales > Pseudomonadaceae > Pseudomonas > Pseudomonas sp. G(2018). Next base: position 41,798 of record NZ_SCOO01000017.1, on the reverse strand, counting down.
GGCAATCGCGTTCTGCATGTATTGCAGCAGCGTGTCGTAATAGCTGTTGTCGCCGATCAGCACCGCACCGAGTACCTGCTTGCCGCTGGCGTCCACCACCAGACGGCGATAGCTGGCGGTCGTCTCGTCGATGAACTGATAACTGCGCGCGCCCGGCGTATTGGCGTGAGCATCGCCGATGGAGCCGACATCGACACCCAGCAGTTTGAGCTTGGTCGACATGTCGGCGCCCTGGAACGGCTCGGCAAGGTCCTCACACAGCCGCGCCGCAACGCTGCGCGCCATCTGGTAGCCGGGGGCGACCAGGCCGAACAGGCTGCCGTTCCATGAAGCGCACTCACCGATGGCGTAGATGTTCGGGTCGCAGCTCAGGCAGGTGTCGTCAATCACCACCCCACCACGCGGGCCGATCTCCAGCGCACACTGGCGGGCCAGCGCATCCTGGGCACGGATACCGGCGGAGAACACCACCAGGTCGGTTTCCAGAAATTCATCGTTGGCAAAATTCATGCGATAGCGATAGTCCTCGCCCGCACTGATCGATTGCGTGGCGCGGGACAGATGCACCCCGACGCCCAGCCGTTCGATCTGCGCCTTGAGCGCCAAACCACCCAGATCGTCCAGTTGCACCGGCATCAGGCGTGGCGCGAATTCCACTACATGAGCTTCCAGGCCCAGGCTCTTCAAGGCATTGGCCGCTTCCAGACCGAGCAAGCCACCGCCGACCACCACACCACGGCGGGCATTGGCTGCCGCGGCACGGATGGCGTCGAGGTCTTCCAGGGTGCGATACACCAGACGCGAATGGCCTTCGGCGCCGTCAATCGGCGGCACGAACGGATAAGAGCCGGTGGCCAGGACCAGTTTGTCGTATGGCACGCAACCCTGGGCCGTGATCACCTGACGCCTTGCACGGTCGATTTCCAGCACCGGTACACCCAGGTGCAACGTGACGCCGGGCGTCTCGTACAGCGAGGCGTCACTCAGCGCCAGCGACTCGGCATCGCGACCGGTAAAATATTCGGACAGATGCACACGGTCGTAAGCACGCATCGGCTCTTCGCTGAAGACGTGCAAGCGATAGCGCCCCAGAGCGCCGCGCTCGATCAACTGCTCGACACAATGATGCCCGACCATGCCATTGCCGATCACGACCAGCGTTTGCAGTTTGTTCAAAGTGGCTACATTGGAATTCATAAACGACACCTGCCCAAGCCCATCACGGTTCAAAAAGCAAAAAAAAACGCCTGAAACCTTGCGGTTCCAGGCGTCTTTGCCTGTTCTTTTGCGGTGTTGAAACCAGACGGCCATGCCTGATCCACCGATATTGCCCACGACCTGTGCGGTTGATCGATCGTCGTTGACCGAGCGGGCTGCCCATCTATGTAGAGGGGCTTGAGGGGATCAATGCAGGGTTTGTGCCAGTCGAAGATCGGGGCTGGAGAAATGGTCGGGGGGCGGCGGTTCAGGCGGGTTTCAAGGCGAGTCGTGTTCAACTGGCCGGGCGTGGCCGAGGGGAAGATGGATCAGCAAACCGCTACGCACTGGTGCACGCTATCAAGCTTCGCGCTTTATATAAGTGCATGCAGCGTTAAAAAATCGAGGGTGAAATCGTTTTTATTGTAGGAGCCAGGCTTGCCGGCGAAGGCGTTTTCAAGGACGTCTTCGCCGGCAAGCCTGGCTCCTGCAGGCATTGATTCGACTGGGCGTTCAGCAACACCGCGTATTGCACTTGCCCCGGCCGAACCGTGCTTCCTGGCGCTCACGGAAGAACGCCTCGTAACTCATGACTGGCTCGCCCGGGGATTTGACCGCCATGAGCGCTACGTAATTATCGTAATCGGGAACACCCACCATTGACTGTGCGCTTTGGCGGAAGAACCGGGCGACCTGCTTCAGTTTATGGAACATGGCAATGCTCTCTATGGGGGATTGGATGGCCCCATGTAACCGCGCCGATGTATCTGCAATGTGTCCGTGCGCAGGGCATTTGTATCTTCGTGTAGCACCGGGACCGCGACCTTTTGGCGCAGGACCGGCGGGCGATCGATTGAGCGCCACAGGGCAACAGTTTGTTAACATCCCTGCGCTTTTTTTCGTCTGATCCGTCAGGCACTGTGTTTTTCCGGTTGCTACACAGGAAGCTTTTTTCCATGAGTACGTTGTATACCCGTCGCACGGTCCTGCGCGGCATGGGCCTGCTGAGCCTTGGCCTGCTCGCTGGCTGCGATGACAGCAGCAAGCTGTCGTTCAAGTACGGCAAGGATCTGAGCGACAAGATCATGGGACGTTCCTTCAAGCTTAAGGACGCCCAAGGCGAGACCCGGATGCTGGGCAGCTACCAGGGCCTGATGCCGATGATCTTCTTCGGTTTCACCCAATGCCCGGCCGTCTGCCCGACGACCCTGGCCCGCGCGGCCCAGGCGAAGAAACTGATGGGACGCGATGGCGAACGCCTGCAAGTGATCTTCATCACCCTGGACCCCGAGCGCGACACGCCCGAAATGCTCGACAAATACGTCAAGGCCTTCGATCCGAGTTTCGAGGCGCTGTCCGGCACGCTGGAAGAAACCGCCGCCACCGCCAAGGAGTTCGGCGTATTCTTCGAAAAGGTTCCGAGCGGCGATACCTACACCCTGTCCCACACCGCGACCAGCTTCGTGTTCGACTCCCGAGGCAATTTGCGCCTGGGCCTGTCCGCATCCCTTACCGCTCAAGAGTGCGCAGAAGACCTGCTCACCGTCATGGAGGTCTGCTGATGACTTCGTTTTGCGCACCCCGTATCAAACAGCTGGTGCTGGGCCTGTCCCTGATCGGCCTGGCCTGGCAAGTGTCCGCGCAAACCCAGGTCAACGACGCCTGGGTTCGCGCCACGGTGGCCGGCCAGCATTCGACCGGCGCCTTCATGACCCTGCAGGCCGACACGGACAGCAAGTTGCTCAGCGTGCAGTCACCGATCGCCAAGACAGTACAAATCCACCAGATGAGCATGAAAGACGATGTGATGCGCATGGGGCAGGTCGAGTCCGTCGAGTTGCCGGCAGGCAAACCGGTGAGCCTGGATCCCAGTGGCTATCACATCATGTTGATGGACCTGACCGCCCAGGTGGCAGAAGGCAGCACAGTCCCCCTGACCCTGACCGTGGAAAACGCCAAGGGCGAGAAAGAGACGATCAAGGCCGAGGCCCAGGCCCGTTCCCTTGGCGCGATGGATCACAGCAAAATGGATCACAGCAAAATGCATTGAGGGTCTGACGGCCTCGATCAACGAGGCCGGTCACTGATAAGAGGTGCGCACCATGACGACGAACACTGAGACCGCCATCCTCGCCGGCGGCTGCTTCTGGGGTATGCAGGATCTGCTCCGACGCTACCCGGGCGTGCTGGCCACGCGGGTCGGCTACTCGGGCGGCGATGTGCCCAATGCGACCTACCGCAATCATGGCACCCACGCCGAAGCGATCGAAGTGGTCTTTGACCCACAGCAGATCAGCTATCGCCAGATTCTCGAATTCTTCTTCCAGATCCACGACCCGACCACCAAAAATCGCCAGGGTAATGACCTGGGTACGAGTTATCGCTCGGCACTCTATTACCTGAGTGATGAACAGCGGCAAATCGCTGAAGATACCGTTGCCGACGTCGAAGCCTCCGGCCTTTGGCCCGGCAAGGTCGTCACCGAGATCGAGCCTGCCGGACCGTTCTGGGAAGCGGAGCCTGAGCATCAGGACTATCTGGAACACTATCCCAGCGGCTATACCTGCCACTTCATCCGGCCAAACTGGACGCTGCCGAAACGCCGCTGATGGTTGACCCCTTGTAGGAGCACGCTCGCTCGCGATGGACGTCAACGATGACGCGGGGCGTCTGAATGCCCGTGTCGCTCTCAGGTTTATCGCGAGCTCGCTCCTACAGGGGTTACGTCGCCCGTTCATTTGCGCGTTGACGTATTGAGCGCCACGGCGGCGAGAATCAGCGCCTTCAGGGCGGCGGCGTCGATGATGTCACCTTCATGCAGATCAATCGCACGTCGGGTGTTGCCTTCCAGGCTGGCGTTGAACAGCTTTGAAGGATCGTCCAGCGCGGCGCCCCTGGCGAAGGTCATCTTCACCGCGTTCTTGTAGGTCTCGCCGGTGCAGATAATCCCGCCGTGCGACCACACGGGTACCCCGCGCCACTTCACTTCCTCGACCACCCCGGGGTCGGCCTGCTTGACCAGCGCCCGGACCCGCGCCAGCGTCTGGCCGCGCCAATCATTCAGTTCGCGGATTTTCGCGTCGATCCGCTCGGAGGCAGAGCCCGTCTCTTCCTGTGAGTCAGTGATTTCCTTTTTCATGAGGGCTGTTGTCCTCGACGCGTGACGATTTTGTTGAAAGCAGGTAGCCGCGCTGGACCCAGACCCTGCGGTCGATAGCCTGTCGCAGCCGCTCGCGGTGTTCGGACCAGACCAGCGGGTCGACCGAGGTCGTCGAGCGCATCAGTTCGAGCATGGCCGAATGGGCCGCGTGATATTCAGCCTGGGCATCGCTGGCCTTGATTTTCAGGCGCTCGCTGTCAGTCATCTCCATCCGCCGCAGGGCCAGTACCGCTTCGTCGGTGATCAACGGGCTCAATGTCAGTTGCGCCCGGTGGGGGGCCACGAATGGCTCGGTCTCCAGCACGAGTTCCCGGGCCCGCCGCGCTCCCCATTTCAATGCCGAAGCGAGCGGCTCGCGGAAACCGCGATCCGAAAAGGCTTCGAACATGGCGCCACCACTGGCGTCGTAGATTCCGATAAAAACCTGAGTCATCCCCTCCAGCGTGATGCGCGCCTGCACTTCAATCTGCCGACCGTCGTTCAACACGTCTTCGTAGGTTTTCACCGGTAAGCGTTTATTGAGCCATAGCCAGAACTGTGCGCCTCTGCGTCGCATTCATAACCCTCCCCGGTTTAATCATCGAGTAAGGCACAGGTAAACACTGTTCGCCACTCCACCGGTCGTTCGTAAATGAATGTGAGTATTGCGCATTTTCAATCATCAAACTGCCATTGCGATCTAGACTACATCAACAACGAGGCAGCGATCGCCGGTTCAATCAGCAGGCCGATAAAAACAAGGAAACTCAACCTTGAACACTTCAACCCTTTGCCTCCTGGGAGGCCTGCTGGTATCCGCCGGGGTGCGTGCCGACGGGGTCATTCCCGTCCTTGAACTGGACTTCACCAGGGCAGCCACCGAAACCCTGAAGAAACACGGCATCAACGACGCGTGCATTATCGCCGCCGCCAACCCTGGCGCTTTCACCTATTGCCGGGAAGGCTCGACAACGCTCTGGAAGTATCAGGCGCTGGACCTCGATCAACAGGCAAAAACCCTCGAGGGCAACATGCCGGCGTCAATGGATGACGGACGGATCTCCATCGCAGAAGTCGAAAGTGCGGCCTGCGCCGAAGACACTCCCGAGCCGCTGGTCCACCCGACGATTACCCGCGCACTGGCCCTCGGCCTGATCATCCTGTTTCTGTTGATTGGCTTGCGCCACACTTACAGGGCAACCATGGACGGCTTTTTTGTCCCTAACATGAATTTGGGCACACACCTGCAACGATCCGCCGGTCCTATGCACTCGAATCGCTCGACGACGAAGGCCTTGGGCGCTTTCTCCATTGCCGCTGTGATCGCACTTGTTTATTTCGGCTACACCACGCTTTGAACAGAGCCGACGAAAACGAACGGGTCATCGCAAAATCAAAATCGACGAGAACGAGCGCAAGGTGGCGCAAGGCAATTGAAACAGTAGACACCTCGCAATTGTGAATATGGGAGCAAGCATTGCTCCGGATATCCCGGGCCGCATTCATTTGAAGTGGCCAGAAAACAAGCGTCCACTGCCCTCTTTCTACCCGCTATTTGCAATGCGCGCAGGGTGTCATTCGTGCAGCCTGCATGGCGAGGTTCAACCTGCGGGGAAAACAACACACTGATTGCAAAGGGATTTACGCCCACGATTCGATTGGCACAGTCAATGCTGCCTATGTTTGGAAACCAGGGGTGCCGGCATCGACCGGCGCAACACTTCCCGTGACAGTGAGGCAAGATAATGAACGCCATTGACATGCTCAAAGCCGACCATGAACGAGTGAAAGGCATCCTGACTCAGTTGGAAGATTCAACCGAACGCGCGGTGAAAAAACGCGCCGAGCTGATTGCAAAGCTAGAAATGGAAATCACGATCCATACCAGGCTCGAAGAACAGATTCTCTACCCGGCCTACAAAAAAGCCGGCGGTAAAGAACAGGAAAAAATGTACTACGAGGCCAAGGAAGAACACCGCACGGTCGACTCGCTGGTCATGCCGGACCTCAAGATGACCGATCCTGCCAGCGTCGAGTTTTCCGGCCGCGCAAAAGTGGTCAAGGAGCTGCTTGAGCATCACATCGAAGAAGAGGAAAAAGAGATGTTCCCCGAGGCCAGGAAGCTCTTGGGCAAAGCGCAACTTGAGGAGTTGGGCAAGCAGATGGAGACGATGAAAGCGTCCTGTAAAAAAGAACTGAACGGCGGCAACATCGCAGCTTGATGGTGCTGGCGCTGTTCAGTCCGGCGCGTCGGCGTTATTGATCGGCGGTTGTCTGTTGGCGATCAATTGCATCCGGGGCCAAAACCCCAATCGCTGAACGCCGGCATCAGGGTCGGCGTTCGGCGATCGGCGCATGTTGAGCCATCAGCTCGGCGACCCACTCGATGAACACGCGCACCTTGCGGCTGATATGCCGATTGGGGGGAAAGGCCACGTAGATCGGCATCGGATCGAGACGCCAGTCTTCGAACAGGGGCAACAGTTCGCCACGTGCCAGATGGGGCCTGGACATGTAGTCGGGCAACCAGAGAACCCCCATCCCTGCCAGGCCTGCCGCGATGTACGCATTGCCATCGTCGACGGCCAACACGTAGCGACCTCTGATCTGGACGCTCTCACTGTCATTGCGCATGGCGTATGGCAATGCCCGGCCGGTGCGCGCCCACAGGAAGCCGACGATACGATGATCGGAATCTTCCAGCTCCCGTGGATGCAGGGGTTTACCGACACGTTCCAGATAACTCGGCGCCGCAAACACCCCGAGCTGCAAGTCACCCACCCGCCTCGCCATCAGTGACTGATCGCTGAGCTCGCCGCCGCGCACTACGCAATCGACGTTCTCATCAATCAGATCGACGATGCGGTCACTGACGCCCATGTCGATCTGGATGTCGGGGTATCGGGCGTGAAAATCAGGCAGCGCCGGGATCAAGATCATGCTCGCCAGCGGGCTGGGCACATCCACCCGCAGTCGGCCCCTGGGCACTGCCGAGGCACCCGACAGGCTGCTTTCGGCATCGTCCAGCTCGGCCAACAGACGCACCACGCGCTCGTAATAGAGCGCGCCATCGGCAGTGACGTTGACCTTGCGCGTGGTGCGGTTGAGCAATTTCACCCGCAAGCGTGCCTCCAGTTGCTGCACCAATTGCGTCACGCTGGTCTTGCTCATGTGCAGGGTTTCGGCAGCCTTGGTGAAGCTGCCCGCCTCCACCACCCGGGCAAATGCCTGCATCGCATCGAAACGGTCCATACCTGCTCCAATAGCTGGCGGATTGTTTGGTTTTTACGAACAGTGATAGTTGCAGTTGCGCGTTTATCCGGCAAGCCCGTGGACCTACAGTCCTTCCATCGTTAACCGCGGATCGGTTTTGATCCGCTGATGGAGGTCTGTATGACAAAGCGTGATGTTGTTTTTCCACCCGGCCGCCAGGCGCTGTATGAGCGCAATCGCTACTCGCCGGCGATCCGTTCCAATGGCTTTTTATTCGTTTCGGGGCAAGTGGGCAGTCGCGAAGACGGCTCGCCCGAACCGGATCTGGAGACCCAGGTCCGGCAAGCGTTCAACAACCTGAATGGGATTCTGGGCGCTGCCGGTTGCAGCTTCGATGATGTGGTGGATATCACCGTCTTCATCGTCGATCCCGAATCAAGGTTCGAGACGATCTGGAAGGTGGTACCCGAGTTCTGGGGCCAGGCGCCGCACCCGACGTTGACCGCCGTCGGCGTCACCTGGCTCTATGGCTTCCAGTTCGAGATCAAGGTTATCGCCAGGCTTCCCGAAACCGCGGGAAGCTGAGCGGCGGTCACTCCTTGACCAGCCCGCCAGGCAGCGCCGCGCCCTGCTGGAAGATCACGGTCTGTGCCGGCATCGGCGCCGGGAAACCGGCTTCACCGAGGGCATCCTTGATGATGCGATTGGTGTCGAAATACACCTGCCAATAGTGCTCGTTATGGCAGTACGGACGAACCGCCAACACCGGTCCAACCAGGTTGAACTCGAGGATTTCCACGTCGACCGCAGGTGTTTCGAGCACATTGGGGATGGCGGCGATCTTCTCTTTCAGCAAGGCCGCGGCCGCTTTCCAGTCGGCGGCACCGGACAGCTGCGCCTTGAGTTCGACGCGACGGAACGGGTTGTGGGTGAAGTTCTGGATGTTGTCGCTGAAGATCTTGTTGTTGCCGACCAGGGTCAGCACGTTGTCCGGGGTGTTGATCGCGGTCGCGAACAGGCCGATCTCGATGACGGTTCCGACAACCCCGCCCGCCGAGATGAAGTCACCAACCTTGAACGGACGCAGCACAATGATAAAGGCACCGGCCGCCAGGTTCGCCAGCAGCCCGGACCAGGCCATGCCGATCGCCAGGCCGACCGCGGCGAGCAGTGCCGCGAAGGTGGTGGTCTGCATCCCCAGGTAACCGAGGATGGCGATCACCAGGATGATGTTCAGGGTCACGGTGATGGCCGAGCCTACATAGCGCAGCACGGTCGGGTCCACCTGCTGCTTGCCCAGGGCTTTCTGCACCATGCCGACGGCAAAGCCGATCAGCCAGCGGCCGACGATCCAGAAGGCAATGGCGCTCAGAACCTTGACCGCGAAGGCCACACCATAGGCCTGTATCACGGCCATGACCGCGTTGAACTTCTCGGTTGTTACGTTAACGATGGTCTCGTCCATGGCGAAGCTCGCAAATGAGGGTAGACCTCAAGACGCTAGCACAGCCTTAGCGGGTCGCCAGTTCGGGCGTGGGGTGAATCGGCTGCCGTCTTCGCGGGCAAGCCACGCTCCCACAGGCATCCAGGGTGCTCACAGCATGTGCGTGCCACAGAACCCTGTGGGAGCGAGCCTGCTCGCGAAGGCGGCGGGTCAGTCAACATTGATGTTGAGTGTGATGCCCTCTTCGCGAGCAGGCTCGCTCCCACAGGTTTTGTGCCCTTAGTGCGGGGCGCGGGGGATGGTCTTGAGCAGGTCGTCCGGGCTGATGTAGCCAACGACCGGCTGAACGCTGCCCGGTTGCGGCAGGTCAAGGATGTGGCCCTTCATCTTGCCGATCACGTGCATCTCGCAGGGTTTGCAGTCGAACTTCAGCGTCAGCACTTCATCGCCGTGAATCAGCTGCATCGGCGCCACTTTGGTGCGCACGCCGGTGACGCCCTTGGCTTGTTTCGGGCACAGGTTGAAGGAGAAACGCAGGCAGTGCTTGGTGATCATCACCGGCACTTCGCCCGGTTCCTCGTGCGCCTCGTAGGCCGCGTCGATCAGCTTGACCCCGTGACGGTGATAGAAATCCCGGGCCTTCTGATTGTAGACGTTGGCCAGGAACGACAGGTGCGATTCCGGGTACACCGGCGGCGGATTGGTTTCGGCCTTGCGGCCACCCCGTGGGTGAGCCTTGATGCGTGCCGCAGTCAGCGCTTCGATCACTTCCCGGCGCAGCGACTTGAGCTGCGAGTTGGGAATGAAGAACGCTTGGGGCGCATCGAGCTTGATGTCGGTGGCGTGGTATTCGGTGGTGCCCAACTGACCCAGCAGGTCACGCAATTGCTCCAGTGCCTGCTCCGGCTTATTGGCCAGACCGAACGGGCCGTCCAGAGCGACACTGGCGCTAACGCCCTCCTCACTGGTGACCGTCAGTTGCAGACGCTGCTCGTCCAGGCGTGCAACCCAGGCCACGCCGATGCGGCGTTCGGCAGAGGTCTTTTGCAGGGCTTGCTGCCAGTTATGGTCCAGGTTGCGATTCAGAGGATGATTCGGGCGCAGTTGGTGCAGCCCCTTGGGCATCTCGTTGGGCTCGACGCGGTAGCGATAGCGCTTTTCGCCGTCCTCTTCAAACTCGCCTTTCGGTTCGGCAATGTTGGTCCGCCAGCCCACGACCTCGCGCTTGACCAGCACATTGAGGCCGTCGCCGTTGGACAGTGGTTCCTGTGTGACAACGATCAGGTCGCGCTTGCCGACTTTTTCCACCACGCCCACCGGCAGGCCGGTGAAGGTCGGCGAGTCGAAGGCGCCGATGTCGATCTTGCGTTCGCTGACGAAGTAGTCGGTACTGCCACGGTGGAAGGTCTTGTCCGGGTCGGGCACAAAGAAGTGCGCGGTGCGGCCACTGGAAGCACGGGCCAGGTCAGGGCGATCTTCGAGGACCTCGTCCAGGCGCTGACGGTAATAGGCGGTGATGTTCTTCACATAGCCCATGTCCTTGTAGCGTCCTTCGATCTTGAACGAACGCACGCCGGCTTCCACCAGGGCGCGGATGTTGGCGCTCTGGTTGTTGTCCTTCATCGACAGCAGGTGCTTCTCATAGGCGATCACACCGCCCTTCTCGTCCTTGAGGGTGTAAGGCAGTCGGCAGGCCTGGGAACAGTCGCCACGGTTGGCACTGCGACCGGTCTGCGCATGGGAAATGTTGCACTGGCCGGAGAACGCCACGCACAGCGCGCCATGGATGAAAAACTCGATCGCAGCGTCGGTCTCGTCGGCGATGGCGCGGATTTCCTGAAGGTTCAGCTCGCGGGCCAGGACCAGTTGCGAGAAACCGGCCTGATCGAGGAACTTCGCCCGCGCCAGGGTGCGGATGTCGGTCTGGGTGCTGGCGTGCAGCTCGATCGGCGGGATGTCCAGTTCCATCACACCCAGATCCTGGACGATCAACGCATCGACACCGGCATCATACAACTCATGGATCAGCTTGCGCGCTGGCTCCAGTTCGTTGTCGTGCAGGATGGTGTTGATGGTGGTGAATACCCGGGCGTGGTAGCGATGGGCGAACTCCACCAGGCTGGCGATATCGCTCACTTCGTTGCAGGCGTTGTGGCGCGCGCCGAAGCTCGGGCCGCCGAGGTACACGGCGTCGGCGCCATGCAGGATGGCCTCGCGGGCGATGGCTACGTCGCGGGCGGGGCTGAGCAATTCCAGGTGATGCTTGGGCAAGGACATAGTTTTTTTTAGTCAGGCTGTCACGGTCGAGGTGCGCATTGTAGCGGCGAAATGCCTGATGGGCATCCGTGTGCTGCCGGGTGGCAGCCAGAAGTCTGAAACCCTTGTGGCGATTGCAATAGGTGTGTACGACTTGAACCTGTGGGAGCTGGCTTGCCAGCTCCCACAGGGGGCGGGGTGTTGCCGGGATCAGGCCTTGGCCGCCATGGCGACGACTTCCACGCGCATGCCTTCGACTGCCAGGGCGGCAACGCCAACGGCGGCGCGCACTGGCCAGGGTTTGGCGAAGTAGCGTTTGTAGACTTCATTGAACGCGGCGCGGTCGGCCATGTCGGTGAGGTAGATGGTCAGGTGCATGACGCGGTCCATGGAACTGCCCGCACGCTCCAGCGCGACCTTGAGCGCTTGCAGGGTGCATTCGCTCTGAAGGGTGATGTCGCCCAGTTCCAGGCTGCCGTCGGCGCGGGTCGGGATCTGGGTGGACATCAGGATGCCGTTGAACGCGGCGACGTCGGAGGAAATGGAATCCTGGTCAGGATCGGGCGTGAAGGTGATGTCTTGGTTGGCCATGGGGCTCTCTTGTTTGAGGAGGTAAATTTGTGTCGGGAGTTTACCAGACACCTCCGTAACTGCCGCAAAACACCACCGGCTATACCGACGGCTGATGGCTGGTGACGCAGTGAATGCCACCGCCACCGGCCGCGATGGCGTCGATATTGAGCTGCACCACCTCACGATCCGGATAAAGCTCGGACAGCAGATCAAAGGCTTTGCGATCGGCCGCCTTGTCACCGAACTCGGGCGAAATGATCGCCCCGTTGATCACAAAATAGTTGATGTAGCCGGCGGCGAAATCCGGGTTGTCCCGGCTGAACTTGCTCTTGCGTGGCTTGAGCGGCGGCGACACCGTGTGTACCTGCAACTTACGGCCATCAGCATCCGTGGCGTTCTTGAGAATCTCCAGATGCGCGCGTGTGACTTTACTGTCGTAGGACTCGGGGTCGCTGTCGAGGTTGGCGATCACCACGCCCGGCTTGACGAAACGGGCATAAAAGTCGACGTGGGCATCGGTGATGTCCTTGCCCTTGATGCCCGGCAGCCAGATGATTTTGCGCAAGCCTAAACGGTCCTTGAGTTCCTGCTCGACCTCGGCCTTGCTCCAGTCTGGGTTGCGGTTGGCATTGATCCAGCTGCTTTCGGTCATGATCCCGGTGCCATGACCGTCCACCTCGATGCCACCGCCCTCGCCCACCAATTCACTGCGCTGGTAACGGGCCTCTTCGCGATGGGCAACCTGCTTCGCCACCTGTGCATCCTTGCCGTGCCGCTGCTTGTTGCCCCAGCCGTTGAAGTTGAAGTCCACGGCGCCGAGTTCGCCGTTGCCATCGACGACAAAATTGGCGCCGATATCACGCATCCAGATGTCGTCGAGTTCGGTGATGACGTAGGTGATGTTGGCGGTACCGCAATGTTCTTCGGCCAGATCCCGCTCGCTCTCGCGACAGAACACGGTGACCGGCTCATAACCGGCGATGGTCCGTGCGATCCGGCCGAGGGCCGCTTGCACGTCGGGGGTGAAGTCTTCCCAGATGGCGCCCTGTGCGCCGAAGGCGATGAAGGCCTGTTCGTGCTTGTCGCCTTCATCCGGCATGTACCAGCGGCCTTCGCTGGCCGCCAGCGCTGACACCGGGCTCAGGCCAAGACCCATGAAGGCGGCTCCCACACCGGCGATAACCGATGCCTGTTTGATGAATTCGCGACGCGTTGACATGCAATTGTTCCTGAACATTAATAACGCCCGGCTGAACGCTGGACCTGTGGGAGCAGGCTTGCCCGCGAAGGCGTCCTGTCAGCCAACATCAAAGTCACTGATCGACCGCTTTCGCGGGCAAGCCCGCTCCCACAGGGGCAGTGCTGGATTCACTGGCCGGTAGCGGTCTTGAACTTGGTCCAGGTGCGCATGCGCGCCCGCATGTCGGCCTGGGGAATGTCCTTGCCCGGGATCAATCGAGCATAGGTGGCTTCATCGATGTAGATGTCCGGGTTGTCGCGCATCGACGCATCGACGCTCGGCCGGGCCTTGGCGTTGGAGGTCGGGTAACCGGTGAAATTACTGATGGCGGCCATGTTCTGCGGACGCATGACAAAGTTGATGAACGCATAGGCGTATTCCGGATGTTTGGCATCGACCGGGATCGCCATGGTGTCCATCCATACCGTGGTACCCTCGCGGGGAATGCGGTACTGGAAGGTGGTCTTCTTGCCGGTGGCGTCCGAGGTGCGCTGGGCCTGGGTCATGTCGCCGCTGTAGCCGAGGGACAGGCACAGGTTGCCATTCACCAGGTCGGTCACCGGTTGCGACTGGAACTTGCGAATGTACGGCCGCAAGCCGGCCAGCAGTTCACTCGCCGCCTTGAGGTCTTCAGGCTTGGCGCTGCGCGGCTCGCGACCGAGGTAGTTGAGTACCACCGCCAGCACTTCGTCCGGTGAATCGATCATCGAGATACCGCAATCGGCAAACTTCGCGGCCAATTCAGGCTTGAACAACATGTCCAGGCTGTTGACCGGGGCATCGGGCACGCGCTGCTTGATCTGCTCGGCGTTGTAGGTCACGCCGATAGTGCCCCAGGTATAAGGGACGGTGGCCTGGCCCGAATGCTCGTACTGCCCGCGCAGCTTTTGCAGACCGGGTTCGATGTCGGCCAGTTCGGTGAGTTTGGAGCGGTCCAGCGGCTGCAGGCTGCCGGCGCGCACCAGGCGCTCGGCCACGGTGTCGCCGGGGAAGATCAGGTCATAGCCGCTGCCGCCGGCCAGCATCTTGGCTTCCAGCGTCTCGCTGCCCTCCATGACGTCGTAGATCACCTTGATCCCGGTTTCGGCGGTGAACCGGCTCAGGGTGTCCTCGGCAAAATAATCGGCCCAGTTGTACAGCCGCAGGGTTTTCTCCTCGGCGTGCAGCGATGGCATCGCACAACTGATGGCCAATCCCAGGACGCCGGGTAACAGTCTGTTGAACGTAGGCATGTCAGACCCCTTGAGTGTTCCAGCGTGCGTGGATGTGGCGACCGTCCTGGCTCAACAGCGCTCCGTACATCTCCGGACGACGGTCGCGGTAGATGCCCCAGCTCAGGCGTTCTTCGCGCATGGCGGCCAGGTCGAGGCTGTGCACCAGTACACCGGTGCTGTCACGGTCGGCCTCGGCGAGCAATTTGCCTTTGTGGTTGCAGATGAAGGACGAGCCGTAAAAGCTCATCTGCAAGGTCGGATCAAGGGTCGCCGCTTCCCGGCCGACGCGATTGGACGCCACCACCGGCAGGATGTTGGCGGCCGCATGGCCACGCATGGTCATTTGCCAGTGGTCACGGGAATCCAGCGTGGCGCAGCCGGGCTCAGAGCCGATGGCCGTGGGAAACAACAGCACGTCGGCGCCCATCAAGGCCAGGCAGCGAGCGGTCTCGGGGAACCACTGATCCCAGCAGATACCCACGCCGATACGCCCGAACGCCGTGTCCCAGACACGGAAACCAGTGTCGCCGGGGCTGAAGTATTCCTTCTCCTGATAGCCGATGGCGTTGGGAATGTGAGTCTTGCGATACACCTCCAGCAAGCGCCCGTCGGCATCGGCTACACACAAGGAATTGAAGTACGCGTTGCCGGCTTTCTCGAACCAGCTCAGCGGCAACACCACGCCCAGCTCCCGGGCCAACGCGGCAAAGCGCTTGAGTACGGGGCTGTCGCGAAACTCCTGGGCCAACGCCAGATGTTGGTGACTTTGCTCGATACAGAAATACGGCGTGGCAAACAGCTCCTGCAGCAGGATGACCTGGGCGCCTTTGGCCGCTGCTTCGCGCACCAGTTGCTCGGCCTGATCGAGGTTGTGTGGCAGGTCCCAGGTGCAGGGCATCTGGGTGACAGCAATGGTCAACACGGTCATGGCATCAACCCTCCACCGGCCAGGCCGGCTGTTGCTGGGTGATGCAATGCACCCCGCCACCACCATGGGCCAGGTTGTTGATGCGCACCGGTACGATTTCGCGCCCCGGGAACGCCTGAGCCAATACTTCGGCCGCCGCGTGGTCA
The DNA here is from genome assembly GCF_005502415.1 of Pseudomonas sp. G(2018). Classification (NCBI taxonomy): domain Bacteria; kingdom Pseudomonadati; phylum Pseudomonadota; class Gammaproteobacteria; order Pseudomonadales; family Pseudomonadaceae; genus Pseudomonas; species Pseudomonas sp. G(2018). The sequence continues at coordinate 26,448 of NZ_SCOO01000017.1, read as the reverse complement.
GCCGCAATGCCATAGGCCGGCATGATGATCGCGTCGTTGGCGATGTAGAAGTTGGTGTAGGACGCGCAGAACACTTCAGCCTCGGTGTCCACGGCTTCGCTGGCTTCATACAGTTCGATCAGTTCGAACTTGCGCCCTTTGGCATCGGTTGCCAGTTCCAGGGCACGACGGTTTTCCCGGGCCACTTCGGCGTACACAGATTGGCGGTCGTGGGTCGCGTCCACCAGCAACACACCGGGACGGGCGAAAGCACACACGCCATCGACATGACCGTCAGTCATGTCGCCGGTGACATAGTCCGGATCGCCCGGCAGCCAGATGGTTTTCTTCACGCCCAACAGCCGGGCGAAGATCTCCTCCATCTCGGCCTTGGTCATGCCCGGGTTGCGATTGGGGTTGAGCAACACCGATTCGGTGGTGATCAGCGTGCCTTCGCCGTCGACATGAATCGCCCCGCCTTCGTTGCTCAGGTGCGTGCCGAAGCACGGCAAGCCCATTTGATTGAGCGCGCGGCGCGCCAGGCCTTCGTCCAGGTCGTGGGCCGACTTGCCGCCCCAGGCATTGAAGCGCCAGCTCACCCCGGCCAGGCCTTGCTGCGGATGGCAGACGAAACTCGGACCGGAATCGCGGCACCAGCTGTCGTTGACCGGCAACTCGATCAATTCGATGTTGGCGCCACACAAGGCCTTGGCACTGGCGACAGCAGACGGATCGACGACCATTTTCACCGGTTCGAAACGTGCAATGGCGTTGGCCACGCCCGCGAAATCCGCTTGCACCTGCGCCAGGGTCACACGCCAACCCGACTCCCAGAGGGCCTGATTGTGCGGCCAGACCATCCAGGTCGCGGCGTGCCGAACCCATTCCGCAGGCATCATCCAACCGGTGTTTGGTATTTCATTCTGCTGCATGATAAAAGCCCTTTCAGTTAAGCCATTGTGTTCAACAAATGCTGCGTTGTTGGTCATGGCCTGCATGCTACGGCTGTAAAAACGGGCAAACAAACGATGGATTTTGCGGAAAAGTGATTAGAGGATCTTATCAATATGCTTAAGCACTGGCCGCCGCTGAGTACCCTTCGCGGCTTCGAAGCCGCCGCCCGCCTGGGCAGTTTCCACAAGGCTGCCGCCGAGTTGCACCTCACCCAATCGGCCATCAGCCAGCAGATCCGCAGCCTTGAGGCGTACCTTGAACAACCCCTGTTCTTTCGCAGTGGCCGCAGTGTCAGCCTGACCGATGCCGGTCACGACCTGCTCAGCACCACCCAGGCCATGCTGCAACAACTGGCCGTGGGCATTCGTCGCCTCGGGCAGTATCAAAAACCCAACCAACTGGTACTCAACACCACCCCGGCCTTCGCCCGCCATTGGCTGCTGCCACGCCTGGGTGACTTCCGCCGTCAGCATCCTGAAGTCGATCTGTGGATTTTCAGTACCGATGAAGTGCCGGACATGGCCACCCAGACCATCGACATCGCCGTACGCGATGACATCAGCTCCCAGGCCGAATGCAGCTTCAGGGTGCTGTACGCCGACCGCCTCTACCCCGCCTGTCACCCGAACCAGCTGGCACAGCCGCAGGCACAACGCACCACCCTGCACGGCGAACGGGAAATGGACTGGAGTCATTGGGCGGTGGAGGCCGGCATTGATGTCGGCCAGCAGGATCAGGGGCTGAACTTCTCCGATCCCGGCCTGCTGCTGGACGCTGCGTGCGCGGGGCTCGGTATCGCGCTGGTCAGCCAATTGCTGAGTCGCCAGGCCCGCGCTAACGGCCTGTTGCAACCCTTGGTAGAGCAAACCATCCGCGGCCCGAACTGGGCGTTGTTGACCCATCGCGACAGTGAGAACAATGCGCGAAGCTTCAGTGAGTGGCTGATCAAAAACCTGGAAATCGAATAAGCCGAATCGGAATTCTGCGCAGGATTAACAATCGACCAGCGGGTTGGAAATAAAGGTACGGCACAAAGAAGACAAGCATCTGGATAAGGAAGCGTAAAAAACACCTGTGATGCCTTGAATGAAGTAACCAGATTTCGTCGGGGCAACTTGTGGGAGCGAGCCTGCTCGCGAAGCGCCAGGTCGTTCAACATTGGTATCGACTGACACGACGCTTTCGCGAGCAGGCTCGCTCTCACGGTTTTTGTGGTTCAGTGCCGGGACATCAGGCCGTGCAGCACACCGAACCGCAACCCCGGTTCCGAAGGTGTCATGTGGGAAATGCCGAAGACCTTGAACGCCGCCAGCATCAGCACCAATCCACCCGGCAGGATGCTCAGGCGATGGGGTTGCAGCCCCGCCAGCCGCAGCTTTTTGACATGCCCGACTTCCAGCAGACGCAGCGACAAACGCAGCAGGCCGCTGTAGGTAATGCCGCGCTGGCCGAAGTCATTGAGCCCGTTGCCATTGAGTATTTTGGCCAGCATGCGCGCCGTGCCTGAAGAGCCGATGGTCTGCTGCCAGCCCTGGGCGCGATAACGGCGGACTACCTTTTCAAACTCAAGCATGGCGACGCGTTCGGCTTCGAGCAGCGCCTGGGCGGTAATGCCGCCGTCCGCAAAGTAGCGCGCCCCCCAGGTGCCGCTGCCGATGGCAATGCTCTCGGTGACCAGGGGCCGGGCGCCGCGCCCCAGAATCAACTCGGTGGATCCCCCGCCGATATCCACCACCAGGCGCATGCTCTGCTGACACGGAATCGTATGGGCAACACCGGCGTAGACCAGATGCGCTTCTTCCTGGCCGGAGATGACATCGATGCGAAACCCCAGGTGGCGTTCCGCACTGGCCAGGAATAATTGAGCATTGTCGGCTTCACGCACGGCGCTGGTCGCCACCGCCCGCACTCGCCCGGCTTCGAATCCGCGCAATTTCTTGCCGAAGCGCGCCAACGCCTGCCATCCCCGATCCAGCGCCAATTCGTCCAGTGCCCCGCCTTGAAACCCCTCGGCCAAACGTACGGGCTCACGCAGGGTTTTCACTTCCTGAATCATGAGTTGTTGGTTGCGTTTGACCGACTGGCCAATCATCAGGCGAAACGCATTGGAGCCCAGGTCAATGGCTGCAAACAGGGAGGCGTCACCTTTCATGGGAGGGATTCCTGGCAGTTACATCAGCCCGCGAACGGCGTTGCACCGGTCGCTCAGGGTGGTTTGCGACGATCCTGCCACGGCGTTGGTGACATCACGATGACAGGCAGGTGAATTTCGCCATATCAGAGACGCCACCATTTCGTCACACCCACGAACCTGACGGCGTGATTTTTAAGTGATGTTTTTTGCAGAAGCTTACCCACTGCTTTAGCGGCATAATCGCCACTGGTTCATACCAGGATCGAATAAATGACCGCTGAAAGCTACGACCAACTCGCGATCTTCGCCGCTGTAGCACAGGAGCGCAGTTTCACTCGCGCCGCTGCCAGACTCGGCATGTCGCAACCCGCCTTGAGCCGGGCCATGCGTCAACTGGAAGATCGGCTGGGCGTCAGGTTGCTTTCACGTACCACCCGCAGCGTATCCGCCACTGAAGCGGGCGAACAGTTGCTGCGGGTGATTGCTCCCAGGTTCGAAGAAATCGACACAGAACTGGCCTTGCTCAGCGAATTCCGAGACAAGCCGGCGGGCAAACTGCGCATCACCGCCGGCGAACACTCCGCGATCACGATCCTGCAACCCGTACTCGGGAAACTACTGCCCGACAACCCCGACCTCAGCATTGAAATCATCGTCGACTACGGACTGACCGACATCGTGGCCGAAGGCTTCGACGCCGGCGTCCGTTTGGGTGAGCAGGTTGCCAAGGACATGATCGCGATGCGCATTGGCCCTGACATGCGAATGGCAGTGGTCGGCTCGCCGGAGTATTTCGCCCGGTATTCGAAGCCAGGCGTTCCGGGCGATCTCATGCAGCACAACTGCATCAACTTGCGTATGCCCACTTACGGTGGGCTCTTTCTCTGGGAGTTCGAGAAAAACGGGCAAGAGCTGAAAGTCCGCGTCGAAGGCCAACTGGTGTTCAACAACATTGCCATGCGTCTGGAGGCCGCCCTCAAGGGGTTGGGGCTGGCCTATATGCCGGAAGATCTGGTGCAGGAATACGTCGCCCAGGGTCGATTGATTCGCGTGCTGGCGGATTGGTGCGAACCGTTCTCTGGCTACCATCTCTACTATCCGAGCCGGCGCCAGAGTTCACCGGCCTTCACACTGCTGCGTGAAGCCTTGCGCTATTTGGATTGATTTGCCTGAGTTGCTTGCAGTGCCTCACCGGCACGCTTGGCCGCATCGGTATGGCCTTGGTCAGCCAACAACCGGGCCAGTTGGCGCAATTGCCCCGGGCTCAGGCCGACCCTCAGGCTGGCGGCCATGTGCGAGCGCAGTTGCGATTCCACACCGGGGGTGACGGCCAGCGCCGCAACCGTGGCCAATTCACGACTTTGCCAGTCAAGGTTATCGCGCTCGAAAATGTCGCCGAACAAATGCGCCTGCAGGTACTGATTGATGACAGGGGCGAAATCGAACAGCGGGCCCTGCACCGGCGCGCCGGCAATGCGGGTCTGGTTGGCCTTGCCCACCGCCAGCAGTTCATCGCCAGTGGGAATGACGCGCCCGGGCTCGCGCCCCGGATCGTCCTCAATGCCGTTTTGCTTGCGCGTTTGCACCACTTTCATCAGCTCGCCGAGCGCGTTGAGGCTGCGTGGAAAACCGCTGTACGCGTAAAGTTGAACCAGTATTTCCTTTGCCTCGCTGACGGTCAGGCCCGCGTCCAACCCCTGATTCAAGGCAGCATTGAGTCCCGGCATGTTGCTGGTGGCCATGCTGGCTGCAATCAATGGAATGGCCTGCTGTTTAGTGGACAGCACCTCGGACACGGGATGTTCGGCTGGCATTGAAGGCGGCGCCACGGCATTGCGCGCGTTGTATTGATCATCGCTGACTTTCTCCAGCCATTGGACGCTCTTGCCTTCCATCACACCGGTCACGGCCAGATGAGTCATGGGGCTCGTCGGTGCGGCACCGTGCCAATGCTTCACGCCGGGTGGACAAACGATCACGTCCCCCGGGCGGATTTCCTCCACGGGCTTGCCCCACTCCTGGGTCAGCCCGGTACCGGAAACCACTACGAGCCGCTGGCCGGCGGGATGGGTGTGCCAGGCCGAACGCGCACCCGGTTCGAAGGTGACGTAAGCGCCCGATGCATTGACTTCGCGGGTAGCGGGAAACAAGGGGTCAACCCGCACCCGCCCGGTGAAATAATCCGCCGGCCCCGCCGCCGATGCCTGGGTGCCCGCACGGCTGATCTGCTGGGCGACCCGGGATTCACTGGCCCCTGCTTCAGCCCCGGCAGCACTGGCGAAGGGCGCCGCGGCGCACACTGCGATACCCAGAAGGGTGTTTTTCATGATCTCGGTTCCTTCAAGTCAGAGCGTTCTGGCGTAAAACGCGTTCAACTGGCCAATGGCGACGTCCACATACTCAGGCACCCAGTAGGTTTCGATATGCGTGGCGCCATCGATCATGAACAGTTTCTTGTCCTGGGTGCCTGTGGCCTTGGCAAAGGCCTGCTCCGACATGTACAGGCTGTCGGCCTTGCTGCCGGCGATCATCAGCAAGGGCTTGTCGATCAGTTCGATCTGATCCGTGGCGTCGAAACTCATCAGGTCCAGAAGGCTGCTCAAGGTGTATCGGAACGTGGAGTTGGGATGAGCATGGGTCTTGCCGTAGTACTCGAAACCTTGCCGATACAGATCAAATGGCAGTTTGGCAATTTGCTCATCCGTCAGCTTGGCATCCCCGGTATAGAGAATCTCCCCGCCAGCAGCCTCTTGGGCGCGGGCCGCCGATGCTTGCTCCAGGCGTTGCTGGATCGTGGCCAGTTGCGAATCCCGGTAGCCATTGCGCCGCACCAGTCCGGAGTTGAACATGCTCAGGGTTGCGATGGACTGGAAGCGCTTGTCGGTTTGCGCCGCCTTCAATGAATAACCGCCACCGCCGCAGATACCGAGCAAGCCCAGGCGCGAACGATCGACGCCCGGGTAGCCGGCGATAAAATCCGCCATGCCATGGATGTCCTCTATGCGGTACGCGGGTTTGTCGACGTTGCGCGGCTGACCACCACTGGCCCCTTGATACGCTGCATCGGCAGTGATCGTGATGTAGCCCTGATCGGCCAGGCGCTGGGCATACAGGCCTGCGACCTGCTCCTTCACCCCGCCATTGGGGTGGGCCACGACGACGACCGGGTATTGCTTGGCCGAGTCATAGTTTGCGGGGGTGTAAACGTTGGCGGATATATCCAGGCCATTGAGTTTGTACGTGACAGGGTGGATGTTGACCTTGCCTGGCTCGTTCCTGGTGATCGCACCACCGTAGGTCAATGTGAAGGGGTTCTGCTGGTAATCCTCGGCCTCGACTTCGGCTCCCGACATCCCGATCATGGCGGCCAGAAAAGTGGCCTTCAGCGTGGTTCGCGTCATATGAGTATTCCTGCCCATTTCTGTTTGCAAGGTGCACGGCAACCATGGCCGTGCTTGTGATCAATCCAGTTCTTTTTCCGCGAGGAAGGCCGAAACCAGATCCGCGATCTCGATGTTGTTCATGTCCGAGAACGGGAAGTGGCTATTGCCCCTGATCCCGATCTGCGGCAAGTGGATCAGCCTGACGTCACCGCCATGGCGATTCACCGCATCACGCCACAGTCGCGCCATCTCCAGCCGGGCACGCCAGCTGTCCTGTGCCGGTAGCCGAACGGGTTTATCGGGGATGTTGTCGCCGTAAAAGATCAGGATGGGGATGCGGGTCAGTGCTTCGAACTGCGACTTCGATACGACATGTGCCGAGAGCGTGTCGAACGCGCTGGAAATCGGCGCGGGAACCTCGCCTTCCGGGAACACGAAGCTGCTGCCAGGCTCGAACGCGACGATGGCCCGCACATTGCGGTTCTTGATCGCCGTCAGCCAACCGGGCCCGCCACCCTGTGAATGGGTGAACAGGATGGCCGGCCCTGTCTTGTCCAATAGCGCGGACACGCCATCGGATACGACCTCAATGTCAAAAGGACCGGTGTTGGGCGTCATCGAACGCAAGAATTGCTCAAGCGCCTGCGGTCCACGGGGAAACTGGCTGCCCTCGAAGGTCGAGGGCCACAGGCCGATGCGAAACTGGTTGAACCACAGTTGCTCATCCGGTATCGGCTTGACCGTCGTCTCAACCAGACTGCGCCCCGCATCGCCACGGCGTGGCTGGTCGATCAGGTACGTGGAGAAACCGCGACGCAGGAAAATGTTCTGGAACCCTTCCCTGCCATCGGCCGTGGTTTCCCAGGACTTCGCCGATTGGCCCGCGCCGTGCCACATAACGATTGGCAGCGGACGGGCGTCAACCGGAACCTGGTAGAACGCATAGACGTGGTCGCCGTGGTAGCTCTGGCCATCAGGGCGCAACGGTTTATAGGGATCAAAGGTGCCCGGCTGAGTGAGCAACCCACCGCCAGCGAACAGGCTTCCCTGATCCTTGATGACCAGCGGAGCGCGCTCGCTCGCACTGGCGATCGCACAGGTACTGAGTGCGAAACAGAGGGTACTCATCCTCGCGGCGGCGGGGACGCACTTGCGCAGAAGGTTCTGGGGCATGGGTTGCACTCGATTCGAAATCGTCGAGCGGCAACTTACCCTTCGAGCATTGATTGATAAACGGCACTAATTGGATAGCACCGATACCAGGTTTGCATAAATCAAATGAACAGCCATCAAGGGTCAACCTGCCCCATCAATTGCGCCACCGTTTCCTGGCGTTTTGCATAGCGCTGCGCCAACACTGCACACACCATCAACTGAATCTGATGGAACAGCATCAGCGGCAGGATCAACACGCCGATGGTGCTGCCGGCGAACAGTACCTGGGCCATCGGCACACCAGTGGCCAGGCTTTTCTTCGAACCGCAGAACAGAATGGTGATGCGGTCTTCCTGATTGAAGCCGAAGAGTTTGCCCAGCACGGTGGAGGCCACCAATACCAGACCCAGTACCACGCAGCATGCGACCACCAACCCCGCCAGGTCCCGCAACGGAATCTGGTGCCAGATGCCTTCGTTCACCGCTTCGCTGAACGCGCCATAGACCACCAGCAGAATCGAGCCCTGATCAACGAACTTCAGCCAGTTTTTGTTGCGCCCCACCCAAGCGCCGATCCAGCGTCGCGCGATCTGCCCGGCAATGAACGGCAGCAACAACTGCACGCTGATTTTCACGATGGCATCGAGGGTCGAACCGCCTTCGCCGTGCACATTCAGCAGCAGGGTCACCAGCAGCGGCGTGAGAAAAATCCCGAACAGACTGGAGGCTGCCGCGCTACAAATCGCCGCCGGCACGTTGCCCCGGGCCAGGGACGTGAAGGCAATCGCCGACTGCACCGTGGCGGGCAGCGCGCAGAGGTAGAGCATGCCCATGTACAGGTCGGCGCCGATCATCGGAGACAGCACCGGTTTGAGTGCCAGCCCGATCAGCGGGAACAGCACGAAGGTCAGGCTGAACACCAGCAGATGCAAGCGCCAGTGGCCGGCGCCGGCGATGATCGATTCGCGGGACAGCTTGGCGCCATGCAGGAAAAACAGCAGCGCAATGGCGACGTTGGTCAGCCAGCCAAAGCCCACCGCCACCTGCCCGCTGGCGGGCAGCAAACTGGCGAGAAGCACCACGCCGATCAGGGTCAGGGTGAAGTTGTCGGGTAGGAAGCGAGGGCGAGTCATCGGGATCATCCGGGTTTGCCAGGGGTGTGGCCTCGACTCTACTCCGCCACAAGGTTACCGGCTAACGCTAGTAAGCCAGTAGATAGCGCCTAACGGACAAACCTGTCATTCCTCTGTGGGAGCGAGCTCTGCTCGCGATAAACGTCCAGGCAACGCGATCATCCAGGTAGCCCGCGTTATCGTGGACGTCCATCGCGAGCAAAGCTCGCTCCTACAACCTTCCCCGCCTTGTATCGAAATGTATCTACACTTCCCCACGATACAAAACGCTTCACCCGCACGCGTTTCTGAAATAGCCCGGATACCTGCCTGCACTTAAATGTGAACCACGGCCTCCCCCCGCCTGACCTACATTTAAAAAGGAGCTCCACCATGAAAGTGCATTTGTTGAACAAACACGCCGACAAAAATCGCCGTCATCTGGTGGGTTCCACCGTTCTTGCTCTGACATTGGGTGTACTGGGAGCAGTCAACGCTCAGGCCAATACCCCTGCCACCGCAGCACCTGCACCCGTCAGTGCGTCAACCACCACCGACACCCCGTTCGGCCCGCTCAAACACATCAATGCCGGCTTGCTGAGCGTGGCGTATGCCGAAACCGGCCCGGCCAATGGCCCGGTGGTCATTCTCCTGCACGGCTGGCCTTACGACATCCACAGCTATGACGAGGTCGCGCCCTTGCTCGCGGCGAAGGGTTACCGGGTACTGATGCCGTATGCACGGGGGTATGGCGATACCCATTTCCTGTCCGACAAAACCCTTCGCAATGGTCAACCCGCCGCTCTGGCCAGCGATGTCATCGATTTCATGGACGCTTTGAAAATCAAACAAGCCGTACTCGGCGGCTACGACTGGGGTGCGCGTACGGCGGGTATCGTCTCGGCGCTCTGGCCTGAGCGGGTCAAGGCGCTGGTTTCGGTCAGCGGTTACCTGATCGGCAACCAGGCCGCCGGCAAGAATCCCTTGCCGCCCAAAGCTGAATTGCAGTGGTGGTACCAGTTCTACTTCGCCACCGAGCGCGGTCGTGCGGGTTATGAAAAGAATACCCATGAGTTTGCCAAGTTGATCTGGCAGTTGGCTTCGCCGCAATGGGCGTTCGATGACGCCACGTTCAACCGCAGCGCCGCCGCCCTGGACAACCCCGATCACGTCGACATCACGATCTATAACTACCGCTGGCGCCTGGGCATGGTGCCAGGCGAAACGAAGTATGACCCGCTGGAACAGAAACTGGCCAAGGCCCCGTCCATTAGCGTACCGACCATCACCATGGAAGGCGACGCCAACGGCGCACCGCATCCGAAAGCCGAGGACTACCGCCAGCGTTTCACCGGTAAGTACGAATACCGGCTGATCACCGGCGGCATCGGCCATAACCTGCCGCAAGAAGATCCGCAAGCCTTTGCCAAGGCGATCATCGACGCCGATAACCTTTAAGGTCATCGCCTGCTGCTCCCGGAGTCGCCTACGGGTGATTCCGGGAGGTCTTCTCTAAAAAAGAACAAAAGCTTCTGAATTATTCAGTTTTCCAAATACCCACTCGGCACTACCTTGACGCCATGTCTGGCAAGCACTTGGGCAGATTGAAAGATCGCAGCCTGCGGCAGCTCCTACACTTTGCGTGTGCAAACCCGATCCTGTAGGCGTTGCCGCAGGCTGCGATCCTTTGACGTCCCAAGGCTCGCTGAAACGGCAATCCGTCAATGTAAGATTCGAGGTAAGTCCCATGTCTGAACAAACCCTGGCTGTGCACGCGCCTTATAACGGCGCGGTGATCGGTCATGTGGCGATTTCCACAGACGCCGATGTCGAGCAGGCGTTGACTGTCGCCCACAGCCTCTTCCGCGATCGCAGCCAGTGGTTGTCCAAGCCGCGTCGCATTGAAATCTTGCTCCGTGCCGCCGAGTTGATTGGCGAACGCAAAATCAAGATTGCCACTCAAGCGGCCAGCGAAGGCGGCAAGCCGCTGAAAGACTCGATCGCCGAAGTCGAACGCGGCATCGATGGCATCCTCAATAGCATCGAGGTTTTGCGCTCCGAGGGCGGCCACGTGATCCCCATGGGCCTGAACGCCGCTTCGGCAAACCGTGTGGCGTTCACCCAATTCGAGCCGATCGGCGTGGTCGTGGCCGTCTCTGCGTTCAACCATCCGTTCAACCTGATCGTGCACCAAGTGATACCGGCCATCGCCGTCGGCGCACCGGTGATCGTCAAACCGGCAACCAACACTCCGCTCAGTTGCAGGGTGCTGGTCGATATCCTGATCGAGGCGGGACTGCCCCAGGGTTGGGCGCAAATGGTGCTGCCGACCGACAATGCCATTACCGGCAAACTGGTGTCCGATCCACGGGTGGGCTTCTTCAGTTTCATCGGCTCGGCGGCGGTGGGCTGGATGTTGCGCTCGACCCTGGCACCGGGCACCCGCTGCGCGCTGGAGCACGGCGGAGCGGCGCCGGTGGTGCTGGCGGCTGATGCCGATCTTGAAGACGCACTGCCACGCATCGCCCGCGGTGGCTTCTTCCACGCCGGCCAAGTCTGCGTGAGCGTGCAACGGGTGTTCTGCCACAGCAGCATCGCCGAGCAGGTCGCCGAGCGCCTGGGCCAGTTGGGCGACGCCATGGTGGTCGGTGATCCGACCGATCCGTATACCGATGTCGGTCCACTGATCACTGAACGTGAAATGAACCGCGTGGGCCAGTGGGTCAATGAAGCGGTCGCCAGTGGCGCGCGCCTCGTCTCGGGAGGTCGCACATTGGGCAACAACTGCTATGCGCCTACCGTGCTGCTGAACCCGTCCATCAATTCGAGCGTGATGCAAAAGGAAGTGTTCGGCCCGGTGGTGGCGGTATACGCCTACGATGAACTGGCAGAGGCGATCCAGTTGGCCAATGCCCTGCCCTATGCCTTCCAGGCCGCGGTATTCACACAAAACCTGGACACCGCCATGCAGTGCTACCAGGACCTGAACGCCACAGCGGTGATGGTCAACGAAAGCACCACGTTCCGCGTCGACTGGATGCCGTTCGCCGGGGCGAGTCTGTCCGGGCATGGCGTGGGCGGGATTCCGCACACCATGAAGGACATGCAGGTCGAGAAAATGATGGTCTGGCGCTCTCGGGCTGTGCGGGGTTGAAGCACCGCGGTGATCGAACACCGCGGTGGTTGAACAAGCAGCCGGATGTCAGGCGAACAGATCGACGCCCAATTGAAACGCGACCCACAGCGCCAGGCCCGTGGCGAAAAGCAGTGCGATGTTCTCAAACAGGTTGTTGCGGTATTGCTTGCCGAGCAATGACTTCTGGTTGGACATGATCAGCAAGCCCAGGGAGATGACCGGCAACCCGATGATGTTCAGTGCACTCACACCGATGGTCAGCGTCACGAAATCCGGCATGCCCGGGAGCGACCAGATCAGTGGCGTCACCAGAATGAACAGCATGAACCACTTGTGCATCGGGTCATGGTGGAACTCTTTACCGTAACGCTCGCGGCGCTTGGGGCTGACGTGTTGCAACGCATCGGTAATGAGCATCGGGAAGGCTGTGGTCTTGCCCGAAATACTGGCGAACAGGGTCGCGAATACGCCGATGAAAAAGACATACCAACCGATGGGGCCAAAGAAAATTTCCAGCGCTTTGCCCAGGTCGCTCAGGGTTTTGACTTCAATGCCGTTCGGTCGCAGGATCTCCGCGCCAACGATCCAGATGGCCAGGTTGATGACGATCCCGACAAACACCGCAAACAGCAGGTCGTTACGCTGAATGCGCTTGTGTTCAGGCCCGACCCACCCCTTTTGACGCATGACGTAGGGGTGAACAAAGTTGGCGATCGAACCGGCAACCGCGCCGATGACCGACACCGCGACCAGCAGTGCACCATGCACACCTTCATCGGGCGGAATGCTGAAACCGATGGTGCCTTTGACGATGCCGGCGACATCGGGACCGGACATCACGGCCAGGGCAATGAACGCCAGCGTCATGATCGCCAGCAACACCTTCATGACGCCTTCGATCATCGAATAGATATTGCGACCGACCAGTAACCAGACCGCCAGCACCACCGCCACTGAACAGAGCAATGGATAGTCGACCTTCAGCAACATGGCCAGGGACTCGCCCGCCCCCTTGATCATGTAGGCGTTCATCAAGTGCCCCATCAACAAGGCATAACCGAGCATGAACCAGGCAAAAAACGGATGGAGCTGGGCATAGCCTTGCAGGATCGTCATGCCCTGGTTATTGCACAACTGGAAGCGCGCAATGATGTTGACGATCAAGTATCTCAAGAGCAGGGAGACCGCCAGCACCCACATCATTGCGTAGCCGTAATTGGCTCCGGCTACCGATGACGTGATCAGGTCACCTGCGCCCAGCCAGGACAGTACGGCAATGATGCCCGGGCCAAGCAGCTTGAGTGTTCGGGCGAGACGGCTTTGGGTGGGGGCCGCAGATTGGGGAACAGCGGATGGGACGCTGGTCATAGACGGAATCTCCATTATTGTATTTTTGAGAACCGGCGCAGTCGACCATAATTGATACGACGTCGTACAACTAAAAATAAGCTGAAGTATTTAAAAATGTTTCAAGCTCTGGGGTCGGTCATTTCGGCAACGTGAGGATCGCCGGCTCAAGTCACCCTTCTTCCCTGACTGACCGGGGTGTTGCATACCTGTGGGAGCGAGCCCTGCTCGCGAAAAACGTCCGGACAACGCGGTCATTCAGGCAGCACGCGTTATCGTTGACGACCATCGCGAGCAGAGCTCGCTCCTACCCGGGCAGTGCGCGTTGCCGCCCGGAGTCAAGCGTTGCGCCTACGCGGATTGAACCACCGCCTGAAGCCTGTTCAGCAACTCACTGGACTTGTTTTCGTCCGGCTCTTTCTTGTCAAACCAACTGGTGCCGTTCTGCAGAATCTCGGCCAGGATCGGGAAATACAGCTGCTTTTTCTTCGCCAGTTCTACAGGGTCGGCGGCGGTGGCCTGGTCCAGTGCGGTCTGGATGGTCGCGCGCTGGGACAACCATTGCGGCGTTGATTTCTCTTCGGGACTCATGTTGTCCAGGAAGTTCAGGGCCGCCTTGGCGCGGCCGACCGGGTCGTTGGCGAACGGATCTCGCCAATTCTTCTTTTGATCCTCCGGCCCGACGTAATAACCGGTGGCCAGTTGCGCCTGCTGGCGCATCAGGTCTTGCGCCGCGGTCTGCTCCTCCTTGGTGAACTTGCCGCCTTCGTTGGTGGCGACGGCGTACAGCGAACGTCGATCCAGATCGCCCATCAGCGCATTGCGATCCTGAATGCTGTTGTCGTACGGCTTACCGCTGTCCTTCATCAGCGCGTATTTTTCATCCATGCGCTTGCGGGCATCGATGGCAACATCGGCAAAGGTCTTGTCCCTGGAACTGGAAATCGCCCCGGGTTTGGCGACACCCAGGATAAGCGCGTCGGCGTTCATCCCCGGCCGCACCGGAAAATACGGCGCGTTGCTGGCGATCGAATCACTGTAATCGGTGGCCGTGCCGGACAAACTCACCGAATCATCATTCTGCGTTTTGTCCGCCGACTGATCGCTGTCGGCGACATTGCCCTTGCCATCGGCAACCCTGGCGTTGGCGGCAGAGGAATAGGCGGCGATCAAGGCACTGGATGAGGACGAGGATGAGTGGACGTTCATGATTCTTCCTTGTTGTGAGGCTGGGTGGTCGGCAAACCGCCGCCTAATCTACTGACGTTGGCCCTGTAAATAAACCATCGTCTGTGGGAGCGAGCCGGCTCGCTCCCACAAGGGATCTCTGTCTCGCGTCTATACCAAAGCGTTAATGGCATGCACCCATGTCTGGTGGTCAGCACGCTTCTTTGCCCATAAATTCCCCACGACAAGGGAATCGGTGCCGTCGCCGGACTGACTGTCCTGGACCGCTCCAAGCGCTAACCACAGCACGCACATGAGTATTGAAAAAATGACTGATGAGATAAGCGGAACCACCCGTCGCGCCTTGATGACCAGCGGTGCCATGGTAGCCGCGGCACTGGCCGTGACGGGACCGACGCTGGCAGCACAGCAGGCACCTGCGGCAACGCCTGCGGTTGGCAAGACCAGTGGCAAAGGCTCGGGAATGATCACGGTCAAGGACGGCACGCGAATTTTCTACAAGGATTGGGGCAGCGGACAGCCGATCGTATTCCACCATGGCTGGCCGCTGTCCAGCGACGACTGGGATACGCAAATGCTGTTTTTCCTCAGCCAGGGCTTCCGCGTCATCGCCCATGATCGCCGTGGTCACGGCCGCTCGACCCAAACCGCCAGCGGCAACGAAATGGACACCTACGCCGCCGACGTCGCCGAGCTGATGGCGTACCTCGACATCAGAAATGCCGTGCATATTGGTCACTCCACCGGTGGCGGTGAAGTGGCCCGCTATGTAGCCAAACATGGCCGTGGTCGCGTAGCCAAAGCGGTGCTGATCGGGGCCGTGCCGCCGATCATGCTGCGCACCGCGAACAATCCGGGAGGCCTGCCTCTGGAAGTCTTCGATGGATTGCGAAAAGCCGTGGCCGACAATCGCGCCCAATTTTACCGGGATTTTCCCACCGGGCCGTTCTATGGCTTTAATCGCACCAACGCCAATGTCTCCGAAGCCGTCATCGACAACTGGTGGCGCCAGGGCATGAACGGTGGGATCAAGGCGCAGTACGACTGCATCGAAGCCTTCTCGGAAACCGACTTCACCGATGACCTGAAGAACATCGACGTGCCGACCCTGGTACTGCACGGCGAAGACGACCAGATCGTACCGATCGCCGACTCGGCACACTTGTCGATCAAGCTGCTCAAGCATGGCACGCTGAAAACCTATCCCGGCCTGCCCCACGGCATGTGCACCACCCATGCCGAGGTCATTAACCGCGACCTTCTGGCGTTCATCAAGGGTTGACCTTCATTCACCGGGCAGCCAGCAATGCACGCCGGGCGGGCGAGGTCATCAGGCGAATTCGCGACCTTACCCGCAAAAGCGATTCGCACTACGAAGAACTGGATCTAGAATCGGTAGTAGCAGACTCACTTGCCCTGCTTGACCGGGAAATCCAGAGCCATCAGGTGCAATTGTCGCGCAAGGTAGAAGGCCGTTCGCCCAAGGTGTCGGGCGATCGAATCCAGCTCCAGCAGGTGGTGATCAACCTGATCATGAACAGCCTGCAGGTCATGATTGGCCACAAGGATTTGCCCAGGGAGCTGCACGTGCGCATTCATGCGAAAGAGAGTCTTGCGGTGGTGGAAGTGCACGATAATGGCCCAGGGATTGACAAAAAACACCTTGCGTTGCTGTTTGATGCGTTTTTCACGACCAAAGAAGAGGGTATGGGAATCGGTTTATCCATCTGCCGCTCAATAATAGAGTTGCATGGTGGACGCATCTGGGCAGACAGTCAGCCAAACGGCGGCGCGACTTTCTCATTCTCCCTCCCTGCTTCGACAACGGACACCCAACGATGGACATAGCACCACGCTTCATCATCCATGAAACCACTCACTGGATACTCAATCACCACATGTCGTCCAAGCTCCCTGGCTATCTGGTGCTGGGGACGAGGCACCCTGTCCGTTCATTGTCCGACCTTCCTGACAACGCACTGGGCGAGATGGGAACTCTGCTCGCCCGAATCCAGAAAACCATGCAATCGGAGCTGCAACCGAAGTGGCTCTACATCAGCCGATTCGGCCATGACCCACGCTTCCCCATCCATTTCCACTTCATCCCGGTGTATCACTGGGTCGAGGATCTGTTCTGCCAGGATGAGCGATACCGGGTGCTGAAGAACTTCGGCGCGGGCGTCGAAGCGCATACCCTGACCGATGGCGCGGAATTGACCCTGTTCATCTGGCGCGAATTTGGCGAGAGCCCGGAGCCGCCAAGCGTTCAGGGGCCTTCGATCGAGGAGATCATCGAGCGGTTGCGGGTGGCGTTCGACCAGAAGGACTAATCGCACGATTCAGGTCAAGACCCTGGGTTTGATACAGGGCTATCGGTGATAGCCCTCGTCATACCGAATCAACTAGGCAGCTTTTACTTCGCCCACGTGTTTAACAAGTTCGTCGACCTGCTGAGGCAAATCACCCAACTTAGTTGGATCAGTGACTACGCTCACTAAAGTAACGCCAATGACAACCAGATCTCCGACAACATCCAGGACTTTGCCCACCACCTTTAAATTCTTGATTGTTTCGCTTGCACCTTCGATAGACTTGGTAAGTCTGGCGACGGGCATCTTCACGTCAACAACCAAGCTTTTTTTTGCCAACTTTGAGTAATACTCCGCAACCTCTCGAGCCTTATCGATCTTGAACCCAATATCCTCCTTCTCTTCATCTGTATAAGGGGGCGTGCGATCCGCCACCTCAAATGCAAGCTTGGCATATATAGAATAATAAAAATTCGAAACCCTGTAGAGCCCTGTCGCATCAAGCTTATTTCCTGACATGGCACAACTCCTCTTAATCCGCAAAGGCGGCCTGATATTGTTTACGAGCCTTTTCGACATCCTCTTTAGCAGCCTTGACATTCGCAATCAGGTCCTTCATTGACCTTGAATTGAATGAGCTCAAATTCATCGCCATTTCATGATGAACCGTGCCAAATTTCTTGATAGCGTCGGACGCCGCGAATGCTGCATTCGTCTTGGCATTCGATTCAGCGAGGCGATCCTTTCGTGATTGAATATTGCCAAATGCATCTATAAAATTGTTCGCCGGATATGCTTGCACAATGCGTCCGTACCATTGATTTGTTTCCAATTCCTCAGTCAAAATTCTATTTGCAGTGTTTTTCGTTTGTTCCGACAATAAATCGACAAGCAACTGAATATCAGCGTCATTCTCAATAATTAATTGCTTCAACTTATACTGGCGCCACCCTTCCAAGGGTAACTTTACCAGTTTAACAATAGCCCCGTAGGCTGCGTTTCTTTTCTCTCTGCTTTCTTTGTCCTCCGCACTCCCCGGAAAACCATTCAAATCCTTGACGAGCTCGTCGACATTTTTATCAACACTAACAACATCATCTCCCGCCAGAGCCGCCAGTTGCACCATATACTTCGAAAGAACACTTTGAACAGATTCAATTGCCTTTTTCTCGTCCTCACTTAAAGTTTGAACATCGGCTTTTGGAATATCTATATATTGGACGCACACATTTTCGACTTTCTTACAGAGAGGATACGATTGTGCAACATTGATCAGATTTTTTTTTCGTGCTTCCCAGGTTTGCTCGTAGTTTAGAGCTTGAGTCGAAGCAGTAATCGCTGCCGACTGATTAGAGAAATCCCGGATTTCCTCCAGGTTGGCACACCCATTCAGTAACGATAGAGAAAGCAAAAGACCAGACAGTTGTACAAGTGATCGAATCGCAGACAATCGCATAGCGTGATCCCTCGGGTAAGCCTGCGCGGAAGATGAGCGCACTCACTGCCCTGTACACTCAACATGAGCGAATACTCAGACGGGAATCTAGTCGACAAACCGTAATAGCGCCAAGCCAGCATTGCGACTGGAAAAGAGGAGCAGCAATGCTGTCCTTCAGGACGCCGACCCCTCCCCCATCACATCGTCCGCCCAACTGATCGCCGCTACCACCGTCGGGAAACCGATGGTGCTGGTCAGCGAGATCAGTGCGTGACGGATCTGCTCCGGCGTGGCACCGGCCTCCAGCGCCCGTCGGGTATGGCTGTGCACGGCGCCTTCGGAGCGAATGGCCGCCGCGGCGCCGAGCTGGATCAACTGGACCATCTTCTCTTTCAAGGGCCCGGCATGACGTACCGCCGTCCCCAGGGCCTCCACCGCGTCCAGATAATTCGGGTACTGACCTTTGAGGTTTCCGTAGGTTTTGTACGCTCTTTTCTTCGCCATTTTCTTTCCTCCGCGCGCCTGCACCGGTCGGCGCCCATGGGTACTTTCCCGATCCCGTTCTGCCCGACCCGCAAGGCCTCGATGAGCGAAAACTTGCGAAAAGCGACAGTAGGCTAAGCTTAGTGCAGCTTATTGCTCACGATGCTCGCATCTGCAGGTTTTGGGTTGTTTCTGGAGAGCGTCTGCAACAGCTATTTCAGACAGGCCCACACAAATTGCGCAGGACTTGCCGTGATGCCCGAGCCTTTTTTAAGTTTTGACGAACTCAAGCGTGCCGCCACTTCTGGCGAAATCGATACAGTCCTGGTGTGCATGGTCGACATGCAGGGGCGATTGGTCGGCAAGCGATTCCAGGTCGAGTTTTTCATCGACAGCGGCCATGAAGAAACCCACTGCTGCAATTACCTGTTGGCTGACGACATCGACATGGAGCCGGTGCCGGGCTACGCCGCCGCCAGCTGGAGCAAGGGCTACGGCGACTTTGTCCTCAAACCCGACATGCGCACCTTGCGCAAGGTGCCCTGGCTTGAATGCACGGCACTGGTGCTGTGCGACGTACTCGACCATCACCATCGCCGTGACTTGCCCCACAGCCCGCGGGCGATTCTGAAAAAACAGGTCGAGCGTCTGCGTGAGCGTGGCTACACCGGCATGTTCGCCTCGGAACTGGAGTTCTACCTGTTCGACGAGAGTTACGAGGCCATCCACAAACGCAACTACCACAAGCCGAAAACCGCCGGTCACTACATCGAGGACTACAACATCCTGCAGACAACCCGCGAAGAGCCGGTGCTGCGGGCGATCCGCAAGCATCTGCAGGCCAGCGGCATTCCGGTGGAGAACTCCAAGGGCGAATGGGGGCCGGGCCAGGAAGAGATCAACATTCGCTACGCCGATGCGATGACCATGGCCGACCACCACGTCATCATCAAGCACGCCTGCAAGGAGATCGCGCAACTGCAAGGCAAGGCGATCACCTTCATGGCCAAGTGGCGTTACGACGCCGCCGGTTCCAGCAGCCATATCCACAATTCGCTGTGGGACAAAAACGCGAAAAAGCCGCTGTTTTTCGACGCCAAGGCCGAGTTCGGCATGTCGAAACTGATGCGTTCCTGGGTGGCCGGCCAGCTCAAATATGCCAACGACATCACCTGTTTTCTCGCGCCCTACATCAACTCCTACAAGCGCTTCCAGGCCGGCACTTTCGCCCCGACCCGCGCGGTGTGGAGCCGCGACAATCGCACCGCCGGCTTCCGTTTGTGCGCCGAAGAAAGCAAGTCGATCCGCATTGAATGTCGCATTGGCGGCGCCGACCTCAACCCCTATCTGGCCTTCGCCGCGCTGATCGCCGCGGGGCTGGCGGGGATCGACGAAAAGCTCAGCCTCGACCCGCCTTACGAGGGCGATGCCTACGTCGACGAACATTTGCCCGAAGTGTCCAAGACCCTGCGTGATGCCTGCGCCGCGCTCAAGGGTTCGAGCATGTTGCGCGAGGCGTTCGGTGATGAAGTCATCGACCACTACGTGCACACCGCCGAGTGGGAGCAGAAAGAGTACGACCGGCGGATCACCGATTGGGAACTGCAGCGCGGCTTCGAGCGCTACTGAGAGCACCATGACCTCGACGATTCAACTCATCTCCCCGGTCGATGGCCGGGTCTACGCCGAACGCCCCTGCGCCGATGCGGCCCAGGTCGACAAGGCACTTGAGGCGGCCGCAACCGCCCAGGCGCAATGGAAACGCCGGCCACTGGGCGAACGCGCGGCTTTTTGCAATGCCGCAGCGGACGCGATGCTGGCCATGAAGGATGAAATAGCCCCGGAACTGTCTTGGCAGATGGGCCGCCCGGTGCGCTATGGCGCCGGTGAACTGCGTGGTTTTGACGAGCGTGCGCGGCACATGATCGCCATTGCGCCTGAGGCATTGGCCGCCGTCGAACCGGCGCCGATCTACGGTTTTCGCCGGCATATCAAACGCGAACCGCTGGGCACGGTGCTGGTGATCGCCCCGTGGAATTACCCCTATCTGACCGCCGTCAACACGATCATTCCGGCGTTGATGGCCGGCAACAGCGTCATCCTCAAGCACGCTTCGCAAACACTGCTGGTGGGCGAACGTTTCGCCGAAGCCTTTCGCCGCGCCAATCTGCCGGAAGGGCTGTTCCAGAACCTGGTGCTCGACCATGAGCAGACGGGCAGGATCATTGCTTCTGCGCGCGTACAGCAGGTGAATTTCACCGGTTCGGTGGGCGGCGGCAGAACCATGGAAAGCGCTGCCACCGGACGCTTTCTCGGCATGGGCCTGGAACTCGGCGGCAAGGATCCGGCTTACGTTCGCGCCGATGCCAACCTCGACCACGCGGTGGAAAACCTGGTGGACGGCAGCTTCTTCAACTCCGGGCAGAGCTGCTGCGCGGTGGAGCGCATCTACGTCGATCAAACCATCTACCCGGCGTTTGTCGAGCGTTTCGCCGCCCTCACCCGCCAGTACGTGCTGGGCAATCCGCTGGACGAAGCCACCACCCTCGGTCCGCTGGTGAGTCCGCAGGCCGCTGATTTTGTCCGTGACCAGATCGCCGCCGCACTGAGCCAGGGCGCCAAGGCACTGATCGGTCCACAAGACTTTGCCGCTGATGTACCGGGCAGCGCCTACCTCGCACCGCAAGTATTGGTCGACGTGACCCATCAAATGTCGGTCATGCGCGATGAAAGCTTCGGTCCGGTGGTCGGCATCATGCCGGTGGCCAGCGATGAGGAAGCCATCGCCTTGATGAACGACAGTGAGTTCGGGCTCAGCGCCTCGATCTGGACCCAGGATCTCGCCGCCGCCGAACGCCTGGGCAACGAGATCGAGACCGGCACCGTGTTCATGAATCGCTGCGATTACCTCGACCCGGCCCTGGCCTGGACCGGCGTGAAGAACAGCGGGCGCGGCGTGACGCTGTCGCGCCTGGGCTATGAACATCTGACCCGAGCCAAATCCTTCCATTTGCGCCACGAGATTTGAGCCATGAGCCTGACTGGAAACTGGAACTACCCCACAAGCATTCGCTTCGGTGTCGGCCGCATCAGCGAGCTGGCCGAGGTCTGTCGCAACCAGGGTATCCAGCGACCGCTGCTGGTGACCGACAGCGGCCTGGCGCGGGCGCCGATCACCACGGCGGCACTGGATACCTTGCGTAACGCGGGATTGGGCGCCGCGCTGTTTTGCGACCTCAAGCCCAACCCGGTCGAAGCCAACCTGGCCGGCGGGCTCGATGCCTGGCGTGCGGGCAACCATGACGGTGTGGTGGCCTTTGGCGGCGGCAGCGGCCTGGACATGGGCAAGCTCATTGCGTTCATGAGCGGACAGACCCGACCGGTGTGGGATTTCGAGGACATCGGTGACTACTGGACCCGTGCCGATGAAAGCCGCATCGCCCCGGTCATCGCGGTGCCGACCACCGCCGGCACCGGCTCTGAAGTGGGCCGCGCGGCCGTGATCATCGACGATCGCACCCACACCAAACGCATCATCTTCCATCCGAAAATGATGCCACGGGTGGTCATCAGCGACCCGGCCCTGACCGTCGGCATGCCGGCAAAAGTCACCGCTGGAACCGGCATGGATGCGTTATCGCACTGCCTGGAATCGTACTGTGCCCCCGGTTTTCATCCCATGGCCGATGGCATCGCGGTGGAGGGCATGCGTCTGGTGGCCAATGCGCTGGTGCGAGCGGTGCACACCCCGTCCGACCTCGATGCGCGCGGGCAGATGCTCGCCGCCGCGGCGATGGGCGCCACCGCTTTCCAGAAAGGCCTGGGCGGCATGCACGCCCTGGCGCATCCGATTGGCGCGCTGTACGACACCCACCACGGCATGACCAACGCCACCCTGATGCCCTATGTCCTGAAATTCAATCGCCCGGCCATCGAGGAACGCATCACGCGCCTGGCGGCTTACTTGCATCTGCCCTCGCCGGGCTTCGACAGCTTCCTGGCCTTCGTCCTCAAATTGCGCAAGGACATCGCCGTGCCGCATACGCTGTTTGAACTGGGGGTGGATGACAAGCAGGCAGACCTGATCGCGGACATGGCGATTGTCGACCCGTCCGCCGGTGGCAACCCGCTGCCGCTGACCCGGGCCGGCGTGGCGGAAATTTTCGAAGCGGCATACCACGGCCGTCTGTAGGAGCGAGCAAGCTCGCTCCTACAGAAAAGCGGGCAAGTTTCACCGGTTGGAAACAGGAGCAGTACGACAAGGGGTTGAAGGCCAGGCCGTCCGGGTTTCCCGGATGGATGCGTATCAAAACCTGAAGGGGCACACGACGATGAACCCAGCAAGCCAGCCCGGCACCGACGCGCACGACGATGACGTCAAGGTGCTGCACAGCATGGGCTATGCCCAGCAGCTCTCGCGACGAATGGGCGTTTTTTCCAACTTCGCGATTTCCTTTTCGATCATCTGCATCCTCTCCGGCGGCATCAACTCACTTGCCCAGGGCACCTCGGGCGCGGGCGGTGCTTCGATCGGCATCGGCTGGCCGATCGGTTGCCTGATTTCCGGGGTGTTCGCCCTGGCCATGGCGCAGATCTCCTCGGCCTACCCCACCGCCGGCGGGCTGTATCACTGGGGTTCGATCCTCGGCAACCGCTTCACCGGTTGGCTCACGGCCTGGTTCAATTTGCTGGGGCTGGTGACGGTACTCGGTGCGATCAACGTCGGCACCTATTACTTCTTTTTCGGTGCCTTCGGGCCGACGCTGGGCATGGAAGACACCACCACGACACGGGTGATTTTCCTGGCGATCCTCACCGGAATCCAGGCCCTGTGTAACCACCTGGGGATCGGCCTGACCGCGAAACTCACCGACTTCTCCGGCTATCTGATCTTCGCCACGGCACTGGCACTGACCATCGTCTGCCTGATCTCGGCCCCCAGCTACGAGTTCTCCCGGCTGGTGACCTTCGGTAACTATTCCGGCGAGGCTGGAGGCAGCGTCTGGCCACAGGTCTCCAACGGCTGGATCTTCATGCTCGGCCTGCTGTTGCCGATCTACACCATCACCGGCTACGACGCCTCCGCGCATACGTCCGAGGAAACCCGCAACGCCGCCATGTCGGTGCCACGCGGAATGGTCATGTCGGTGGTCTGGTCGCTGTTATTCGGCTGGGTCATGCTCAGCGCCTTCGTGCTGATGCTGCCGAGCATGGACGAAGCGGCCAAGCAAGGCTGGAGCGTGTTTTTCTGGGCCATGAACACCCAGGTGAACCCGTTGCTCAAAGATGCGTTGTTCGTGGCGATTTTCATCTCGCAAGTGCTCTGCGGCCTGGCCACCGTGACGTCGGTTTCACGCATGATCTTCGCGTTTTCCCGTGATGGCGGCCTGCCGTGTTCCAAGGCACTGGCCTCGGTTTCGCCGACCTTTCGCAGCCCGGTGGCGGCCATCTGGACCGGCGCCACGCTGGCGGTATTGTTTGTGTGGGGATCGTCCGTGATATCGATCGGTGAAACGCCGGTCTACACCATCGTGGTGTCCTGCACGGTAATCTTCCTGTTCTTCTCGTTCGTCATTCCCATTGTGCTGGGCCTGTTTGCCTACGGCACCTCGAAATGGCCAACCATGGGCCCCTGGAACATGGGGCGCTTCTGGTACACGGTGTTTGCCCTGCTCTCGGTGTTGTCGATGGTGATCATCTTCGTGATCGGCATTCAGCCACCGAATGATTGGGCGTTGTACATCACCATCGGGTTTCTGGTGTTGACGGCCATTGTCTGGTTCGGGTTTGAGGCCCGGCGCTTCCAGGGGCCGCCGGTGGGGGACATGATTGTCAAGCGCCAGGCCGATATTGCGGCGGCCGAGGCGGCTTTGGAGAAGCGCTCTTAAGGCGATTGCGCCTGTAGGAGCGAAGCTTGCTCGCGAAGACGGCAGCCCATCAACCATGATGCGCCTGACCCATCGCCTTCGCGGACAAGCCCCAATGCCTCAAACAGGTGTGTTTCTGCAGGCGTTGCCGAAGGCTGCGATTTTTCGATCTTCTACTCAGGCCGATCGATACGATCCAGCGCGCGGTTCACCGCCAGCTCACCCAACATGATGACCTGGGCAATGCCCAGCAGCGTATTGCGACTCGTCCCTTCCGTGCGGTCCGCCAGATCCAGGGTCATGACGTTGGCGGAGGCCAGGGACTCGCAGGCATGGGCCAGCAGGGATTCGACATCGAGCTCCGGGTTGACGATGAACATGCTGCAGAGTTTGCGCGGGGTGGCCTGGATGTCGGCGGCTGAGGGAATGCGGTCGGAAGGTATTGCCGGATCGTTCTCCGGCGGATTAGGTGTCGGTTTGACCATAAGCTGATTACTCCTGAATGGAGCCGCTATCGCTTCCCTACTAAAAGAAGGGTGGCGGCTGTACGCAGGTTAGTAGACCGGGGAGATCAGCATTTACCGGCGCGCCGAAGCGCCCTGCGCACAGCCACCATCAAACTCAGGATTGAATGCCTGACTGACAACACTGTGCACCTTACTGATAACACCACGGGCTACTAAACCCGATCACTGACAATCAGTGACGCGAATCAAGTTACCGAGCGGCCCCAAGGCGCACAAGCCGGCGGATTCTGGCGTAACCGTAGGCAACGACGCAAGGCGCTGTGGCTTTCTTGAAGTAACCTGACGGGCTTTTAAACACGCCCAAACTCCCACACCAAAAAGCGCCAGAAGGCGGTCGAACAACCCTGAATCCGCCCCCTTTAAACACTCCGTAAAAATTCCTACAGACCCGACATGCCAGCACACCGAAAGCGTCCTACACGCATATCGGAAGCATCCTATTTCAATCGTTGTCAGCTTGCAGAAAGCTGTCGAACGCATGAATGAGGGATGGAAATGAAGCCTCCCCGAACGCCCCAGGGAGGTCCAAATTTGAACACCACACTACCGGTCTTCTTCGACCACAGCCGCCACAAACTCTGGGTCAGCGACCTCCAAGCCCCCCTCGACGTCCTCGCCTTCCACGGCCAGGAACGCCTCAGCCAACCGTTCAGCTACCACATCGAATTCACCAGCACCGAACAGGACATCGCCGCCGAACACCTGCTCGGCAAGTCCGCCCGTTTCAGCCTGTACGCCCTCCCCAAACCGGTGATGCCTTGGGAAACACCGGAGGTCAAACCGCTACGCACCCTAAACGGCGTGATCACCGCCTTCAAACGCCTGTCCGCCTCCCTCGACGAAGCCCGCTACGAACTCACCCTGCAACCGCGTCTGGCCTTGCTCGAGCGCGGTCGGCAATACCGCCTCTATCAGCATCAGTCGGTGCCGCAGATCGTCGAACACATCCTGCGCGGCCGCCACGAATTCGAATACCAGGACTTCCTGTTCCGCTTGGTGCGCGACTACCCCAAGCGCGAACAGGTGATGCAATACGGTGAAAGCGACCTCGCCTTCATCAACCGGCTGCTGGCCGAGGTCGGCATCTGGTACCGCTTCACCCGCCACGAACGGCTGAACATCGACGTCGTGGAATTCTGCGACGACCAGCGCGGCTACCAGTTCGACGTCGAGCTGCCGTTGCGCCCACTGTCTGGACTTAACAGCAGCAGCGAGGACGCCGTCTGGCAGCTGCAATCGAGCCATCAAGTCGTGGAAAAAAACCTGCACCTGCGCGCCTACGACCCGCGTAACGCCAACGCCTGGCTGCAGAGCGATGTCGACCAGACCCGTGGCGCGAAAACCACCTACGGCGAGGCCTACCACTACGCCGAACCCTACACCGTGCTCGGCGATCGCTATCTGCAGGACGAGGACCTGCAAAGCGAAAGCGGCTA
>NZ_SCOO01000016.1:0-119985 GCF_005502415.1 Pseudomonas sp. G(2018) | reverse complement strand
CAGCGCCAGCCGACGAATTCAGTGATTAATCCGCCCAGGGTCGGCGCCGCCGTCATGGCCACGCCCATACAACCGCCCCAGAACGCCCAGGCCTTGGCCCGTTCCACTTCATCGTGGAAGGTGTGGCCGATGGAGGCCAGCGCTGAGGTCAGCAGCAGCGCGGCACCGACGCCCTTGATCGCTCGTGCGATATCCAGAAACAGTGCGTTCGGCGCCGCACCGCAACCCAGCGAGGCCAGGATGAAGATACCCAGCCCCCACATCAGGGTTTTCTGCCGGCCAAAGCGGTCGGCCAGGCTGCCGGCGGGCAACAGCAAGGCGGCGAAGGCCAGCATGTAGGCACTGACCACCCATTCGATATCAGCGAAATTCGCCCCCAGATCCCGAGCGATGCTGGGCAAGGTAACGGCGACGATATTAGTGTCCAGCACGATCAGCGAACACACGGCTGAGGCGGTGAGCAAGGTCAGGCGCGGGCTCACCTTGGGTTTGACGGACATGACGGGCGTTCTCTACTGTGAAGTGATGTGCAGCTTATCGCTGGCTGGCAGTCTATTTGTTAGGCGCGCATCATCACTTCATTACCTTTGAGCTAACGCACCGATGGACATCCGCCACTTCCGCTACTTCCTCGCCGTCGCCCGGCAGCGCAACTTCACCCGTGCCGCCGAGCAATTGGGCATTGCGCCGCCGACCTTGACCCGGCAGATCCAGGACATGGAAGCGGAACTGGGCGCGCGCCTGTTTCTGCGCCAGGCGCGGGACGTCAGCCTGACCGAAGCCGGCGCGGCGCTGGTGATCGAGGCCGAGGCCACGGTGCGCCAGTTCGAGTCGGCCCAGCGCAATGCCCAACGCGCCGGTCGTGGCGACATCGGCCACATCGAACTGGGTTACGTGGCCTCGGCGGTGTATTCCGGGGCGCTGCAAAAGCAGGTTCAGGCTTTTGCCGACCAATACCCGGATGTCAGCCTCAACGTTCGGGAAAGCCCCATGGCCAGCCTGCCGAACATGATCCTTGAGGGGCGCTTCGATCTGGGATATATCCGCTGCCCGATGGCCTTGCCCGAGGGTGTCGAAGGTGTTCGTCTGAGCGACGAGGGCTTTGTGTTGGCGTTGCCGGTGGACTCATGGCTGAACCGGTTGCAGGTCATCAACTCAGCGCATCTGCACAACGAAAACTTCATTCTTCCGGAGCAAGTCGTCGGTACGTTGCAGGTTGCGAGTCAAGGCGGTTTCGTACCGAAGCTCGGGGCGCAGCCGGGTGGGTTGGTGGCGGTGATTGCGTTGGTGTCGCTAGGGCAGGGTGTGGCGGTGGTGCCGGAGTCGGTAGTCGGCCATGTCAGTTTGCCGAATGTGGTGTATCGGCAGATCAAGGATTGCAATGCGACGTCGTGGCTGGCGTTGATTCATCGGCGGTTTGAGAAGTCTGCGGCGGTGAACAGGTACATCGAGCGTGTGAAAAAAGGCTAGAAGCCAAAAGCTTCGCGAGCAAGTCGAAGGCGGCCTCCAAAATAACTAAATTCTAAAGTTGCTACAGATCTTGAAATGATTTCCGGCTGTAGGAATTGTCACTATCACTTGTACGATTCAAGTCCTTTTTCCTTTCAGGACTTGCATGAACACCCTCACGGAGCCCCCCAGTAATCCTTCCCCCTCGCGCCAACGCGCGGTCTCGACGCACGTGAAATACCCGGTCTTCAGGCCTCCGATTACCCCCGACATTGCAGCTCCACGGCCTCTGCGCCGCGCCTTGCCGTGCCCGGTATTCTGAATTCACTGAAGAGATCGAGACATTTTTATGGAATGGTTAGCCGACCCCACCGCATGGCTGGGCTTGTTGACGCTGATTGTGCTGGAGCTGGTGCTTGGCATCGACAACCTGGTGTTTATCGCCATCCTCGCGGACAAGTTGCCGCCGGAGCAGCGCGACCGTGCGCGGTTGATCGGTTTGTCCCTGGCGTTGTTGATGCGCCTGGGCCTGCTGGCCAGTATTTCCTGGCTGGTGACCCTGACCCAGCCACTGTTCGAGGTGTTCGACAAGAGCTTCTCCGGGCGTGACCTGATCATGCTGTTCGGCGGTGTATTCCTGTTGTTCAAGGCCACCATGGAGCTGCATGAACGCCTTGAAGGCCATGTCGGTCAGCGTTCGTCCAACACGACCTACGCGCTGTTCTGGCCGATCGTGGCGCAGATCGTGGTGCTGGATGCGGTGTTCTCCCTCGATGCGGTGATTACTGCGGTGGGCATGGTCGATGAGTTGGCGGTGATGATGATTGCGGTGATCATTTCCATCGGCCTGATGATCGTCGCCAGCAAACCGCTGACCCGTTTCGTCAACGCGCACCCGACGGTGATCATGCTGTGTCTGGGCTTCCTGATGATGATCGGCTTTGCGCTGACCGCTGAAGGTCTGGGCTTCCACATTCCGAAGGGCTATCTGTATGCGGCCATCGGTTTCTCGATCCTGATCGAGGTGTTCAATCAGATCGCCCGGGCACGGCGCAAGCGCTCGATGCAGGGCCTGCGACCGATGCGCGAACGCACTGCCCATGCGGTGATGCGTTTGCTCGGCGGACGCAAGCTCGCAGTGGAAGAGGTGGGCGAAGAGATTGCCGACATGCTGGACGACGGCGAGGCACAGAGCGAGGAACTGTTCGATCGTCGTGAGCGGGTGATGATCAGCGGTGTTCTGCAACTGGCCGAGCGGCCGATCCGCACCCTGATGACCGTGCGTGCCGACGTCGATCACATTGATCTGGCCGATGATGCCGAGGCGATTCGCACGCGGTTGATGCATTCGTCGTACTCGCGTCTGCCGTTGATTCGCGACGGTGCGGTGGATGAGCCGTTGGGCTTCGTGCACAAGAAGGAGTTGCTCAAGGAGTTCCTGGCCGGCAATCAACCCGACCTTGCACACCTGGCACGCCAGACCATCAATCTGCTGGACAGCTATTCGATCCTCAATGCCCTGGAGCAGATGCGCAAGGCTTCGACCCACATCGCGTTCGTGGTCAATGAATTCGGCGATTTTGTCGGCGTGCTGACCATGACCGACATTCTCGAGTCGATTGCCGGCGAGCTGCCGGACGCCAGCGAAATAGAAGGGCCGGACGTGATCGAAGAGAAGGGCGGCTTCGTGGTCAGCGGCGCCTTGAACCTGGCGCGGGTGCGTCAGCGCACCGGCTTTGCGGCAGAGCCGACCGACGACTATCAAACCCTGGCCGGGCTGGTGGTAAGTTTGCTGGATCGCTTGCCGATGAAGGGCGACAGCCATGAGTGGGAAGGGTGGCGGGTGACGGTGATGTCGGTGCAAGAGCGACGGGTTACTCGAGTCTTTTTGGCGCGTATCGGCGGGTAATTTTGCGCTGAGGCCGATGGCCCCTTCTCGAGCAAGCCCGCTCCCACAGGATCTGCGCAGGACCTGTGGGAGCGGGCTTGCTCGCGAAAGCGGTTTGTCAGGCGACAGATCACTCAAGCCTGCTGATGAAAGGTATACCGATCCTTCCCCGAATGCTTTGACTCATACAGCGCCGCATCCGCCTTGATCAGCGCCTGATTCAAGGTGTCGCCCTCTAATACCTTGGCCAGGCCGATACTGATGGTCACTGGATGTCGGGTCACTTGCTCGCGCACCACCCGGCACAGTTCGCCGGCCAATGCCTCGACATCTTCGCGACGCACCCCGGCCAGGTAAATCGCAAACTCTTCACCACCCAGTCGCGCGTATTCGAAGTGGCTCATCACTGTCTTGATGTCCGCTGCGATGCGCTTGAGTACTTCATCGCCGATGTCGTGACCGTAGACGTCGTTGACCTTCTTGAAATTGTCGATATCGATCATCGCCAGGTAATGGTCGTGCTCGCGCGGAGCGTTGTGCAGTTGTTTATCGGCGCGGGTCATGAACGAGCGCCGGTTGGGGATTTCGGTGAGCGTGTCGATGTAGGCCTGGTCCAGCAGCAGCCTGGACATGATGAAGTTGTAGAGTTTGGCTTTGCTTAATGTCAGGAAGCTGTAAAGGGTCAAGGCGCACACGAATACCGTGTAACTGACGGCCATCAGTCCCCTGAGTTCGAGTACATCAATTTCGGTGTCGTAAAAAGGGTTGAGTAATACCCAGGTAATGATCTGCGCGGCAAAGAACGACCCGCTGCTCAGGGGGAGTATCGAAGCGCTGAAGAGTGTGGTCGACGCTGCCAGCAGCAGCCAGGCGGCTTGATGCTCGATCGTCAAACCGTCGATCAGCAAGCGTGTGCCGAGGGTCATGGTCAAGACGAACAGCACGTTCAGCCAATGGAAATGCCGGGCCTGACGGGTGAACAACAAGACGATGAGCAGGATCGTGAAGACCGTGATAAAGACCATCGAACGCCAGGTGAACGCCTGGTCGCCAATGAAGCTGAGGATCAGGTCATAGAGGATCCAGACAGCGATGCTGGCAACGTAGATCAGCACGCAGAATTTGTGCAGGCGTTCGAATTCATGCTGGATGAACTCGGCTTTCAGTTCGGCAGGTGGCGCCTTTTTCAGCACTTCATCTTCAATGGTTTTGTACATCATCGACCCTGTTCTTGTGTTGATTATCGAGAATCACCTTGCCCCATGGCCGGTAACGCAGGGAAAACACTGCACCGGGATGGCAGCCCGTCGGTGCCGTTTGCAGGTTGGCCGGTTCAGCGCGAAAGGTCGTGCCTGTGGTGCCGACCTGACGAAACGCTTCCTGAACGATGCCGACGGAGCAGGGCAGCGCCTGGGCGTAACCCTGGCGCACCAATGGCGGTAAACGTTCGGTACCGGCACCGTCCTGCCACCAGACTTGTATGCCTTGGTCGGCCAACGCCGCCAGCCACCGCCCGTTGACGGGCGGCGCAAGCCTGCCGACGCTGAAGGCACTGACATGCAGCGGCGCATCGAGCTGGCCGGCGAAGTCCTTGAGTTGACGTTGCAGGGTCTGCCGGCGATCAGCGGTGAGGAAATGCAAGTCGTCCAGTTCCATCGGCAGGTACCAGCCACTGACCATGAGCTTCCAGTCCTTGCGCAACTTCTGACGCTGGGCCAACGACAGCCCCAATTGCGCCTGCCAGTAACTCGCCAGCCCGGCACTGTCCAGCTCATCGATGCGTTGGTAATAGGCCGGGTCCATGTACAACCCCAGCACCAGTTTCAAACCTTGCGCCTGGGCCAGCTTCAGGCTGTCGGCCAGCCAGCCATCGGCACCGCCGAAATCAGAATCACCGTAGGCCGTCCACTGCACGATCACCGTGTGAACACCCTGTTTGGCCGTGTCCTGCCAGATCCGCTGCCATTGCGCCTGGCTGAGGCTGGCATCGACGTTCAGCGGTTGATAGAAAATCCGCTCTTCAGCGCGGATCATCGCGCTGCCGAGCAACAGGCACACAAGCAATAGAAGTCGCTTCATCAGAAATTCAACTCCACGCCCAGCAATACGCCATTGCCGCCCTCATACAAATTACCGCCCAACGATTGCTGGTATTCGGTGCGAACGGTCAGGTGCGCGCGGTAGGCGTTGTAGATGTCATCGTCGAACCACCACTGCCAGCGCAGGCCGATGCCGGTGCGCACGTCCTGGCGCCAGTCATTGCTCGGGTCCTGGCTGGCAAATTCGAGAAAGCCGTAGGGCATGAGGGTTTGCGCGCCGTTGAACGGCAGCTTCCACGCGCGTCCTTGCTGGAAGCGCGACAACCATTGATGGTCGCCGGCCTTGGTCCACCACGCCGCATCCAGATAAAGAAAGCGTTCCTCCCAGTCGCTTTCGTCGACGCGCCAGTCGTTGCGAAACCTGCCCTGATCCAGGAACGAAGCGGTGCTGCGCAACAGGTAGTCGGTGGTGGTGTGCCCGTCCTTGCGGTGATCCTCGACCTGGTCCGACAGCTTTTCCGGAACCAGCATCTGGCCCAGGCTCAGGCCGTGATTGTCCTGGTCATCGAACTGGCTTTGCTTGTAGATCTCGCCGTAGAAGTTGATGTTCGCCGTGCCCCAGGGTTTGTAGCGCAGCCCCACGCCGGTGGCGATGGATTCGGCATAGCTGGATCGACTCTGGCCACCGAGCAATACGCGGCCATAGACCGACAGTGTGCTGCCGGCGCGGCTCGGTTCTTCGCCCAGAGCGTGATCCCACATGGCCAGTTGTACGTTTTGCGAGGTGGAGCGGCGTCGAGAGCCGGTGGTTTCGTCGGGTCGCAGGAAGTCGTTGGTCGAGACCCCGGCCGGCGACCAGGTGCTGGCCACGGTGCGCGAATCGCGGCGTGACAGGGTTTCGTGGGCGCGGCGCTGGCGATAACGCCGGGCCTCCATGCTGCCGTCCTCGTCGTCGGCCGCTACCGGGTTTTGTTCCAGATCGATCACCCGGCGCAGTTCCTTGCGCGCTGCTGCGCTGTCCGCAACTTCGTCATAGCGCAAGGCCAGGGTTTCGCCGAGGCGATAATCCTCGGGGAAACTTCGGGTGGCGCTTTGCAGATAAGGAATGGCCTTGGCGCGTTCTTCCCGGGTGTCAGCACCGGCCAGGCGCATGCCGTAATCGGCGCGGTAACGCGGGTTATCCGGTTCGAGTCGTACTGCCTCGGCCAGCCAAGCGGTGCTTTGCGCAGGTTCGCCGGCCTTCTGTGCGGTGACCGACGCGGCGTAGAAGTGCCCGGCATCCGCTGACCGTTGCAGGGCGGAGCGTTGTCGTTGCAGGGCCAAGCCATGATCGCCCTGCGCATCGGCAATCGCGGCAGCCAGCGCCCATTCGTTGGGGCCACGGCTGCGGCTTTGCTGCCAGTAGCGTTCGGCGGCTGACAGGTCCCCGGCATTCAGGGCGCTGCGACTGGCCGTGAGGCGGGCGTTGTCGCTGAGTTCAGCATCGGGCAGGCTGCGCCAGATTGCCAAGGCTGCGGCCGAATCGCCGGCCGCTTCGAGGGCATAGGCCAAGGGCACGCGGCTACTTCGATCGCCGGATTTTTCCGCCTGTTGGTAATAGACAACCGCCATGCCAGGGCGATCCGGCATGGCGCAGCGTCCCAGTGCGTGGTAGTCGCCGGCGGTCCGGGGTTGCGCACCGATCGCTTGCTGCACGGCGGCGCATTGGCCGCTCTCGGCCAGTTGCGCCAACAATTGGCCGCGGGTGGCGGGGTCGACACGATTGAGCAGCGACACGATGCGCCATTGCTGTGCAGGCGTCGGCGACGACGAGGCATATAGGGTCGCCAGCCGTTGCAACAGGGCGTCGGGGAGCTTGCCGCCATGACGGTCGTAAGCGTTTTCCAGCAGTTGCTGCGCGTGTTCGCGCTGTCCGGCATTCAGCGCCAGGTATGTGGCCTGATCGAGCGAGCGAAGGTTGCCGGTTTGCTGGTAGTGCCGCTCCCAGAGTGTCGCCGCTTCGGTAGTGCGCCCCAGCGCCTGAACCAGTTCGGCCCGGCGCTTGACCACCTCGGCGGTCTGCGGCTGGCTGGCGAGCCAGGCCATGACTTTGTCGCTTTGACCTTCTTGCTGCCAGATCTCCAGCAGGCGCTGCTGGCGCCGGCTATCCCAGGGCTGCGGCAGGCGCGTGCTTTGCAGGAGTTCGGTGGCGTGCAGGCGTTGGGCAAGGATCAGCCAGGTCTCGGGATCAGCGTCGGGTGGGCAGCCACGCAATTGCGTGAGCGCCGCATCCGGATCGCGACGGGACAGCCATTCGGTGGTCTCCAGGCACGGCCGCTGCAATTCACCACTCAAGCGCTGCACCGTTGTGCTGTCGCCGGTGTGCCGCGCCAACTCCCACAGACGTTGGCGTTGCGCGGGGTCGGCAAGATCGTCCGGCGGCAGCGATTGCAGCCAGCGCTGGGCCTGTTCGGTGTGCCCCACGGCTATCGCGCGATCGACCATCGCCAGGCGAGTCTTGCGTGCCGCCTCCGGGGAGGGTGCCTGTTGCAGCAGTTGTTCCAGCGGTTGTTCGTCGAGCCGTTGCACATACGCATTGGCCAGCCGTTGCCAGTCTTCGGCACCCAGTTGATTGTTGGCGGCCAACGGCGCGAGTTGTTCGATGGTGCCGTTCCAGTCGCGCAGTTGCTCGGACCAATTGGAGAGCGCCAGGTGCAGAATCCGGTCGTCACCTTTGGACTCCAATTGCGCCAGCCAATCGTGAGCCCGGCCCGCGCCGCCAAATTTGGCCAGGCTCAGGCTGTAGGCCTGCCACAGGCGGATGCGTTGGTTGAGGTTGCTGGCGGCCATCCATTGTTCGACCTGACCACTGCCGGGCGGATCCTGTTCGATCCACGTCAGGCGCAGGTTGAGCAAGGCATCGCTGTTTTGCGGGTTATCCGGCAGTGCTTGCAGTGCGTCCTTGTAGCGCCGTTGTTTGGCCAGCGCTTCGACCAGTAGCGCCCGCGCTTCATCGTTGTTCGGCACTATGTCCAGCAGGTGGCGCATCAGTCGTTCGACTTCGGCCCAGTTGCCTTTTTTCGCTTCGCGGTAGCTGCGGTCCATGTAGGGGAAACTGCGAAATTGTTCGAAGTCAGTCAGCGGTTCGGCTTGAACCCAGGCGGCGTTCAGGCTCAGCAGCAGGCAACCGACGAACACGGCATGAGGTTTCATTCAACCTCCCGGGCGATGCGGTAGGCGGCCTGCTGCTCGCTGGCTTGTTCAACCAACGCCTGTTCGAGTACTTCCTGGGTGATCATGCCGCGGGAGATCAGGTGCTGGCCCAGCGACATGTGCTCGGCATCGAAGTCGATCAGGGCCTGACTGAACAGGCTCGGCGGGACCATGCCTCGCACTTGCAGCAGATTGCCCAGCAACACCTGATGATGACTGACGCGTTCAAGCAAGGCTTCATCATCCTGATGACGCTCAAGCACCTCGAGCATGTGATGGACGTCGACATTTTGCCGGGGGCTGGCGTACCAGTGGCGTATCCCCAGCGTGACCCGGCCCTGGGGTGCCAGACGACAGCACACCGGGCGCTTCAACTGGCGGCCGATGGCGCCCAGCGACACCTGGCTGACCGGCCCTTCGGAGGCCAGCAACAGCGTGTCGCCTTCCTCGGCCACGGGCAGTACGCCGTAGTGGGAAGCGACCTTGCGCGGCACAAGGTCGATCAGGCGTTTGTCGAGCTTGAACGGGTTGAGCGGCGCCCATTCCATGTCCAGTTGCTCGGCCAGGGTTTGCACCAGTTGCGTGGTGTCGATGTGCCCGCGCAACAACAGTTCGTGACCCAGGCGCCGGCGTACCGGGTTGGTGATCGCCGCTTCCAGTTGTTCTTCGCTCAGCAGGCCTTTTTCCACCAGACGATGACCCAGCGGCGTGCGCTGGGCCTTGGTCAGGGCCGGGAATTCATGGGTGGTTTTATCCCAGGCCACGCGACGGGAATCGCCCATTTCCATGACCTGGCGTAGCGCCCGCACATTGGCGAAGAAGTTGATGAAGTTGCTCCACATCATCCGCGGTGCCGACAGCAGGCCTTCACCCAACCCGTAATAACGGGTGACGAACCAGCCGCGCTGGAACAGCCGGTTGAGCAGCATCAGACCATTGAGCCAGAGCAGTGTCGTGAGCAGCGGGCTGTCGGCGAGAATCGACGGATAACGCCAGGCGTTCGGTGCGATGACCGTTACCAGCCACATGGCCAGCAACAAGAGGAACAACAGGTTGACCAGGAAACTCAGCAGGTAGGCGATCATGCCGCGCCGGTCGCGCCACAGAAAATAGTTGAGTAATCCTATGGGGCTCCAACCGAGGTTTTTGGTGCCCTGGAATACGATGCCGACGATCCAGCGCGATTTTTGCCGGATCGCATGCTGCCAGTCCCGGGGGAAATGCTCGCGCACGCAGATCACCTGGGAAAACGCGCGATCCATGCCGAACACCCAGGGTTGTTCGAGCGCCAGTTTCGGGTTGCTTACCGAGTAGCGGGCGAAGATGCAGATCATGCCTTTTTGCTTGAGGCGAAAGCCGATGTCGTAGTCCTCGGTCAGGCTCTGCACATCGAAGGCAATGCCATCGCCATCTTCCAGCAGCGCGCTGATGGCCTTGCGGCTGAAACAGGTCCCGACACCGGCGCTGGGCACCTGGCCCGTCAAGGCTTCGCGCACGATAACGTCCTTGCCGTGGTTCTCGGCGAACTCGTCGACGTAATGCCCGGCGGTGAAGCCTTTCCATTCCGGCGCGTAGGGGTAGACCGGGATCTGGATCAGGTCCTTGTTCGGCAGCAGGTAGTTGAACAGGCGCAACTCCATGGGTGAAATCACGTCTTCGGCATCGTGCAGAATGAAGCCGGCGAACTGGATCTTCGCCTCGTTTTCGAAACGCAGGATGGCGTCGATGATGTTGTTCAGGCAGTCGGCCTTGCTGGTGGGACCGGGGCGCGCGCAGACCACTTTGTGCACATTCGGATAGTGCTGGCAGACCGCATCGACATCGGCCTGGGTTTCGGCATCGTTGGGGTAGGTGCCGACGAAAATCTGATAGTTCTCGTAATCGAGCGTCGTGGCAGCCAGGCGTGCCATTTCACCGACCACGCCGACTTCGTTCCAGGCCGGCACCATGATCGCCAGTGGCTTTTCGCTTTTGGTGTAGAGCCGCTGCTCGTCGGCGCGCTTGAATTTTTCATAGATGCGCCAGCGGCGGATCAGCTTGCGGGTCCAGTACACCACGTCGATGAACAGGTCATCGAGCCCTAGCACGAACATCAACAGCGCCAGGATGATCGCGAGGTATTTGAGGCCGAACAGCACATAGGCAAAGAAGTCGACCAGGCCAAAACTCATACCGCTTTACCCGACGGCGAGTGTTGTTTCAGCCAGGCGCAGAGCCGGTTGGCGATCCGCTCGCTGGCGTGGCCGTCGCCGTAAGGGCTGTAAATTCGGCTCATGCGCTGGAAGGTGGCGTCGTCATCGAGCAGCAAGCTGGCTTCCTTGACGATGCGATCCGTATCGGTACCGACCAACAACACGGTGCCGCCTTCGAGTACCGAAGGGCGTTCGGTGACATCGCGCAGTACCAGCAGCGGTTTGCCGATGGCCGGGGCTTCCTCCTGGATGCCGCCGGAGTCGGTGAGGATGAAATGCGCACGGTCCATCAGCCAGACAAAATGCTGGTAATCCTGCGGCGCGACCAGGTAAATGTTGGGCTTGTCCGAAAGCAGGCTATAGACAGCTTTTTGCACCTGCGGATTGAGGTGCACCGGGTAGACGAATTGCACGTCCGGGTAGCGCTCGGCGAGATGGGCCAGCGCCAGGCAGATGTTGCGAAAGCCGCCACCGAAGTTTTCCCGACGGTGCCCGGTGATCAGCACCATGCGCCGCTTGTCATCGAGTACCGCCAACGGCGAGTCAGCGGCCGGGTGCCAATGGATGTCCTGCTGATGGGTGCGCATCCACAGCAGCGCATCGATCACCGTGTTGCCGGACACTTCGATGTGGGCCTTGGGCACGCCTTCGCCCAGCAGGTTCGCTTCGCCCTTGGTGGTCGGCGTGAAATGCAGGTCGGCGAGGACGCCGGTCAGGCGTCGATTGGCCTCTTCCGGCCAGGGCGCACGCAAGTTGCCGGTGCGCAAACCGGCCTCGACATGGCCGATGGGCAATTGGCGATTGAAAGCGGCGAGGGCGGCGATGAAGCTGGTGGTGGTGTCGCCGTGAACCAGCACGATGTCCGGATGCACCCGTTCGTAAGCCTTGTCCAGATGCTCCAGCAGCTGTTCGGAGAGTCCATTGAGCGTTTGCCCCTGAGTCATTACCTGCAGATCTTCATCGACCGACAGCTCAAAGGAGTCGAGTACCTGCGTGAGCATTTCCCGGTGCTGGCCGGTCGAGCAGATGTTCAGTTCGATACCGGGCCAGTTGCGCAGGACCCGTGCAAGGGGGGCCATCTTGATGGCTTCGGGTCGTGTGCCGAACACCATCATGACTTTGAAGGACATGAACCCTCCCGGGACAACTCACGCCAGAAGCGTCGCCGCTGTTAAGAGTGCTTATCACTTGGGTATTGAATAAAGCAGCCGGATGGGGGGTTGTCCAACTCGGATATTTCTTACCGTTTTATAAGGCCGGCCTCACAGGAAACCCGGAAATACGGAAAGCCATGACGTGATAATTTTTGTGCAGTCGTCGTGAGCAATCGCAAAGGGGAACCTAAACCGTGTCGAAATCAGGGAAATTCATCCATACAGATCGCACTCCGATGCGTTTTGGAGTGCTATTTTGAGTGTCTCTAAAAGCATCCCAAGGAACTGTTTCATGACACATATAGTGCTTTCGCAGGTCGTGGCGAGCATCTCGGAACTGAAAAGAAACCCGATGGGTACGGTGGCCGCGGGCGGCGGTTCATCTGTTGCGATCCTGAATCGTAACGAACCTGCCTTTTATTGCGTCCCCGCCAAAGAGTATGAGGCCATGATGAATCGGCTGGAGGATCTGGAACTGATCGCTTTATGCAAGGAGCGAGAAAACGACCCGACCATAAAGGTTTCAGTTGATGACCTATGAACTGGAGTTTTCTGAAAAAGCCTGGAAGGAATGGAAAAAGCTTGGGGAGAACCTGAGAGAGCAATTCAAAAAGAAGCTACGGGAGCGACTTGTTAATCCGCACGTTCCGGCAGATCGCCTCAGCGGACTGGGAAATGCTTACAAGATCAAGCTCCGGAGTGCCGGGTATCGACTGGTTTATCGAGTCAAAGATGAGGTTGTGGTGGTAACGGTAGTGGCGGTTGGAAAAAGAGAGCGCGGAGATGTTTACAAAGATGCGCAAAGCCGCTGAACCCACACTGATCAAATGTTCGTTATGTAGCACGCATGCACCAATTGTGAACCTGATACCCGCTATCCGTAGCCGAAGGTAGCGCATCCGAAGCTGCACCTTTCGTAACACCGCTTTGCGTTTTCACGCATCCATCTGATTCAAAACACATTTCAATCTCCCCAAGACTCCGCCCACAACCTGTGGCACACTTTCTGCTGTCTATTCCGTTGTTACATACTCGGTTCCGGTATAGCGGAATAAACAACATCCAGGAGTGCTTGCCATGCGTCGACCTTCCTTGTTCAAAGCGTGTGTTTTTCTGTTCGCAGCCTCTGCTGCTGCCATGGGCGTGGCCCAGGCGGCGGACAGTAAGCTCGATAGCGTTCTGGCCCGCGGCAAACTGATTGTGGGCACCGGCAGCACCAATGCGCCGTGGCACTTCCAGGGCGCGGACGGCAAGTTGCAGGGCTTCGATATCGATATCGCACGGATGGTTGCCAAGGGGCTGTTCAACGATCCGAGCAAGGTCGAATTTGTGGTGCAGTCATCCGATGCGCGGATTCCCAACCTGCTGACCGACAAGGTCGACATGAGCTGCCAGTTCATCACCGTGACCGCCAGCCGTGCCCAGCAAGTGGCGTTCACCCTGCCGTACTACCGTGAAGGTGTGGGCCTGCTGCTGCCGGCCAACAGCAAGTACAAGGAAATCGACGACATGCAGGCCGCTGGTGACAGCGTCACCGTGGCTGTGCTGCAAAACGTGTATGCCGAAGAACTGGTGCATCAGGCGTTGCCCAAGGCCAAGGTCGATCAGTACGACAGCGTGGACCTGATGTATCAGGCGGTGAACTCGGGACGCGCCGACGCGGCGGCCACCGATCAGTCGTCGGTGAAATACCTGATGGTGCAGAACGCTGGCCGCTATCGCAGCCCGGCCTATGCCTGGAGCCCGCAAACCTACGCCTGTGCGGTCAAGCGCGGCGATCAGGACTGGCTGAATTTCGTCAACACCACCCTGCATGAAGCCATGACCGGCGTTGAGTTCCCGACTTACGCGGCGTCCTTCAAGCAATGGTTCGGTGTCGATCTGCCGTCGCCGAAGATTGGTTTCCCCGTCGAATTCCAATGATCCCGTGAGAGCGGGGCGGTGAATCGCCCCGCTCAAGGTACTGCCGACCATGAACTATCAGTTGAACTTTGCCGCCGTGTGGCGCGATTTCGACACCTTGCTGGCGGGGCTCGGTCTGGGCCTCGAACTGGCGCTGGTGTCGATCGCCATCGGCTGCGTGATCGGCCTGCTGATGGCGTTTGCTTTGCTGTCGAAGCACCGCGCGTTGCGGGTGCTGGCTTCGGTGTATGTCACGGTGATCCGTAACACGCCGATTCTGGTGTTGATTCTGTTGATCTATTTCGCCTTGCCGAGCCTGGGCATTCGCCTGGACAAGATTCCTTCGTTCGTCATCACCCTGTCGCTGTATGCCGGGGCGTATCTGACCGAAGTGTTTCGCGGCGGCCTGCTGAGCATTCCCAAGGGCCAGCGCGAAGCCGGCCTGGCGATTGGCCTCG
Organism: Pseudomonas sp. G(2018); assembly: GCF_005502415.1. NCBI lineage: Bacteria > Pseudomonadati > Pseudomonadota > Gammaproteobacteria > Pseudomonadales > Pseudomonadaceae > Pseudomonas > Pseudomonas sp. G(2018). Next base: position 105,711 of record NZ_SCOO01000016.1, on the reverse strand, counting down.
GCGAGTGGCAGGTCAAGGCTTACGTCACCGTGCCGGTGATGTTGCGCAACGTGCTGCCGGCCTTGTCGAACAACTTCATTTCGCTGTTCAAGGACACTTCGCTGGCGGCGGCGATTGCCGTGCCGGAGCTGACCTATTACGCGCGCAAGATCAATGTCGAGAGCTACCGGGTGATTGAAACCTGGCTGGTGACCACGGCGCTGTATGTGGCGGCCTGTTACCTCATTGCCATGATGCTGCGATACCTCGAACAGCGTCTGGCGATCCGCCGATAGGAGGCCCCATGTACGAATCCCCCAGTTGGTTGCATGAGTTGTGGGTTGCACGGGAGCCCTTGTGGCAAGGCTTCTTGACCAGTGTGCAGGTGTCGGCGCTGGCGATTTTGCTCGGCACGGTACTCGGTGTTTTCGCCGGATTGGTGCTGACCTACGGCAAGTTCTGGATGCGCGCACCGTTTCGTTTTTACGTCGATGTGATTCGCGGCACGCCGGTGTTTGTGCTGGTGCTGGCCTGCTTCTATATGGCGCCGGCGCTGGGCTGGCAGATCAGCGCCTTCCAGGCGGGTGCCTTGGGGCTGACGCTGTTCTGCGGCTCCCACGTCGCCGAGATCGTGCGCGGTGCGTTGCAGGCACTGCCGCGCGGGCAGATGGAAGCGAGCAAGGCCATCGGCCTGACGTTTTATCAGGCCCTCGGCTACGTGCTGCTGCCCCAGGCGCTGCGGCAGATCCTGCCGACCTGGGTCAATTCGTCCACCGAGATCGTCAAGGCCTCGACGCTGCTGTCGGTGATCGGCGTGGCCGAGCTGCTGCTCAGCACCCAACAGATCATCGCCCGGACCTTCATGACCCTGGAGTTCTACCTGTTCGCCGGTTTTCTGTTCTTCGTCATCAACTACGGCATCGAATTACTCGGCCGGCACATTGAAAAGCGGGTGGCCTTGCCATGACTCAGACTCCAATCAACCCACAAAACGGCCAACCTTTGCTGGACATTCGTGGCCTGCACAAGCAATACGGCCCGCTCGAAGTACTCAAGGGCGTCGACCTGAGCATGCAGCGCGGCAACGTGGTGACGCTGATCGGTTCCAGCGGTTCGGGCAAGACCACGCTGCTGCGTTGCGTGAATATGCTCGAAGAGTTCCAGGGTGGGCAGATCCTGCTCGACGGCGAATCCATCGGCTATGACGAGATCAATGGCAAACGTATCCGCCACCCGGAAAAAGTCATCGCCCGCCATCGCGCCATGACCGGCATGGCGTTCCAGCAGTTCAACCTGTTCCCGCACCTGACCGCGTTGCAGAACGTCACCCTGGGCTTGCTCAAGGTGAAAAAGCTGCACAAGGACGAAGCCGTGGCCCTGGCAGAAAAATGGCTGGAGCGGGTCGGCCTGCTGGAGCGCCGCGATCACTATCCGGGTCAGTTGTCCGGTGGCCAGCAGCAGCGCGTGGCGATCGCCCGGGCGATTGCGATGAACCCGAGCCTGATGCTGTTCGACGAAGTCACCTCGGCCCTGGACCCGGAGCTGGTCAGCGAAGTACTCAATGTGATCAAGGGCCTGGCGGATGACGGCATGACCATGCTGCTGGTGACCCACGAAATGCGTTTTGCCTTCGAGGTTTCGGACAAGATCGTTTTCATGAATCAGGGGCGCATCGAAGAGCAGGGACCGCCCAAGGAACTGTTCGAGCGCCCGCAATCGCCACGACTGGCGGAATTTCTCAAAAGCACGCGTTTTTGAACTTTCAATTTTCAATCAGGAGAAACACCCATGAGCATCACTCGTTACGGCACCGGCAGCAGCGCCGCTGGCGGTACGCCTCGTCCTTTCGCCCGCGCCGTTGAAGCCGATGGCTGGCTGCACGTCTCCGGCCAGGTGCCTGCGTTGGATGGCGAGATCATCGTTGGCGGCATCGTCGAGCAGACCCACCAGACCATGAAGAACCTGATCGCGATTCTCGAAGAGGCCGGTTATGGCCTGGAAGATGTGGTGCGTGCCGGGGTGTGGCTGGACGATCCGCGGGATTTCACCAGTTTCAACAAGGTCTTCTCCGAGTACTTCAAACCCGAACACGCCCCGGCCCGGGCCTGTGTGCAGGCGAACATGATGGTCGACTGCAAGGTCGAGATCGATTGCATCGCGTACAAGAAAAAGGCCTGAACCGAGGTGGCTTCATCGCCAGCAGGCTGGCTCCCACAGGGGAACGCATTCCAAAGGTGGGAGCCAGCCTGCTGGCGATGGCGGCCTGACTGTCGTCGCAACACTCGCGGTAAACTCCCGGCGAATTTGAAGGGGAACCACTGATATGACCGAAGACACCATCAAGCGCCGGGCACGCGGTCTGGACCGGGCGTTCGATATCCTCGATTTCCTCAAGGAGATCGGCCAGCCCCTGCGCCCAAACGAAATCGCCAGTGGCATCGGCAGCCCCAAATCCACGGTCTATGAACTGGTTGCCTCGCTGCTGGAACGACGGATCCTGGAGCCGGTCGGCAAGGACGGCCACGTGTACCTCGGCCGTCAGCTGTACTTCCTCGGCCAGGCACATTTGCGCCATTTCGACCTGACCCGCGAGGCCGATCATGCCTTGCAGGACATCGTCAGCCAGACCCGCGAGACCGCGCAGATGTGCCTGCTCAACGGACGCAAGTACACCGTGGCGCTGATGAAGGAGGGTGAGCGGCATTTCCGCATTTCCTCGGACATCGGCGAAAACGCGCCGATCCCCTGGACCGCGTCCGGGCGCCTGTTGCTGGCGCACCTGAGCGACCAGGAAATCGTCGACCTGATCGACCACGATGACTTCATCCTGCCCAACGGCGATCGCCTGGAGCTTGCGCAGTTTCTGAAGGAAATTCGTCAGGCCGGCATCGACGGCTTTTTCTCTTTCGACAGCGTGGCCGACACCTTTACCCATTGCTTCGCCGCCCCGGTCAAAGACCCGAATGGCGTGGCCATTTGCACCTTGTGCATCGTCGCGCCGCGCGCCGATGCCAAGACTCATTACAACGACTACCGCCGGGTGCTGATCGAAAGCGCGAACAGCCTGGCCCGTCGTATCAACGAATAACAGCGGCTGCCTGCAGCCGCGAATGTGAGGAGTTCGACCATGTCTTCTGCCCCCCATACTGCCGCCGTGGAAAAGGGCTTTGCCCAGACCGGTGCCAACCTGGTCCGTGACGTCAGCCTGCCGGCCCTGGTGCTGCATCGCGATGCGCTGGAACACAACATTCGCTGGATGCAGGACTTTGTCAGCAACAGCGGCGCGGAGCTGGCGCCCCACGGCAAGACCAGCATGACCCCGGCGCTGTTTCGCCGACAACTGGACGCCGGCGCCTGGGGCATTACCCTGGCCAGCGCCACGCAAACCCGTGCGGCCTATGCCCATGGTGTTCGTCGGGTACTGATGGCCAACCAACTGGTGGGCACGCCGAACATGGCATTGATCGCCGATCTGCTGGCCGATCCGACATTCGACTTCTATTGCATGGTCGATCACCCGGACAACGTCGCTGATCTCGGGGCGTATTTCGCGAGCCGTGGTGTGCGCTTGAACGTGATGATCGAGTACGGCGTGGTTGGCGGCCGTTGTGGTTGCCGCAGCGAGCAGGAAGTCCTCGACCTGGCCAAGGCCATCGCCGCGCAACCGGCGCTGGCCCTGACGGGCATTGAAGGTTACGAAGGGGTGATTCACGGTGATCACGCCGTGAGCGGTATCCGTGCGTTCGCTGGTTCCCTGGTTCGCCTGGCCGTGCAGTTGCAAGACAGCGGCGCATTCGCCATCGCCAAACCGATCATCACAGCGTCCGGCTCCGCCTGGTATGACTTGATTGCCGAGGAGTTCGAAGCCCAGAACGCCGCCGGGCGTTTCCTCAGTGTGCTGCGTCCGGGCAGTTATGTGGCCCATGACCATGGCATCTATAAAGAAGCGCAATGCTGTGTGCTGGACCGCCGCAGCGACCTGCACGAAGGTCTGCGTCCGGCGCTGGAAGTCTGGGCTCACGTGCAGTCGCTGCCGGAACCGGGCTTCGCCGTGATCGCCTTGGGCAAGCGCGACGTGGCCTACGACGCCGGTTTGCCGGTGCCGTTGCTGCGTTACAAGGCTGGCGTGGTGCCGGCTAAAGGCGACGATGTCGGTGCCTGCAAAGTGACGGCGGTGATGGACCAGCATGCGTTCATGACCGTGGCGCCGGGGGTTGAGTTGCGGGTGGGCGACATCATTTCGTTCGGCACCTCGCACCCGTGCCTGACGTTCGACAAGTGGCGTACGGGGTGTCTGGTGGATGAGCAGTTGAACGTCATCGAGACCATGGAAACCTGTTTTTAAGACTTGCGAGCGCGTTGAGGCCATCGCTGGCAAGCCAGCTCCCACAGGTTTTGCGCTGACCCTGTGGGAGCGAGCCTGCTCGCGAAGACGGCCGCCCAGACAACAAAGAAACACCAGAGACCCCACATCATGAACACCATCAACACCCTCGGCCCCAACACCCCGCGTATCGCCCTGATCGGCGAATGCATGATCGAGTTGCAGCATCGCGCCGACGGCAGCCTGCAACAAAGCTTCGGCGGCGACACCTTGAACACGGCGGTCTATCTGTCCCGCGAGCTGGGTGTGGCCGGCAGCGTGGATTACGTCACCGCCCTGGGCGATGACAGTTTCAGCGATGCCATGTGCCAGAGTTGGGCCGCGGAAAACATTGGCCTGGACATGGTCCAGCGCTTGCCTGGCCGCTTGCCCGGTCTGTACTGCATCCAGACCGACGCTGCTGGCGAGCGGCGCTTTCTTTACTGGCGCAATGAGGCGGCGGTGCGCGATTGCTTCACCACCCCGGCGGCCGAACCGATCCTGGCGGCTCTGCCGGACTACGACGTGTTGTATTTCAGCGGCATCACCCTGGCGGTATTGGGCGTGCAAGGTCGGGAGAGACTGTTGGAAACCCTGATCGAGGCCCGGCAACGCGATGCGCGGATCGTCTTCGACAACAACTACCGGCCACGCCTTTGGGCTTCGGTCGAAGAGGCGCGGGCGGCTTATCGCAGCGTGCTGCCTTATGTCGACCTGGCGCTGCTGACCGTGGATGACGAACAGGCGCTGTTCCATTTCGCCGATTGCGCAGCGGTGTTTGCCGCGTATGAGCAGATTGGCACACCTGAGGTGGTACTCAAGCGCGGCGCCGAGGCCTGTCTGATTCGTTGTGATGGCGAGTCATTCGAAGTGCCGGCGCAGAAGGTCGAGCGCGTGGTGGATACCACGGCGGCAGGGGATTCGTTCAGCGCGGCGTATCTGGCCAGTCGGCTCAAGGGTGGCAGCCCGGCGGAGGCTGCCGAGGCGGGGCATCGGTTGGCGAGTCGGGTGATTCAGGTGCCGGGGGCGTTGATTCCGAGATAAGCGGAGAATGGCCGTTGGCTGCGCCATTGGATCGCTGGCAAGCCAGCTCCCACAGGTCTTGCGCGGTCCTTGTGGGAGCTGGCTTGCCAGCGATGAGGCCCTGAGGCCAACCCGTCAATCCCGGTAAAACACCTGCACCAGGTGATACCCGAACTTGCTCTTGATCGGGCCATGCACCACCCGCAGCGGCTTCTTGAAAATCACCGCGTCAATCTCCCCGACCATCTGTCCCGGACGTACTTCACCCAGATCGCCGCCGCGTTTGCCGGACGGGCAGGTGGAGTACTTCTTGGCCAGCACGTCAAACGCTTCACCCTTGGCGATGCGTTGTTTGAGCTGCTCGGCTTCTTCCGAGGTTTTCACCAGAATATGGCGGGCTTGAGCTTTCATGGGGCGGATACCTTGCAACGGTGATGGCAATGGTGACGACAACGGGGCGCGCGATTATGCCTTAACTCACTCGGGTTGGCCGATCATCGTGCGAATCTTGTTGGCCAACAGATCAATGGAGAACGGTTTGGCCACCATGTCCATGCCTTCCTCGAGGAAGCCCTGGCGTTCGGCCGCCATTTGCGCGTAACCGGTCATGAACAGCACTTTCAGGTCCGGGCGATGCTGACGGGCAATCTCTGCCAACTGCCGGCCATTCATCCCCGGCAGGCCGACATCGGTGACCAGCAGATCGACCCGCAAATCGGATTCGAGCAAGGGCAAGGCGGTCTTCGCGTCTTCGGCTTCATGGGCCTTATAGCCAAGCTCCTTGAGCAGGTCGAGTACCAGCATGCGCACCGCCGGATCATCCTCCACCAGGACCACCGTTTCCCCGGCAATCGCCGGTGGCGCTTCGCCGATGTCCGGTGACGGAGCGTCTTGCGCTTGCACGGCATGCAAGCGCGGCAGATACAGGCGCACGTTGGTGCCCTGTCCGGGCATGCTGAACAGACTCACATGGCCGCCCGACTGCTGGGCGAATCCGTAGATCATCGATAACCCGAGCCCGGTGCCCTGGCCAATGGGTTTAGTGGTGAAAAACGGATCGAACGCCTTGGCCAATACCTTGGGCGTCATGCCGGTGCCGTTGTCGCTGACCGCGATCATCAGGTAATCGCCGGCCTTGACCGGTTCCAGAATGTTGATGTCGCTGCTGTCGAGGTAGACATTGGCGGTTTCGATACGCAGTTCACCGCCATTGGGCATGGCGTCCCTGGCGTTGATGACCAGGTTGAGCAGGGCGTTTTCCAGTTGGCTGACGTCGGTGCTGACCGACCAGGCGTCTTCGGCCAGTTGCAACTTGAGCTGGATGTGGTCGCCCTTGGTGCGGCGGAACAGATCTTCCAGGGAATGGATCAGGTCGTTGGCGTTCAGAGGCTTGCGATCCAGCGATTGGCGCCTGGAGAACGCCAGCAAACGATGGGTCAGGGCGGCGGCCCGTTTCGCCGAGGACACGGCGGTTTCGGCGAAACGGGCAATGTCCTCGGTTCGCCCATCGGCGATGTAGCGTTGCATGAGGTCGAGGCTGCCGATGATGCCGGTGAGCATGTTGTTGAAGTCATGGGCGATGCCACCGGTGAGCTGGCCGACGGCTTCCATTTTCTGCGCATGGCGCAAAGCGTCTTCGGCGCGTTCGCGTTCGAACATCTCGTTTTGCAGACGCTGGTTGGTTTCGGCCAGTTGCTGGGTACGGGCGGCGACCCGTTCTTCGAGGGTTTCGTTGAGGTTGCGCAGCGCTTCTTCGGTGTTTTTGCGTTCGGTTTCGTCGATCACGAAAATGTAAAAACCGTTCACCGCGCCGTCCGCGCCGTGACGCGGCAAATAATTCATCAGGGCATGGCGGATGCTGCCGTCACGGTGCGGTGCGTCGATGCTGAAACAGCAGGGCTTGCCGGTCAGCGCCTGGGCAATATGCTCGGCGCGCAAGGCGTAGGCCTCATCGCCCAATACCTCGCGAATGGTTCTGCCGTAGAGCTCCTGGGGCGTCAGGCCGTACCAGTCCAGATAAGCGGAATTGTTCAAGCGAAAGCGCTCTTCGCGGTCGACGTAGCTGATCAGGATCGGCATGGCGTTGATGATCAGCTGCAGCTCGGTCTGACTCTGGCGCAGGGCCTGCTCGGTGTTTTTGCGCTCGGTCAGGTCCAGTGCGGCGCCGAGAAAGCGGATCGGCCGGCCATGGTGGTCCTTGTAGCAACGCCCGCGGGCGAACACCCAGCGCAACTGGCCGTCGGGTTGCAACAGGCGATATTCCTCGGCGTACTCAGTGCCATGGGTAATGCAGTGCTTGATGCTGCGGGCGATCAGGGCACGGTCTTCGGGGTGGACGCCGTGCAGGTAGGCGCTGATCGGCAATTGCCCGGCCATGGCGGGATCGATGCCATGCAGTTGGGCGAAATGGGCATCGGCGATGAAACGGTCTTCACTGATATCCCAGTCCCAGGTTCCCACTGCGTCGGTCGCGGCGAGGGCCAGTTGCAAGCGTTCTTCGGTTTCCTGCTGTGCCTTGAGGCTGGCGGCCGAGCGTTGTTCCAGTTCCAGGGCGATGCGCCGGCGTTCGTTGGTTTCGATGGCGGTGACCAGAATTCCGGCGACCTGGGTGTTCTCGTCGCGGATGGGACTGTAGGTCAGGTCGAGCCAGAAATCGGAGTCCTTGCCATCGCGCTGCAAGGTAAAGCGTTGTTCGCTGTAGGTCCGCACCTGACCTTGTAGGACGGCACTGTAAATCGGGTCAGTAAAGTCTTGGAGTTCTGGCCAGATCTGGTGCGTCGGCTGTCCGAAAGCGTGCGGATGCTTGCTGCCGGCGAGCAGGGCGAAGCCGTCGTTGTAGATCTGCGTCAGCTGCGGCCCCCAGAGCAACAGCATCGGCATCGGCGAATGGATCACGATGTCCACGGCGGTGCGCAGGCTTTGCGGCCAGGTACTGGCCTCGCCCAGCGGCGTGCTTGCCCAGTCCAGTCGGGCAATCAAGGCCTGGGCATCGCTGCCGGTTGGTGATGCATTCATCAAGGTGTCCTGCGTTCAAGTCGGTATGGCGGTGTCTACTATGCTTGCTGAGTACTGACCCGTGTGGGTCATTTCTGTCAATTGAATGCTTCGCGGATGCTTTTTGCCATGGAAATCGATGCGTTGTTAAAACGCCTGGCCAGCCAGGATGGCTCTGATCTTTATCTGTCCACCGGTGCACCACCGAATGCACGGTTCGACGGTGTCCTCACCCCCTTGGCGGACCAGTCGTTCAAACCGGGGGAGATTGCGGCGATTGCCGCGTCCATCATGGACGCCGAACAGCGTCTGGAGTTCGACCGCGAACTGGAAATGAACCTGGCGATCTCCCGAACGGGCGTCGGACGCTTTCGGGTCAATATCTTCAAGCAGCGCAACGATGTGTCAATGGTGGTGCGCAACGTCAAGCTGGACATACCGCGTTTTGAAGACCTCAAATTGCCATCGGTGCTGCAGGAAACGGTGATGCTCAAGCAAGGCCTGATGCTGTTCGTTGGCGCCACCGACTCGGGCAAATCCACGTCGCTGGCGGCTTTGATCGATTACCGCAACCGTCACAGCCGTGGCCACATCGTTACTATCGAAGACCCGATCGAATACATCCACCGGCACCAACAATCGATCATCAGCCAGCGCGAGATCGGCGTCGACACCCGCAGCTTCCATTGCGCGTTGAAAAACACCCTGCGTCAGGCACCGGACGTGGTGCTGATCGGCGAAATCCGCGACCGCGAAACCATGGAGCACGCGCTGGCGTTTGCCGACACCGGGCATCTGGTGATCTCCACTTTGCACGCTCACAACGCCCACCAGGCGCTGGACCGCATCATCAACTTCTTCCCCGAGGAGCGCCGGGGGCAATTGCTCCATGATCTGGGCAACAACCTCAAGGCCTGCGTGTGCCAACGCTTGGTTCGTACGCGCGACGGCCAGCGAAGGGTGGCGGTGGAGGTGCTGCTGGGGACGCCGACCATTGGCGATTTGATCCGGCTCAACCAGTTTTCCGAGCTCAAGGGCGTGATGGAAAAATCAGCGGCACTGGGAATGCAGACGTTCGACGGGGCGCTGTTCGAGTTGGTTGCAGAAGGGGTGGTTGAAGAGGAAGAAGCATTGAAACATGCGGATTCAGTGAACAACCTTCGTTTGCGACTGAAGCTTCACGCCGAAGTCTCGCCGGGTGACTGGGGCCTGGTGGACTGACACATCCCCCCCTGTGGGAGCGAGCAGGCTCGCTCCCACAGGGGATCTGCGAATTCAATCCAGGAGTTCAGGGCGGTTGCGGAATTGCTCCAACGCTTCGGGATTGGCCAGTGCATCGGTGTTTTTCACCTTCTGCCCATGCACCACATTGCGCACCGCCAGTTCGACGATTTTGCCGCTGATGGTCCGTGGGATGTCCGTGACCGCGACGATCTTCGCCGGCACATGGCGCGGCGTGGTGTTGGCGCGGATGACCTGGCGGATCTGTTGTTGCAACGCTTCATCCAGTTCCACGCCGTCGCGCAGGCGTACGAACAGCACGACCCGCACGTCATCCTGCCATTGCTGACCGATGGCCACGCTGTCGAGTACCTGCGGGACTTTTTCCACCTGGCGGTAGATTTCCGCCGTGCCAATGCGCACGCCGCCGGGGTTGAGTACGGCATCGGAGCGCCCGTGGATCATCATCGCGCCGTGGGGCAGCTGTTCCGCATAATCGCCCTGGGCCCAGACCCCGGGAAACTGACTGAAATACGAGGCCCGCAGTTTCTCGCCGTCGGGGTCGTGCCACAGGCCGATGGGTATCGCCGGAAAATGCCGGGTGCACACCAACTCACCTTTTTCACCAATGACTGGCTGACCCTCGTCGTTCCAGACTTCGACGGCCATACCCAGGCTCTTGCCCTGTATTTCGCCGCGGCGCACCGGTTGCCACGGATTGCCGTTCACAAAGCACGAAACGATATCGGTGCCGCCGGACATCGAAGCCAGGCACACATCCGCCTTGAGGTCGCGGTAGACGTAGTCGTAGCTCTGGGGCGACAGCGCCGAACCGGTACAGAGCAGGGTTTTCAGGCTGCTCAGGTCATGGCTTTGCATGGGTTTGACGCCGTTGCCTTCAAGCGTCGCCAGGTATTTGGGACTGGTGCCGAAAACGCTGATGCGCTCGTCGTCGATCAGGTCGATCAAGCGTTCGGAATCCGGATGAAACGGTGAGCCGTCATACAGCACCACGGCACTGCCCACCGCCAGGGCCGAAACCAGCCAGTTCCACATCATCCAGCCGCAGGTGGTGTAGTAGAACAAACGTTCGCCGGGGCCGAGATCGCAATGCAGGCCGTGTTCCTTGACGTGCTGCAGCAGTACGCCGCCGGTGCTGTGGATGATGCACTTGGGCACGCCGGTGGTGCCGCTGGAGTAGAGGATGTACAGCGGATGGTCGAAAGGCACGGCGACGAAGTCCGGCTCGCCGCCGGGGAAGTAGAAATCGTCCCATAACGTGACGTTGGCCTGGGTGCGGAAGTCTTCGATGTGCGCATCGGGCCGTGCGTAAGGCACGATGACCAACTGCCGCAACGACGGCAGGCGTTCGAGGATTTCGTTGACCTTGACCGTCTGATCGATGTCTTTGCCGGCGTAACGGTAGCCGGCGCAGGTGAGCAGCACTTTCGGCTCGATCTGGCCAAAACGGTCGATCACTCCTTGCGTGCCGAAGTCCGGCGAAGAGCAGGACCAGATCGCGCCGAGGCTGGTGGTGGCAAGCATGGCCACTAAGGTTTGCCAGGTGTTGGGCATGCAGGCAGCGACCCGGTCACCAATGCCGACACCGGCCGCGATGAGTCCACTCTGAAAACCGGCGACATGTTCCGCCAATTCAGCCCAGGTCAGGTGTTCGCGCTGGCCGTTTTCCGCCACGGACACCACCGCCACGGCATCGTCGCGGCGTCGCAGCAAGTGTTCGGCGAAGTTCAAGGTCGCACCGGGAAACCATTGGGCACTGGGCATTTGCGCGCCTTCCACCAACACCGCGTCGGGTTGCTGATGGAAGCGGATATCGAAGAAGTCGACGATCGCCTGCCAGAAGTCCTGGCGGTGATCGATGGACCATTGGTGCAGGGCGGGATAGTCGTCGATGTGCAGGTGGTGCCGCTGATTGATGGCACGCCGAAAGGCCTCCATACGAGTCTTGGCGATGCGCTCGGCGGAGGGTTGCCAGAGAATGTCGGACATGATTTGCCTCTTCTTCTATCTGCAGATCCATTCGCGAACTCGCTCCCACATTGAAATGCGATCCCCTGTGGGAGCGAGCCTGCTCGCGAAGAACGAAAACGCGGTCTAATGGAGTGTTACTGCGCCAACCACCCACCATCAACATTCCACGCCGCGCCCCGCACCTGGCTGCCGGCTTCGCTGCACAGGAACAGCACCAGCTCGCCCAGCTGCGGCGGGGTCACGAATTCCAGCGACGGTTGTTTCTCCGCCAGCAGATCATGCTGGGCCCGTTGCGGATCAATGCCGGTCGCGGCGCGATCATCGATCTGCTTCTGTACCAACGGCGTCAGCACCCAACCCGGGCAGATCGCGTTGCAGGTCACGTTGCTGGTAGCGGTTTCAAGGGCGACCACTTTGGTCAGCCCGATCACGCCGTGCTTGGCCGCCACATAAGCGGCCTTGCCTGTCGAGCCCACCAGGCCATGCACCGAGGCAATGTTGATCACCCGGCCCCAGCCCTTGGCGCGCATGCCCGGCAGGCTCAGGCGCGTGCTGTGAAATACTGATGACAGATTGATCGCAATGATCGAATCCCAGCGTTCCACCGGGAACTCGTCTACCGGCGCCACATGCTGGATGCCGGCGTTGTTGACCAGAATGTCGACACCGCCGAATTCACGCTCGGCGTAGGCGATCATGTCGGCGATCTGCGCCGGGTCGCTGACGTCGGCCGGGTGATGGCCGACCTTGCCACCAAACTGTTCGACCTCGGCGATCACTTTGGACGCATCGCCGAAACCGTTGAGGATCAGGTTGGCGCCGGCCTTGGCCAGGCTCAGGGCGATGCCCAGGCCGATGCCGCTGGTGGAGCCGGTGACCAGTGCGGTCTTGCCCGAAAGAGTCGTCATGAATACCTCACACAATGCCAGTGGCGTAGAAAGTACCGATCACCACGAAAACCGCCAGTGTCTTGATCAGCGTAATACAGAAAATGTCTTTGTAAGCTTCGCGGTGGGTCAGGCCGGTGACCGCCAGCAAGGTAATTACCGCGCCGTTGTGCGGCAGGGTGTCCATGCCGCCGCTGGCCATCGAGGCCACCCGGTGCAGCACTTCCAGCGGAATATTGGCGGCGTGGGCGGCGCTGATGAACTGCTCGGACATCGCCGCCAGGGCGATGCTCATGCCGCCCGATGCGGAACCGGTGATACCGGCCAGCAAGGTGACGGTAATCGCTTCATTGACCAGCGGATCGGGAATGTTCTTGAGCCAGTCGGCCAACACCAGGAAGCCCGGCAGGGACGCGATCACCGCGCCGAAACCATATTCCGAGGCCGTGTTCATTGCTGCCAGCAAGGCACCGCTGACCGCACTTTTGCTGCCTTCGGCCAGTTTGCGGCTGATCGCCTTGTAGCCGAACAGCAGCACCATGATGATGCCCACCAGCAGTGCGGCCTGAACCGCCCAGATCGCGGTGAGTTTGGCGATGTCGGTGGTGACCGGGGCTGCCATGCCCGGCAGCGCCAGGCTGTGGGTCTTGCCGTACCACTGTGGAATCCACTGGGTGAACAGCAGGTTCATGATGCCCACGGCCAGTAGCGGGGAGAGAGCGATCCACGGGTTGGGCAGTTTGATGTCGGCGGCGGTTTCCGGCTCGTTGCGCAGGTCGCTGCCATAGCCTTCACCCGTGCGCTGGGCCTTGTTGCGCTGACGCTGGAGAAACAGCATGCCGGCGCAGAACACGAAGATCGTGCCGATCACACCCAGCCACGGTGCCGCCCAGGCGGTGGTGTTGAAGAAGGTGCTGGGGATGATGTTCTGGATCTGCGGGGTGCCGGGCAGGGCATCCATGGTGAACGAGAACGCGCCGAGGGCGATGGTCGCCGGGATCAGGCGCTTGGGAATATTGCTCTGGCGGAACATTTCAGCGGCGAATGGATAAACCGCGAACACCACCACGAACAGCGACACGCCACCGTAGGTGAGCAAGGCGCAGACCAATACGATCACCAGTATCGCCTGACGGGTACCCAGCAGCCGAATGGCCGCAGCGACGATGGAGCGCGAGAAACCCGACAACTCGATCAGCTTGCCGAACACTGCGCCGAGCAGGAACACCGGAAAGTACAGTTTGATGAAGCCGACCATTTTCTCCATGAACACGCCGGTGAAGGCGGGTGCAACGGCGGATGGGTCAGTCAGCAGGACGGCGCCGAGGGCGGCAATCGGGGCAAAAAGGATAACGCTGTAGCCACGGTAAGCAGCCAGCATCAGCAGCGCGAGGGCTGCCAAGGCAATGATCACACTCATGGTGTGTCTCCTGGGATTGTTATTTTTGTAGGGGTGAAACGTTGTAGGAGACGGCTGTAGCGAGTTTCGTGCCAGATTGGTAAGTTATTGAAATATATGGATATATTTGTTGATGGTGAGTCGGTTTTGATAGGTTTGTCTCTGTTTTGAGACTTCCGTTGTCCGAACTGGCCTCTTCGCGGGCAAGCCCATTCCCACAGGTTCATCGATACTCCAGAATAACGCGGTCACTGTGGGAGCGGGCTTGCCCGCGAAGAGGCCATATCTACTAATGGAGATTAATGTCTCTTTATGGAGACTCTGCAATCCCCAACGCCACCATCTTCTTGTACAGCGTCGACCGCCCAAGCCCCAGGCGCGCCGCCGCCTCAATCACCTTGCCCCCGCAGTGCGCCAGGGTGGTTTCGATCAGCTGCCGGTCAAACCGCTCCCGTGCCGCGCTGAACGTTTCATGCTCCAACGGTTCGAGGGTCAACGGCACCACCCGTTGAACCGGGGTGAACGTGCCGATCGCCGCACGAATATCCGCTGCCGTAAGCCGCAGGTCATCACTGAGCAACGCTGCCCGTTCCAGCACGTTACGCAGCTCGCGAATGTTTCCCGGCCAGGCGTGCTGCCCCAACAGTTCCAGCGCTTCGCTGTTCAGTTCGTGCTGGCTGCGCAACTCTTCAAGGATCGCTTCGCTGAGGGCGGGCAGGTCGTCGAGGCGGTCGCGCAGCGGCGGGACCTGGATCGGCAGGACATTGAGGCGGTAATACAGATCGGCGCGAAACTCGCCGCGTTTAATCGCGGCTTCCAGGTCAGTAGAGGTGGCGGCGATCACCCGCACATCACTCTGGATCACGTCGTTGGAGCCGACCGGCTCGAATTCCTTCTCCTGTAGTACCCGCAGCAGTTTGCTTTGCAGCGGTAACGGCATGTCACCGATTTCATCGAGGAACAACGTGCCGCCCTGGGCGATTTGCAACTTGCCGGCGCGGCCCTTGCGGTCGGCACCGGTAAAGGCGCCAGGGGCGGTACCGAAGAATTCGGCTTCCAGTAGCGATTCGGGGATGGCCGCGCTGTTGATGCTGACAAACGCCTTGTGCGCGCGCGGCGAGGCATTGTGGATCGCCTGGGCCAGCAATTCCTTGCCGGTGCCGGTTTCACCGAGCAGCAACACCGGTGATTCGGTGCTGGCACTGCGGCGGGCACGGCGTTTGACTTCGAGGCTGGCGGCACTGGTGCCAATGAAGTGGGCGAAGTTGTATTTGGTCTGCCGTGCTCGCAGCAATGAGCGGGTCGATGCAAGTTCTTCCTGCATGCTCATGTAGCGCTTGAGCATCGGCGACAGGCTGCGCAGTTCGTCGAACAGGGCAAAGCCGATGGCGCCGATCACTTCGCCGGCGTCGTCGTGAATCGGCAGGCGCATCACCACCAGCGGCTCCTTGGGGGTGTCCTGCATATCGAGCAGAATCGGTCGGCCGGTGCGCACCACTTCGCGCAACAGACTGCCGGGGATCACGCTTTCACAGGCCTTGCCGATGGCACCCTCGGCCGATTGCAGGCCAAAACGCCGGGCGTAGCGTTCGTTCATCCAGACGATGTTGGCATCGCGGTCGACGATCACCGTGCCTTCACTCGACTGCTCGATGATCTCGAACAACGAACGGATCGCCAGCAGGCGGACGCGCTGGTAGTCCTTGAGGCTTTCGGTGGTGTTCATGGGTGCTGATCCTGATTGAATGTTGCCTGTGCCGGCCTCTTCGCGAGCAGGCTCGCTCCCACAAGGGATTTGTGAAAGGCGCAGATCCCTTGTGGGAGCGAGCCTGCTCGCGAAGGCCGCGACCCGGTCAAAAGCCTGTCACGGGATTATGCCTGCCCCGGATGCGCCGCCGCCAACAGCTCCTTGGTGTACGGATGCTGCGGTGAACCAAACACATCATGGCTGGCGCCGCTTTCCACCACCTTGCCGTCCTTGATCACGATCATGTCGTGGGCCAGGGCGCGCACCACCGACAGGTCATGGCTGATGAACAGATACGTCAGGCCATGTTTTTCCTGAAGCTGGCGGAGCAGGGCGACCACTTGTTTTTGCACGGTGCGGTCCAGCGCCGAGGTCGGTTCGTCCAGCAGAATCAGCGCCGGTTTCAAGACCAGAGCCCGGGCGATGGCGATGCGTTGGCGCTGGCCGCCGGAAAATTCATGGGGATAGCGATGGCGGCTTTGCGGGTCGAGGCCGACTTCCTGCAAGGCCCGAATCACCTCGGCGTTGCATTGCTCGACGCTCAACTGGCTATGCACCTCCAGGCCTTCGCTGATGATCTGCGCCACGGACATCCGTGGGCTGAGGCTGCCAAACGGGTCCTGGAACACCACCTGCATTTGCTTGCGCAACGGCCGCAACTGTTTCTGCGTCAGGCCGTCCAGTGCCTCGCCCTGAAAGCGAATGCCGCCTTCGGAGTCGAGCAGGCGCAGAATCGCCTGGCCCAGTGTGGATTTGCCGGAGCCGGATTCGCCGACAATGCCCAGGGTCTTGCCGCGCTGAACATTGAGGCTGATGCCGTCCACGGCGTTCAAGTAAGTCTTGCGCCGGAACAACCCGCCACTCACCGCAAACTGCACCCGAAGATTGTTGACCTCAAGCACGTTTTCACGCTCGTCACGGGGCAGCGCTTCGCCTTCCGGTTCGGCATTGAGCAGCACGCAGCTGTAGGGGTGTTTCGGTTCGGTGAAAATGGTTTCGCAGCTGGCCTGCTCGACGATTTCCCCGGCCTTCATCACACAGACGCGCTGGGCAATGCTGCGTACCAGGTTGAGATCGTGGCTGATCAGCAGCAGCGACATGCCGAGCCGCCGCTGCAAGGATTTGAGCAGCAGCAGAATCTTGCGCTGCACGGTGACGTCCAGTGCGGTGGTGGGCTCGTCGGCGATCAACAGCTCCGGCTCGCAGGCCAGGGCCATGGCGATCATTACCCGTTGGCGCTGGCCGCCGGACAATTGATGGGGGTAAGCCTTGAGCCGTTCCTTGGGTTTCTGGATCCCCACCAGGTGCAGCAACTCAAGAATCCGCGCCTGCGCTTCGTTGCCTGCCATGCCTTTGTGCACCAGCAAGGTTTCGCCGATCTGCTTTTCGATGCTGTGCAACGGATTCAGGGAGGTCATCGGCTCCTGGAAAATCATGGCGATGCGGTTGCCACGCAATTGACGCAAGCTTTTGGCGTCTGCGCCCACAATCTCCTGACCTCGATAACGGATGCTGCCTGTGGTTTGAGTCCCGCATTCGGGCAGCAATTGCAGGATCGAGTGGGCGGTCACCGACTTGCCCGAACCCGATTCGCCCACCAAGGCCAGGCATTCGCCGGGGCGGATGTCCAGGCACAGATTGCGCACCACGGTCTGGCCGCTGAAGGCCACGCTGAGGTCACGGATTTCGATCAGGTTACTCATATCAACAGTCCGCCTCTCAAAATCGGGGATCAAGATCGCGGGTCAAACGCGTCGCGCAAGGCTTCGCCGATGAACACCAACAAGGAAAGAATCAACGCCAGGGTGAAAAACGCCGTCAGCCCCAGCCACGGTGCTTGCAGGTTCTGCTTGCCCTGGCCGATCAGTTCGCCCAGGGATGCACTGCCGGCCGGCATGCCGAAACCGAGGAAGTCCAGCGCCGTGAGGGTCGAGATGGCCCCGGTCAGAATGAACGGCAGGTAACTCAAGGTCGCGTTCATGGCGTTGGGCAGAATATGCCGCACGATGACTTTGCGATCGGTCAGGCCCAAGGCCCGGGCGGCCTTGACGTACTCAAGGTTGCGCCCGCGCAGGAACTCGGCGCGCACCACGTCCACCAGTGCCAGCCAGGAAAACAGCGCCATGATCCCCAGCAACCACCAGAAATTCGGTTCGACAAACCCCGACAGAATGATCAGCAGATACAACACCGGCAACCCGGACCAGACCTCTTGCAGGCGCTGGCCGAGCAAGTCGACCCAGCCACCGTAATAGCCTTGCAGGGCGCCGGCAGCAATGCCGATCAGTGCGCTGACGAAGGTCAGCATCAGGGCAAACAGAATCGATACCCGGGCGCCGAAAATCACCCGGGCCAATACGTCCCGCGCCTGATCGTCGGTGCCCAGCCAGTTCACGTTCGAGGGCGGGCTCGGCGCGGGTTTGTTCAGGTCATAGTTAGGTGTGTCGTCGCTGAAGGGGATAGGCGGAAACAACAGCCAGCCTCCGTCCTTCTTGATCAGGTTTTGCACGTAGTCGCTGCGGTAATCGGCCTGGAACGGCAAATGCCCGCCAAACTCCTGCTCGGTATAGCGCTTCAGGGCCGGAAAATACAACGAACCTTGATAGCTGACGATCAGCGGCTTGTCGTTGGCGATCAGCTCGCCCCCCAGGGTCAACAGGAAGAGGCCGACAAACAACCACAGCGACCACCACCCGCGACGGTTTTTCTTGAAGCGTTCGAAACGACGACGGCCCAACGGCGAAAGCTTGAACATCAGGCATTCCTCGCGGCGAAGTCGATACGCGGGTCGACCAGGGTGTAGCACAGGTCGCCCACCAGTTTTATCAAGAGACCGAACAGGGTGAAGATGAACAGCGAGCCGAACACCACTGGATAGTCCCGTGAAACTGCGGCCTCGTAGCTCATGCGACCCAGGCCATCGAGGGAGAAGATCACTTCGATCAGCAAGGAGCCGGCAAAAAACACACTGATAAAGGCCTGGGGAATCCCCGACACCACCAGCAGCATGGCATTGCGGAACACATGACCATACAGCACCCGGCGCTCACTCAAACCTTTGGCGCGGGCGGTGACCACGTATTGCCGGGTGATTTCATTGAGGAACGAGTTCTTGGTCAGGATGGTCAAGGTGGCGAAACCACCGATCACCAGCGCCGTCACCGGCAGCACCAGGTGCCAGAAGTAATCGGCGATTTTGCCCAGGGTCGACAGCGACTCGAAATTGTCCGACACCAGCCCGCGTACCGGGAACCAATTCAGGGAAGTGCCGCCGGCGAACACCACGATCAGGAACATCGCGAAGAGAAACGCCGGCATCGCGTAGCCGATGATGATCGCCGTACTGCTCCAGATATCGAAATGACTGCCATGATGCACCGCCTTGCGGATGCCCAATGGAATCGATACCAGGTAGGTGATCAGTGTCGCCCAAAGGCCGAGGGAAATGGTCACCGGCATCTTCTGCAGGATCAGGTCGGTGACCGTGGCGCCGCGGAAGAAGCTCTTGCCGAAGTCCAGGCGCGCGTAGCTGGTGAGCATCAGCCAGAGCCGTTCATGGGCCGGTTTGTCGAAGCCGTACTGTTTTTCGATGTCTTTGATCAGCTGTGGATCGAGGCCGCGACTGGCCCGGGAAGTGCCACTCATGGACTCGCCGGAACCGCCGCCGACACCGGCCCCGCCAATGCCTTGCAGATGGGCGATGGCCTGTTCCACCGGGCCGCCCGGTGCGGCCTGGACGATCACGAAGTTGACCAGAAGAATGATTACCAGCGTCGGAATGATCAGCAGCAAGCGCCGCAGTATGTAAGTCCACATTAATGCGGTCCTCCGGGGCTGCCACGGCGAATGCGCTCGGCGGTCATCTGCTGGTTGGTCAGCGGCGTGGTGCTTACTTCCCACCAGCTCTCGATGGCCTCGTCATTGCTGGCCTGCACGTTGGGGATGCCGAAGCGATTCCACCACACGGTGGACGTTCCCGGCGGGTAATAGTTGGGAATCCAGTAGTAGCTCCATTGCAGCACCCGGTCCAGCGCATGGGCGTAGCGCAACATGTCGGCCTTGTTGTCGGCGCGCACCAGTCCGTTGATCAGGGTGTCCACCGCCGGGTTCTTCAGGACCATGTAGTTGTTGGAGCCGGGATCGGTGGCCGCGGCGGAGCCGAAATAGTTGAACAGTTCGCCCCCCGGTGAAGTGGTGACCGGGTAGCCGGTGACGATCATGTCGTAGTCTCGGCTCATCAGGCGATTGACGTACTGTGACGCGTCGATGCGACGGATGTTCAGGTCGATGCCGATCTGCTTCAGCGTGCGTTTGTACGGCAGGAGCAAGCGGTCCATGCCGTTCTGGCTGACCAGGAACGTGAAGCTCAGTGGTTCACCGTCGGCGTTGACCAGTTGATCGCCTTTGGGTTTCCAGCCGGCCTGTTCGAGCAGGTCCAGCGCTTGTAGCTGTTTATCGCGAATCAAGCCGCTGCCATCGGTTTTCGGGGCTTCGAACACCTTGGTAAAGACTTCGTCCGGGATTTGTCCGCGCAGCGGTTCGAGAATGGCCAGTTCACCGGCATCCGGCAGTTGCCGTGCGGCAAGTTCGGTGTTGGAAAAGAAGCTCTGCTGGCGGATGTACAGATTGCGCATCATCTGCCGGTTGCTCCATTCGAAATCCCAGAGCATGACCAGCGCCTGGCGCACCCGGCGATCCTGGAATATCGGCTTTTGCAGGTTGAACACAAAGCCCTGGCTCGGTTGCGGTGCTTCTGTGGCCAGGTGGGCTTTTTGCAGGCGACCGTCGCTCAGGGCCGGGCTTTCATAGCCGATGGAGTAACCGGTGGCGGAAAATTCGCGGTTGTAGTCGTAGGCGCCGCCGCGCAGCACCTGACGGGCAACGTCGGTATCGCCAAAGTACTCGATACTGAAATGATCGAAATTGTAGAGGCCGCGACTGACCGGCAAGTCCTTGCCCCACCAGTCGGCGTTACGCTCAAAGGTGATGCTGCGTCCGGAGTCGACCTTGCCCACCCTGTACGGGCCGCTGCCCAGCGGTGCTTCGTAACCGCCGCCACCGGCGAAATCGCGGGTTTTCCACCAGTGTTCGGGAAATACCGGCAGGGTGGCGATGTCCAGGGGCAGGGTGCGGTTTTCGTTGTTCTTGAAATCGAAACGCACGGTCAGCGGCGATTCCACTTCGACGCCTTTGACGTCGGCGAACTGCGTGCGATAGCGCAGGCTGCCCTGGGTCATCAACAGATCGAAGGTGTAGCGCACGTCCTCGGCCGTGATGGGTTTGCCATCGGCAAAGCGTGCCATGGGGTTGAGGTAGAAGCGCAGCGACAGCCCGTCATCGGAGCGTTCCATTTTCTGCGCCACCAGGCCATAAACGGTGTAAGGCTCGTCCAGCGAGCGCTGGGCCAGGGGGGAGTAGAGCAGGCCATCGATCTGCGTGACACCGATGCCTTTGTCGATGTACGGCAACACATGGTCGAAGTGACCGATTTCGATCGCCGAACGACGCATCGTGCCGCCCTTGGGGGCCTGCGGATTGGTGTAGGCGAAGTGACTGAAACCGGCAGGGTATTTGGCCGGTTCGCCGTAAACGGTCAACGCATGTTGCGGTGCGGCGTTCACACCGGCGGCGCCCAACAACAGGGCCACGGCAGTGAATAACACAGTAGGGAAAGCCAGTCGCATTGTCAGCCTTAGAGCCGGGTGGTCGTTAACGACAATTTGTACGCTAGCGGCGCGTCCCTCGCCAGCCGAATTACGTATCTGAAACACGACGGCCCACCAATAGGCGGGCCGCTGTGAAGGAAAACCAGGCGTCGATCAGTCCTGACGGCTGGTCACTTCCAGCAGGTGGTAGCCGAACTGGGTCTTGACCGGGCCTTGCACGACGTTGAGCGGTGCGCTGAAGACCACGGTGTCAAATTCCTTGACCATCTGGCCCGGACCGAACGAACCCAGGTCACCGCCCTGGCGGCTGGAAGGGCAAGTGGAGCTGGCTTTGGCGATTTCGGCGAAATCTGCGCCAGCCTCGATCTGGGCCTTGAGTTCGGTGCACTTGGCTTCGCTGGCAACGAGGATGTGGCGGGCAGTGGCTCTAGCCATGGGAAAATACTCCTTTCAATATTCGGTAAAATGAGCAGCCTACCGGATTCAGCGCGCTATTTCTCCTCTAACTTCCGCTGCGAAGAACCTACAGGGGGCATGTGAGTGACATCAGGATCAAAGACCGGCTTTTTTCAGGCGTTCGGCGTGCTGCACGTAGAGATCGATCGGGTCAATGTGTTTCGCGAGGGGGAAGCCTGTCTGACGGAGGGTGCCCAGGTGATCCAGCGGATAGTCGGAACGGATTACCGTCCCCAGATGGGAGCTGTAGCGGCCGACCATGCCATCGTTTTGCCCGGCTTCGGTTATGAAATACCGGGAAAAGGCCCGCAGAAATCCGTGGAATGGATCAAGTGAGTTCAAACCACCATCCAGGAGCTTTCCTGACAAGATGCCGCTCCAGGAATAATAGCGAACACCGTTGACCTGTCCGCAGCCCTTGCCACCCCAGGTTTTTGGCAGGCCTTGGGGGAATTTGTCATTGAATGCGCCTACGCCTTCCGTGGTCAGGGCATTGAGTGCGGCGACGGCGTCTTGCGGCAGGTTGCGCCTGCCGCTGAGTAACGACAAAAAGTCAGCGAACAGGGTCGCGACCGTCTCGGCTATCTGCTCAGGCAGGCTTGCGGGCGTAAGCGCCTTGCGCAGGAAATCGGCCAGCTCGGAGCCGTGGTTTGGTCCGCTGACCGACGTCACCGAAGCAACCGATTGCGCTGCGACCGCTGCTGCATAACGAGCGGCCAGTGCGCCCTGGCTGTGACCGATCAGGTTGACTTTGCTTGCACCAGTGCCTTCCAGCACCCGTACGATTTGCGCCAGCAGCTGTTCGCCCCGTGCTTCGTTACTGTGGGTGGCCGACAGGTGCGGTACGAATACCCGCGCTCCGGCGTTTCGGAGCGCCTGTTTGATGTCATGGAAGAGTTCGAAGGTGCCGATCCGGTCAAATCCGAAGAGCCCATGAACCAGCAGGATCGGGTAATGAGTGTCTGCATTCCTTTGCATGTTTTTGTCCTTTTTCAGCGGTCAGAGGGAGGAGCCTTGCGCCTCACTCTAAAACACTCGGACGTCGACGCGATGTATGAAAAGGACGCGGTCATCTGGCGAAAACGGAATAGAAGAGCGCCGAAAAGGTGGGGTGGATAAGGTGCCAGTCGGAACACCTATCCACCCTTTGAGCATGCCGAGCGCTCTTAATCACGCAGTGCGCGAAGCTGGCCTGCCGCTTGACGCAACAGCTGTTCCGTCCCACTCCAGCCCAGGCAACCATCAGTAACCGACACGCCGTACTTCAGCGATGGGCTCAGCGGCTGGCAGCCCTCGAACAAATGGCTCTCGACCATCATGCCGATCAGCGAGCGGTCACCTTGCAGGCGCTGTTCAAGCACGTCATTGAACACCGCCGGCTGACGCATCGGATCCTTGCCGCTATTGGCGTGGCTGCAGTCGACCATGATCCGGGCCGGGATCTTCAGGCGAGTCAAGTCGCCGTGTACCTTGGCCACGCTCACGCGGTCGTAGTTAGGCCCCTGATGACCGCCGCGCAGTACCAGATGGGTGTCTGCGTTGCCCGGAGTCTGGATGATCGCGGGGTGCCCCTGGCTATCGACGCCGAAATGACGATGCGGATGGGCAGCCGAGCGCATCGCGTCGCTGGCGACCGCGACACCGCCGTCGGTGCCGTTTTTGAAGCCTACCGGCATGCTCAGGCCGCTGGCCATCTCGCGATGGATCTGCGATTCGGTGGTGCGGGCGCCAATGGCTACCCAGCTGAGCAAGTCGTCGAAGTAACCGGCGGCCATGGGTTGCAGCAGTTCAGTCGCCACCGGCAAGCCCAGCAGGAGCATTTCGCGCATCAGCTGGCGGGACAGGGTCAGACCGCCAGCCATGTCGTCGCTGCCATCCAGGTGCGGATCGTAGGCCAGGCCTTTCCAACCGACCGTGGTGCGGGGTTTTTCGACGTAAGCGCGCATCACCAGCAGCATTTCGTCGCTGACTTCGGCAGCCAGGCGGGCCAGATTGCCGGCGTATTCGAGGGCGGATTCAGGGTCGTGGATCGAGCAGGGGCCGACGACGACCAGCAGGCGGGAATCTTCACCGTTGAGGATCGCGCGAACGGCCTGGCGGTGGGCCGCGACTTGCTGGGTCAGTGCGTTGGTGAGCGGCAGTTGCTGTTTGAGTTGCAACGAGCTGGGCAGACGCAGGGTCAGCGCTTCATTGGCAGGGCTCAAGGTGGACAGCGGCAAAGCAGAGACGGACGAGTTCATATTCAGGTTTCCTGGGCGGTCAGCGGGTTCGTTCCCGCGCACTCGGCCCTACTGGGGTGTTCGACAATTGGCCGGATTGGCTGCGTGTGTGTGCTTGCCACCTGTGGGTGACCGATCGGAGGCGGCAGGCTGTCCCGAGCGGAGGGTGGTAAATCGCCAGGCGGTAAAACTGTCGTAACGGTAATAAGTGGCGTAGTTCATGTTCTTGATCCTCTAAATGTCTGGTGTGTTGCTAAAAATTGTTCAGGGCTGAAAAAACAAAACCCCCGGTCGGGAGGCCGACCGGGGGTTGAGAATTCTCTGGTGGCGACCCGTTTAAAGTGGGCGCCGTGTGGGTATCAGGCGCGCCAGTGGCTAAACCAATACCCAAAATAAAAGCTGACCGGAACACAAACGTCATTCACCCGGGCAGCCGCAACCGAGCGCAGGGCGCTGGCGGTATGGAGCTGTGAGAGGGCGTTGAGCATGGGTTGTCTCCGATGGATGCGTCGAGCTTACAAGAGCCCGGTACGAGTATTCAATCAGAAAATGCTATCGGGCATGAATGGCGTTTTCTATTGCTTGAGCGCCCCGGCGGTTGTGACACACTTCGTACCCCCGCAAAAATGCAATCGAGACGTGATGGAATTTGAATGGCGTGCAGCAACTGAGTGCGATCTTGAATTTGCCCGTGTACTGACCTGCAGCAATATGCTGCGTTATTACATCGAGCATGATCTGCTGTGGCAGGACGAAGCATTCGACGTCGCTTGGGCTGGTCGCGAAAATCGCTTGATCATGCGCGGCGAGAACAAAGTGGGGTACGTCAGCCTGAGTCGAGACGCCAGGGCACTCTACATCCGCGAATTGCAGATTTCCGAGGGGTTTCGCCGGCAAGGTGCCGGATCCTGGGCGATCGATCAGGTTTTTGCCATGGCTGGCCAGGAACGGCGCCCGGCATTGCGCTTGACGGTTTTTGAAAACAACCCGGCGCGGGCGTTATATGAAAGAAAGGGATTGCAAGTGGTGGGAACGGACGAGTGTTCTCTGAGAATGCAGCGCGACGTCGAAGGTCCGCATCGCTGAAACACGCTTGGCACCGGGCTTACAAGATACATTGAAACTTTTTATATGACGCTTTCCGCTAGGTCTGCCAGAAGCTTTTTTGCTAAGGTGTCGACAACTCAATAAGACCATATCGCGAGGTGTCTGCTTGATTAGGGTGCTAGTGGTCGATGACCATGATCTCGTTCGTACAGGCATTACACGAATGCTGGCTGACATCGATGGCCTGCAAGTGGTCGGCCAGGCTGAATCGGGGGAAGAGTCCCTGCTCAAGGCCCGTGAACTGAAACCCGATGTGGTCTTGATGGACGTCAAGATGCCCGGTATCGGCGGTCTTGAAGCCACTCGCAAATTGTTGCGCAGTCATCCGGACATCAAGGTCGTCGCGGTGACTGTCTGTGAGGAAGATCCGTTTCCTACACGTTTGTTGCAGGCCGGTGCCGCGGGCTACCTGACCAAAGGTGCGGGTTTGCCGGAAATGGTCCAGGCCATCCGCCTGGTATTCGCCGGGCAGCGTTACATCAGTCCGCAAATCGCCCAGCAACTGGCGATCAAATCCTTCCAGCCGACCAACGATTCGCCCTTCGATGCCTTGTCCGAGCGGGAGATCCAGATTGCGTTGATGATCGTTGGTTGCCAGAAGGTCCAGATCATTTCCGACAAGCTGTGCCTGTCGCCAAAAACCGTAAATACCTACCGTTACCGCATTTTCGAAAAGCTTTCGATCAGCAGTGATGTCGAGTTGACGCTGCTGGCGGTTCGTCACGGCATGGTTGATGCCAGCCTCTGAAAATGACTGATACCTTTGATCCAAGTGCCTTTCTGTCGACCGTCAGTGGGCGCCCCGGTGTGTACCGCATGTTCGATAGCGATGCGCGCCTGCTGTATGTCGGCAAGGCCAAGAATCTCAAGAATCGCCTGTCGAGCTACTTCCGAAAAACCGGCCTCGCGCCCAAGACGGCCGCGCTGGTGGCGCGTATCGCCCAGGTCGAAACGACCATCACGGCCAACGAAACCGAGGCGTTGCTGCTTGAGCAGACGCTGATCAAGGAATGGCGTCCGCCGTACAACATCCTGCTGCGGGACGACAAGTCCTACCCCTACGTATTTCTTTCCGATGGCCAATTTCCACGTCTGAGCATCCATCGTGGGGCGAAGAAGGCCAAGGGCAAGTATTTCGGACCTTATCCCAGCGCCGGTGCGATTCGCGAAAGCCTGAGCCTGCTGCAAAAGACGTTTTTCGTTCGCCAGTGCGAAGACAGCTATTACAAGAACCGCACGCGACCTTGCCTTCAATACCAGATCAAGCGCTGCAAGGCGCCTTGTGTCGGTCTGGTCGAGCCCGAAGTGTATGCCGAGGACGTCCGGCACTCGGTGATGTTTCTTGAAGGTCGCAGCAATGCGCTGACCGATGAGTTATCAACGGCCATGGAAGAGGCAGCGATCAACCTGGAGTTCGAGCGCGCCGCCGAGTTGCGCGACCAGATTTCGCTGCTGCGGCGGGTGCAGGACCAGCAGAGCATGGAAGGTGGGACCGGTGATGTCGACGTGATCGCGGCGTTCGTCAATCCCGGCGGCGCCTGCGTGCATTTGATCAGCGTGCGCGGTGGGCGGGTGCTGGGCAGCAAGAACTTCTTCCCGCAAGTCGGTATTGAAGAGGACGTTTCCGAAGTCATGGCAGCATTTCTTGGCCAGTACTTCATCAGCAGCCCTGAACGCGACTTGCCCAGCGAGTTGATCGTCAACGTGGTTCACGAGGACTTTCCGACCCTGATTGCGGCCATCGAAGAGCTACGTGGTCGCGAACTGACCATCAGTCACCGGGTGCGCGGTACACGAGCACGCTGGCAGCAACTGGCGGTGACCAACGCGGAGCAGGCGTTGGGCGCACGTCTGGCGAACCGTCAGCACATCACGGCGCGCTTCGACGCGCTGGCAGACGTATTGAAGCTGGACGAGCCACCGCAGCGACTTGAGTGCTATGACATCAGTCACTCCAGCGGTGAAGCGACCGTGGCGTCTTGCGTGGTGTTCGGCCCCGAAGGCCCGATCAAGTCCGACTACCGTCGCTACAACATCGAAGGCGTGACGGCCGGGGATGACTACGCGGCGATGCATCAGGCGCTGACGCGACGCTTCAGCAAGCTGAAGGACGGGGAGGGCAAGCTGCCGGACATCCTGCTGGTGGACGGCGGCAAGGGGCAGCTATCCATGGCCCGCGACGTGCTCAATGAGCTGGCGGTGCCGGACCTGATCCTTCTCGGCGTGGCCAAGGGGGCCACGCGCAAGGCCGGCTTCGAAACCCTGTACCTTAATGACGCCGCCCATGAATTCACCTTGCGCGGAGATTCCCCCGCGCTGCATTTGATCCAGCAGATTCGTGACGAAGCTCACCGCTTCGCCATTACCGGGCACCGTGCCCGACGCGGAAAAACCCGTCGAACGTCTACGCTTGAGGGCGTTGCCGGTGTCGGACCCACTCGTCGACGCGATTTGTTGAAACATTTTGGTGGATTGCAGGAGCTGTCTCGTGCCAGCATCGAAGAGATCGCCAAAGCACCCGGGATCAGTAAAAAGCTCGCAGAGTTGATTTATGCAAATCTGCACAGCGAGTAGAATGCCCCCTCACCTCGTAGCCAGTTGTGCCGATGAATATCCCTAATCTGATTACCGTTCTACGCGTCCTGCTCATACCGATCTTCATTTTACTGTTTTACCTGCCTTACCAATGGAGCTACCTGGCGTCAGCCTCGGTCTTCGCATTTGCCGCTGCCACGGACTGGCTGGACGGGTATCTGGCCCGCCGTCTGGAGCAAAGCACGCCGTTCGGGGCTTTTCTCGATCCCGTTGCCGACAAGTTGATGGTTGCCGTTGCACTGGTACTGCTGGTGCAGGAACACGGCAATCTGTGGCTCACGCTGCCGGCTGCCGTGATCATCGGTCGCGAGATCGTGGTGTCCGCCCTGCGTGAGTGGATGGCCGAACTCGGCGCGCGTGCCCATGTGGCCGTGTCGAACCTGGGCAAATGGAAAACCGCCGCGCAGATGCTGGCGCTGGTGATCCTGCTGGCCAATCCGTCGAGCTTCAGCTTCTGGGTAGCGCTGGGTTACGCCTTGCTGATGGTGTCTGCCGGCCTGACGTTGTGGTCCATGGTCCAGTACCTGCGGGCTGCCTGGCCGCATCTGAAGACCGACGTTGAAAAGAAATAAAACTTTTTTGAATCAAAGGGTTGACGGGGCTTCTGGATTCTATAGAATGCGCCACACCAAGACGCGGGAATAGCTCAGTTGGTAGAGCACGACCTTGCCAAGGTCGGGGTCGCGAGTTCGAGTCTCGTTTCCCGCTCCAAGTTTGTACGCATTTGATGTCGCGCTACTGACAGCAAATGTTTTGAGGCCGAGTAGCAAAATGGTTATGCAGCGGATTGCAAATCCGCCTACGCCGGTTCGATTCCGACCTCGGCCTCCACTATAAACAACCCCGTAGATCGATGATCTACGGGGTTTTTTATTGCCCGCAGGAAACTGCATTGGCAACTCATACATGCGTGTATGCTCGTACGCATTCCCCCCTGTAGAAGCAAAGCTGCTCGCGATAGCAGGGTGTCAGGCAACGATGATGTCGACTGGTACTCCGCATTCGCGAGCAGGCTCGCTCCCACAGTGGTTTTGGCTGACCGCAAATCTGTGACCTCTCCTACAGGTATGGGGATTTTCCCCCACCTCCCTCAATAAGGCCGAGCGTTGCAAGCCTCGTCGATGATGTCAATGAAGTCATCGTGGGAAACCGGTTTGCTCACGTGGTAGTTGAATCCGGACTGCCTGGCTTTTCTCTGGTCATTGCTGTTTGTATAGCCTGTAAGGGCGATGGCTGGGGTGTGTTTCAGTTGGGAAAACTGTCGGATGGCCTGGATGAATTGATGGCCATCCATGGCAGGCATCCCGATGTCCGAAATGATGACGTCATAGTTGCTGTCCTTCGCGGCCTTGAGAGCTTGCAACGGATCATTGAAAGCCTCCACGTGAGCGTCTTCCATTTCCAGCAGCATCTGCAGGACTTCCATGACGTCTCGGGAGTCGTCCACCAGCAGGACTTTCTGGCCAACCAGACGTCCCGGTTCTGCGACGGCCGGGTGCTCGCTAGGCTGCTGTGAAGGCTGGGAAAGCGGTAGCCGGATGGTAAAGGTGCAGCCTCGGCCAATGCCTTCGGACGTGACATCCACCGAGCCGCCGTGAGCTTCCACCAGTTGCCGCACCAACGACAGGCCTATGCCCAGGCCTTCACGCTGATGGCTGGTGTGCTGGTTGTCCGCCTGGCTGAAGAGGTCAAACACCTTGTGCAGGTTGTCCCCTTCAAGTCCCACGCCGCTATCGATGACGTCCAGCTGGGCCATGTCCTCGACGCGATGGGCGACCAGCTCGACACGACCATCTTTGGGTGTGAACTTCAACGCGTTATTTACCAGGTTCCAGACGATCTGTTCCAGGCGCGTGCTGTCGGCATCGACCACCAGGGGCGGCTCGGGCGGTTGCGGTACATGCAGCGTGACCTCGCACGGATGCTGGTCATTGATCACCACGGTATAGATATCCTGGAGAATTCGCCCCAGGTCCACTGCCTGTTTTTTCAGCTTGAGTTTGCCGGTGCGTACTCGGGCGACGTCCAGCAGGTCGTCGATGATCCGCGCCTGACTCGAAACGGCATCGCAGATGGTGTTCACGGCTTTCATGGCCGGCCCGGCGGTTTTGGTGACGGGCAGGCGGCGCAGCAGTTCGGCATTGAGCTGAATGAGATTGAGCGGGTGCTTGAGTTCGTGAGACATCACTGCAAAGAACTCGTCCTTGAGGTGGCTGCTGGTCTGGGTTTCGGCGAGTTTCTGGCTTTGTTCGTCGTGCATGCGCTTATGACCGGTCAGGTCACGGGCAATTTTGACGTAACCCTCCAGATTCTCTCCCTTAAGCAGCGTGACTTCACCGCTGCAATAAAAGCGGCTGCCGTCCTTGCGCAGGTGCCAGCGTTCGTCTTCGCCGCGTCCCTGCTCACGGGCTGCTTTCAACTCCAGCGCCGGTATGCCGGCGGCACGATCCTCGGGCGAGAAGATAAGGTCGTAGTAAGCGCCGAGTACTTCCGCTTTGGTGTAGCCAAATATCAGCTCGGCGCCGGTGTTCCAGTCGGTGATCACGCCATGCTCATCGAGAATGATGATGGCGAAATCGTGTGTGCTTTCGGCGACCAGGCGCATGCGTTCTTCATTCAGGCGTAACTCATCTTCCGCCGTGCGACGCTTGGTGATGTCGATAAAGGTCAGTACCGTGCCGTCGATGTGATCTTCGCTGGAGCGATAGGGCAGCAAGCGGGCGATATACCAGCGCTGGTCGTTGCTGCTGACCTCGCGTTCGATCATGTTCAGCGATTCGAAGACGGTCGCCGCGTCCTCTGCCAGTTCCGGATATTCGAGGCGATGGGTGATGTCCAGCAACGAGCGACCGGTGTCGACGGGCAGCATGCTGAAAATGTCAGTGGCCCGCGGGGTGAACCAGCGGATGCGCATGTTGCGATCGACGAACACCGTGGCAATGTCGGTGGAGGCAATCAGGTTGGTGAGGTAGTCGTTGATCTTGTCGGTTTCTTCAACCTTGGTCTTGAGTTCGTAGTTGACCGTCAGCAACTCTTCGTTGATCGACTGCAATTCTTCCTTGCTGGTTTCCAGTTCTTCGGTGGCCGAACGCAGCTCTTCGTTGATGGCCTGCATTTCCTCGTTCGAGGCCTTCAGTTCCTCGCTGGAGACTTCCGACTGCTCGATCGTTTCCTGCAAGTGCAGCTTGGTACGTTGCAGCTCATGCTCAAGGTTGACCAGCATCTGGTTTTCAGTTTGATTAACGGCGACATCCCGCAGGTCTTGAGGGTCGACACTGCGTTCCTCGAAGGTCACCAGCACATAGTCGGTTTCTGTTTTTTCATCGTTGAGCGGGTGTGCCGTCAGGTCGATCAGGTAGTTATTCTGATCACGTTCGAAGCGGACTTTGCGGGACGTGACCGGCACCCCCGCCTGGTTTGCCTGGAACAGGGTAGTGCGGATTTCAAGGCGCAGGTCCGGGTGAGCCAGCGTCAGCAGATTGCGGGAAATCTCACCGGCAACGTAGCGCAGGAAGCGCCCGGCGCCTTCGCTCATGTGCAGGATGTTGGCGTTACTGTCGACAATGATGCTCGGCGGGGCGGCCTTTTCCAGCGCTCGCAGGTGAATATCGGCGTAAGAGACTTTGCGTGGCACCGTCGTTTCAATGGGGCTGGCGGCAGCTGTGGTCCGTGCATAGCCACCCCGAGGCATGGCTGGCGCACGCCGGACGCCGGTCGAAACGCTTTTGGCGCGGAAGATGCGGTTACGCTTGTCCACTGGGGTAAACAGGTCCAGGCAACCATCAGCGGACTCGGAAGTGCCCAGAAAAAGATAGCCGCCCGGCCTCAAGGCAAAATGGAACATCTGCATGATGTCGCGCTGCACCTCGCGGTCGAGATAGATCAGCAGGTTTCTGCAGACGATCAGATCGATTTGGGAGAACGGCGGATCCAGCAACAGGCTGTGTTTGGCGAACAGCACTTTTTCGCGGATTTCCTTGCGCACGCGATAGTGCTGGTTTTCCCGTGTGAAGTACTGACGCATACGCGAAGGGGGAACGTCGGTCACGATCGCTTCGGGATAGGCGCCGGCACGGCCAAAGGCGATGGCACGATCATCGATGTCGGTAGCGAAGATCTGCAACCTGGCAGGATTGGCTTCAAGCGTCAGCTGGTCGCTTAACAGGATGGCCAGGCTGTAGGCTTCTTCGCCCGTCGAGCAGCCGGCCGACCAGACACGGATTTCTTCTCGATACGGCAGGGTTTCTCTTAGCGAAGTGACCAGGTTCGGAATGACATCGCGTTGCAGTGCCTCGAACGCATCGCGGTCGCGGAAGAAATTGGTGACCCCGATCAGCATGTCGCCCAGCAATGCCTTGGTTTCTTCCGGGTGGGTTTGCAGGTATTGGTAGTAGGCAGCCAAATCCGGTTGAGCGGTCACTTGCAGGCGGCGTTCAATGCGACGCAGTACCGTTGCACGCTTGTAGTGTTTGAAGTCGTGGCCAGTACCCACGCGCAATTGCTGCAAAATGTCTTGTAGCAGTTGTTCGGCGAGGGTGGCGTCGCGTTCGGTAGACGGTGGCAGGGCCTTGAATTCCGGGTCATTGGCGGTCGGCAGGGTGATGGCTTGCGAGTTGCGCCAAAGCTCCAGCAATTTTTGCGGCATCTCCACGACAGGCAGCACCAGATCGACCATTTGCGTGTCGATGGCTGCCCGCGGCATGCCGTCGAACTCGGCATCTTCCGGGGCCTGGACCAGCGTGATACCGCCTTGCTCCTTGATCCGCGACAGACCGACCGCGCCATCGGAGCCAGTGCCCGAGAGCACCACGCAAAAGGCCCGCTCCTTGTGTACATCCGCCAGGTCCCGAAAGAACAGGTCAATGGCAATGTGTGATCCAGGCAAGCGATCCGAGGATGTCACCGAAAGATAACCATCGTTCATCTTCAGGTCATGGGCCGGAGAGATGACGTACACGGTGTTTTTTTCAATGCCAATCGTGTCAGTCACTTGGCGGACCGGCATTTGGGTGACGTCCTGGATAATCCGGTCCGCGACGCTTTCGTGATTAGGCGATAGATGAAGAATAATGACAAATGCCATGCCGCTGTCAGCGGGCATGTGTTCAAAAAACGACTTGAGCGCTTGCAGTCCGCCAGCGGAGGCACCGATCCCGACCACGGCAAATGGAAGGGTGCTGGGTGTCAACTCCTTGCGCTGCGGGGCATTGGGTGAGCGCTTCGCGGAAGACTTCATTCATATGGCCTTAAAAGGCTTCGACAATGGCCTGCCGACGCCAATCCAAACGGGTTAGAGATAATGAAAAGGATAATGGGGCAGGCGTTGCATTGCGAAATATCGTCGCTACCGACGCCCATGATAGTTAAAGTATAGGCGTTGGCCAGAGTCGCTATTTCCGTCGGGAACCCGTTCTTGATAACCAGTTGAATCACTCCCTCGCCCAAAGGTTTATACCTATGTCGATTCCACTGACAAGTGGCGACGATACCTGTGTTCGGCGAGGACTTGTTTCTTGACGGTGCGGGGGGGAGTGTAAGTGCCAGGCTATTGAAATACGGGGATTTGTCGCTGGATTGCAAAATCTCCCGGCAGCGATTTGGTACCGACTTTGTCGATCACTGCAAGAAAACTTCGTAGGTCCATGATTTGCGAAGTTTTTTATTTTTCGGAATCAGCAAGATTTAGTCTTGAAAATCGCACTCCCGACCTTGCTTCACCGGGACGGGATGTATATATTTCCCCCCTCTGATTCACCGCGCTACCGCCCGAATGGCGAAACTGGTAGACGCATGGGACTTAAAATCCCCCGCTCGTAAGGGCGTGCCGGTTCGATTCCGGCTTCGGGCACCATGAATATCAAGGGCTTACGCTTAGCGGCGTAGGCCTTTTTTGTTGGGCGGGCGGTTTTCGTGTCTGTTGCGTGTCTGTTAAACACACGGCGGCTACCTTCATGTAGGACCGCTTAGACTGAGGGCAGGGGCCTACATCTTGGCCACTCATTCGACTGGTAATCGTTACCGGTTTCTCGCAAAAATTCAGCTTCGAATTTTCGAATCGAGACAAATAGTTCTTCTTCACCGAAGGCCTTTGCTGACAAGCAGCAAGCCATGATGCCCCGATAAAAGCAGTTCCAAAGGTCTGCACTGTGCTCCGCTTGTCTCTCGGTTCCTTGCATGCCGCGCATGTGGAACCTCGGTGGAGCCCCGCCATACATATCCATGATTTGCGGTGACGCGGCATGGACGAAACCAGAATATGCCTTGCTCACAGTTTTGTATGCGTCCAGGTCCTTGCTTGAGCCTTTTGGGCCGCTTACGCATCGATCCAAGTACGCCCGAATCTTTTGCCTCGGCACCGATGGCCGTGCCTTGGACGACACGACGGCGTCATTGGGATCAAATTCCTCCTGAAAGAACCACTCAAGATAATTCTTGTGTGACGGTTCTGAATTTCCCGATATTACCGAGAAGGAGAGAAACGAAACATCTTCAATGATTTCGTCAAGAATTCGTTGCAGAGCAGCCTGCTCTTGAACAAATCCTTCCTCCAAGAGCAGCCGTGCGGCATGGAGGCTGCTCACCATCCGAGCAAGCTTCTGCACCAGCGCTTGATGTACCGTCTTCTCCACATGCCGATAAACAAATGACCGCCTAAACTGGACACGTTTTGGTCCAGGGACGCGCAGTGAGAACACATTAACCGTGTGCTCCATAAGATCTAACGCTTGTTCTTAGAAAATGTTGTTTGTCATAGGAAATGTGGCATCTCGTAAGAAAGTGCGTTTTGTCCCCTTTCCGTCAGGCAGGGTCTTAGCCCGGTGCATTCCGTGAAAGATTGCGCAAAACCCAATCAATCTGCGGTCGATGAAATACGATCCCTTCGTTATGTGGGAAATCGTGGGCCAGATGTGGGCTGTCATCGAAGTCCCACGCTCTGAGTGTTTCGGCGCACGACGCACCAAATTCTGTTATCGAGCGAAGAGAAAGCAACAACGCTATTTCGTCGCTTGTGAAGCCCGTGAGCGGAAATTCGCGAGCAGCATCCCGATGTATTACCCAATCGTTGGGTTGTGCCAGGAACAACCAATTATCCCGTGCCCTCGATTCTGACCTGCCAATCACGTCCGCCATGTGATCGAAGGAGTTCTTCACACGTAATGCCAACCAAGCCACAGAGGCAAGCAAGTCTTCCTTCTGCTTTCGTGTTCGTACCTGTTCGTGCTGATAAGGAATCAGCCACGCGGCAATAATCGCAGCAATAGAGCCGACAGCCTGAACCCAAGCTGGGGTGTTTGCGCTGCCCTAAGGCACGTAAAGCAAGAGGCAGAAGGGCACCACTCCGGCTGGCGACAAACATAGAACCCTCACCACGCCTGCCCAAGTGAATTTGATGACAACTTACCTTTCCAACATGCCCAAATCCCAACATTGAAAAATCATGAAGCATGAACGATGCCGTCCCGGTAGTCCAAGGGGGCGACATGAATTACCACTGCCACAGTAAGCATCAACTACTCCTGGCGCTGATCCGAACTCCCGACGGTGCGCTACACTCAAAGGTGCGCCGATTTCCCATTTGCAGGGGCGCCCGCCAAATTCCTGCTAAGTGTGGAGCACACCGCCATGCCAGTCCTACACATTGATTCACACACGCGTCTGCTTATCGCCAAAGCCATCATCTCTACCACTGGTGAAGCCGAAGCTATTCGTATCGTCACGCTGCCGGACGGCGATCAACTATTGCTGATGTTCAACTGCGGGCATATCGCCGTCGACCTCGTGTCGGATCAGGACGATCTGTTCGACAACCACCACCTCGTGTTCGACGTATCTGCACAGGTCATTGCTGACATGGAAAGC
This sequence comes from Pseudomonas sp. G(2018), assembly GCF_005502415.1. Lineage (NCBI taxonomy): Bacteria > Pseudomonadati > Pseudomonadota > Gammaproteobacteria > Pseudomonadales > Pseudomonadaceae > Pseudomonas > Pseudomonas sp. G(2018). The sequence goes on along the minus strand of NZ_SCOO01000016.1, from coordinate 70,203 downwards.
CATCGCGGCGAATAATTCCGATCCTGAGAAACTAGGCCGTCGCAATGACGGCCTTTTTATAGGTCAGCCAACGGCAAGATAAACTAGGCTTCCCGTACCATCGCTCAAGTCGAGCGATCCGGGCTTCCAGCTCCTGAATCTTTTGTTGTTCCGGGGTCAGCGCCTTGCTCTGAGGGGTGACGCCTTGGCGCTCTTTCTGAACTTGGTCAACCCAGCGGCGCAGTGCCGACTCACCAATGCCGAGTGACCGGCTGGCTTCGATGTCGCTGTAGTTTTGCTTGAGTACGAGGTCGGCAGCCTCGCGTTTGAATTCAGCAGAAAAGGAAGGGCGTTGTTTGGTCATCTGACACCTCGATCTGGCGAGCATTCTCGTCTAAATGGGTGTCCGGTTTCATTAGACCACTACAGCTCGCAAGAGTATCAATCAATGGAATGCGGACGTCCTTGATCGTGAGGCAAATGCGTGACGTTATTTTCAGAGTTTCAAATACCGCCCACACCTCATTCACACGCCGTACTGACCGCTTTCTCGGCGCGCTGGATTTCCAGCTTCACGTCAGTCGTTATTCGCTGTTCCTTGAGCTGTTGCCCGAGAAAGGGTTGGTCGCCCCGGGATTTCACTTCCGCATCCGTTGCGGCAACCTGTGCCTGGACCGTGGCGGAGTGCTCCGTGATGACTGCTTCCACTTCCTCTTTGGTGTTGGCGGTATCCAGCGCGGTGATGAGTTTGCCCACCTCGGCTTTTTCCGCTTCGGCATAGCCTTCGACGGACAAACCGGTTGCCATGGCGCGTGCTTCGATCTGCACGGTCTTGAGATGCTCTTGTGCAACCTTGCACAGTGCTTCCTGCCGCCGATTCTTGCTGGCCTCCCACGTGCTCACCCCGTAAGTCACGGCAGCCAAAAGGGTCACGACGACAGTAGTGCCAATCAATTTGCCTTTCACGTTTACGAACCCTCAAAAGGCAATGGAAAAAGGAGTGATCGTTCGATTTTGCTCAAGAGAGGAAAGACTAGCCCAGGATGCGCGGAGAAGGTTGCTCAGTAAATCGCAGACAAGGAAAAACTCCCTACAGGAGTGCAGAAGTCAGGGAGCATTATAGAGCGGGTCGAGCGGTGAGAGTACTCGGCCTTCCGAGTTGCTACTTCCCTTGTTTTTCCCCGTCGTCCTTCGAGTTACTCGAGGACTCCGCCTCTTTTTCCAGGGCTTGTGAATCGGCTCCGGAATTTGAGCCTGCCGCTTCCTCGCCAATTTTATCGGCCTTTTCTTCGTTGGACTCAGCGCCCTGAGCCTGGTTGAGTCCGGGAATCGCAGCAGGGGGAACAGCGGATCCCTGCTTTGTCGTCTCGGCAGCCTGCGTAAAGAACGAGCAGCTCGACATCAGACCCGCCAACGTGAGCGCAGCCATTTTTCTGTTCATCATTTGAGTCTTCCAAGCAAAGGGGTGTATAGCGTTGGAAGAGCGGTGAGGGGAAAGGTGCTGCGCGCCTGACGAGCGGAAAACAAGAAGCCCGGTGTTTAGCCGGGCTTTTGGTCTACGTGCTTTCTACGATTTCCGACTCAACCGCCAGTGCCAGGTTCTGTCTTGCGTCGATCGCTGCCGTTAGGATTGCCGCTATTAATCAGCCTCCTTTCCAGCAGAATATTTTGCAGCGCCTCGCGGTCTGACGGGGCCAGTTGATGTTCTCGCTCCTTGAGTTCGAGCAGGATCGGGCTGGACCACTGGCGATAGGTTTGTTCCGCACTACGAATGGATGACATTGTTTCCTCCTTATCAGGCTCCTGCCAATAAAGGCATCGCAGTTCGACACGAAGGTGACCCTAGTCGAGGAAGCTGATTGTCGCCAATGCAGTACGTCGGCACTCAACCCTCATGGTTCCAGATCCCCGTCTTAGCGGTGCGTCGGACATAATCGGAAAAGTCTCGCGCCGGCCGTCCCAGTGCTCGTTGCACGCCATCAGTAACGGGCGTATTGCGACGGTCGAGTACCGTGGTGAACAGATACAACACCAGGTCGATCAACTCAGTCGGCAACTGTTCCTGCTCCAGTGCCTGGCGATAGGCGTCCGGCGGTACTGCGACGAAACTGATATCGCGATCTGTCGCCCGGGCGATCTCGGTAACGGCGCCGGCAAAGGTCAGTGCTCTCGGTCCGGTCAGCTCATAGAACTGGCCGCAATGCCTGGGCTGGATCAGCGCGGCGACCGCGATCTCGGCGATGTCTTCCACGTCGACAAAAGGCTCGGCGATGTCGCCGACGGGCAAGGCCAGCTCGCCTTGCAGGATCGGTTCGAGAAAGTGCGCTTCGCTGAAATTCTGACAGAACCAGCTGCCACGCAGGATGGTCCAGTCGACGCCACTGTTTTGCACCACGCGTTCGGCCTGTTCCGCTTCGAGCTCACCGCGACCCGACAACAGCACCAGTTTGCCGACGCCGCTGCTTGGGTGAGGCGACCATGCGCCTGGCGATCTCCTGCGCGCCTGAGGAAGGACGGGGATTGGTCGAGGCCTTCAAGCGCATGACATTGCGCGAGATCCTTTAGCCAGCTTGCGTCAATACAACCACTCAATAGCAGCGGCCTTGTTCAATCCATTTTCCGGTTCGCACGCCTCGGGCGGTCGGGTCGAATCGACTCGACCGCCCAAGTCGTCGGTCATACGAAAGGTTGGCCGGTAAAGCCACGGGGCAGTCTTTGCAACCCGGGCAGGGCGGTCAGGCGCTCGGTCCAGCTCTGGCGCCAGTCAGTAACGGTTTGGGTGGCTTTGGTTTTGCGCGCGGCGCGTCGGGCAGCGTTGCGTTGGGCTTTGCGCGCCTCTTTGTACGCTTCGGTATTTCGGCAGCTTCTGCATTTGACCCGGTTGAGTTCACGGGTCGAGGTGAGGTTGTTGCCTTTGTGACCGCAGGCCAGATGCCCGCTGACTTTGAAGTGAGTAACCATCGGGACGTCTCCTCGTGACGTGTGATCGTTGGACCCCACGCGAGTGGTGACGTTCGTTGCCTGTCTTGGTACAAAAAAATCCCAGCGCCTGGCTGGGTTGGGGGTGAAGCACGAAATGATCGGGCAGGCACACACTCGGTGACGAGAATGTCGCCGATCATGCCTGCACTGTCAGACCGTATCTTCGCATCGACTGTCCGGATCGATTCATCTGAACCGTGGCAGCGGTGGGTCGACAGGTTTGAGCGACGACAAGGTGTTGCGGATCAGCGGTGTATCCTTTTCGATGTCATTCAGGCGATCGCGAATCCTCAGGGCAGTCGGATGTCCGCCTTGATGATCGACCCAATCAGCGATTTCCTTGCATGCCGCAGCCAGGCGAACCTGACGGGAATCAAGCAGGGTAAGCAGGGTGGTGATGGACTCTTTTTCGGACATGGGAAACACCTCCGTTGAAGGCACCTGGCAGCACAGTAAAAAGCCCGCTGGGAGCGAGCTTTCTACCGATGGGGGCTGATCCTTCAGCTCTTTTCAGTATAGACCCGTAAAATGGCCCGCAAAGGCTCTTCAGCCTTGTCGGGCCGTGACTTGTGATCTGGCATTCAGCTGGCGGCAGACGCGTTGGGCGTCTTCTTCAAGATCGTAGCCGTCACCTATGAAACCGTTGGTGCGGGTATCGTTTATGCGGTACCAGACAGCGGCATCGGGGGGGGGGTGACCGGTTTCTCCGGCCCGGCGGCCATGAATGATGATCTTGTTGCAACGCTTGACGACGAATATGTCTTCCATGGCTTCACCGCAGCTGATTCGTGTACAGATCAACTATAGAAGTCATTTGTAATCGTGCAAAAAATAGGCGGGTCAGTTCGTCGGTTCAGATGCCAGTTTCTCCAGCAACATCGCCAGGCCGACTTCTTCGGCGCGCAAGCCTTTGCGGGTTCTCGGCCGGGGCAATTCGGCCAGGGCACCCAGCACAAAGCTCTCGAGTACCGCCGGATGGATGTAGCATTTGCGGCACACCGCTGGGGTATTGCCCAACTGTCTGGCAACGTTTTTCACCATCTCCACCACATGCCGTTTCGCCTCCGATTCCGGCTGCCACTGCAATTTGCGCAACACCGCCAGCGCCAGGGCACTGCCGGCCCAGGTGCGATAGTCCTTGGCGGTGAAGTCGGCACCGGTCAGGGTTTGCAGGTAACTGTTGACGTCGTTGGACGTGATGGTGTGCCGCTCGCCGTTTTCATCGAGGTATTGAAAGAGGTTTTGCCCCGGAATGTCCTGGCAGCGCTTGATGATCCGCGCCAGGCGCCGATCCTTCACGGTGATTTGATGTTCGACGCCGCTTTTGCCGCGAAACTGGAACAGGATCGCGCTGCCGTTGATTTCCACATGACGACTGCGCAAGGTGGTCAGGCCGTAGGAGCGGTTGTCCCGTGCGGATTGAGTGTTGCCAACCCGGATCAGCGTGGCATCGAGCAAGGTGATGACGGTGGCCATGACCTTGTCTCGGCTCAAACCTGGTGCGGCCAATAACGCTTCCAGCTGCTTGCGCAGTTTCGGCAGGGCCAGGCCGAAATCCCGCAGACGTGAGTACTTGTCGCTGTCGCGTACTTCTCGCCAGCGCGGGTGATAGCGGTACTGCTTGCGACCGCGCGCATCGCGGCCGGTGGCTTGCAGATGCCCCCGAGGGTCTGCGCAGATCCATACATCGGTGTAGGCTGGCGGCACCGCGAGGGAATTGATGCGCTGAATCTCGTCCGGATCGGTAATGCGCTGGCCAGCCGGATCGAAGTAGCAGAACTTGCCGCGCAGTTTCTTGCGGCTGATGCCGGGCAGGGTGTCATCGACATAACGCAAATCGGGCGGCAGCGCATCGGGCATGGCGATTGTCCTGGGCGAGGAATCCGGGGGCGTTACAGCCATTGACCTCACGCCTCAGCAGTCGTGCCAGCGCGTTTACCCGTGCTGCTACGCCTAGGCCAGGACGGCCACGGCCTTGATCTGCGCCCAGAGTTGCTGGCCGGGATGTATGTTCAACTGGTCGCGGGAAAAGCGCGTGATGCGCGCCAGCAGTGGCGTGCCCGCCGCATCCAGGCGCACCAGCACGTGGGCAGCGTTGTCGGCACCCAATTCACTGACCACGGTGACCGGCAGGCGATTGAGGATGCTGCTGTGTTCGACACTGTGCAGGCTCAAGCTCACGTCACGCGCCTGAACCTTGCAGCGCAACGCCTGGCCCGCCGCCATCGGCGTGTGTGCCACGCGAATTTTCAGGTCCGTATCGGGCAGTTGCAGGGTCAGCAACTGATAGTGAGCGTCATAGGCGCTGACGCAACCTTCAATCACCACGCCGGCGTTATCGCCCAGCGCCAAGGGCAAGTCGAGGCGGGCCAGGGTCTGGCCGATAGGACCGCTGGCCAGCGCCTTGCCGTCGCTGAGCAATACAATATGGTCGGCCAGGCGCGCCACTTCATCCTGGGAATGACTGACGTACAGCACGGGGATGTCCAGTTCATCGTGGAGCCGTTGCAGGTAAGGCAGGATCTCACCTTTGCGTCGGGCATCCAGCGCCGCTAGCGGTTCGTCCATCAACAACAGTTTCGGGCTGGTAAGCAGGGCGCGGGCGATGCCAATGCGTTGCCGTTCACCACCCGACAGGTGTTGCGGATGGCGATCGAGCAGGTGGCCGATCCCGAGCAATTCGGTCGCGTGGGCCATGTCGACCTGGCGCTGGTGTTTCGGGATGCGTTTCAGACCGAATTCCAGATTGGCCAGCACCGACAGATGCGGGAACAGACTGGCTTCCTGAAACACGTAACCCAGCGCACGTTTGTGCGGTGCGACGAAAAGCTTCTTGTCGCTGTCCTGCCAGACTTCGTCATTGACCTGGATAAAGCCCTGATCGGCCCGTTCCAGTCCAGCGATGCAGCGCAGGCAGGTGGTCTTGCCCGAACCGGAATGTCCATAAAGAGCCGTAACGCCACGGCCGGGCAACTGCAAATCGACATCCAGGACGAACCCCGGGTAACTCAACGTCAGGCGCGTTTTAATCATCGATCAGCTCCAGCCCGCTTTGGTTTTGCGACTGGAGTACAGCGCCAGCAGGACCGCAAAGGAGAACACCAGCATTGCCCCGGCCAACCAATGGGCCTGGGCGTATTCCATGGCTTCGACGTGATCGTAGATTTGCACCGAAACCACACGGGTCTTGTCGGGAATGTTGCCGCCGATCATCAGCACCACGCCGAACTCGCCGACGGTGTGAGCAAAACCCAGAATGGCCGCAGTGATGAAGCCGGGACGGGCCAGGGGCAGAGTCACACTGAAAAAGGTGTCCCAGGGATTGGCGCGCAACGTCGCGGCCACTTCCAGCGGACGAGTGCCAATGGCGGAAAAGGCGTTTTGCAGCGGCTGGACCACGAACGGCATCGAGTACAGCACCGAGCCGATGACCAACCCGGCAAAACTGAAGGTGAGGGTGCCAAGCCCCAGTGACTGGGTGAAGTGGCCGACGAACCCGTTCGGGCCGAGCGCGAGCAACAGATAAAAACCGATCACCGTGGGCGGCAACACCAGGGGCAGGGCAACAATCGCCCCGACCGGACCGCGCAACCAGGATTGAGTGCGCGAGAGCCACAACGCCAGCGGAGTGCCGATCACCAACAGGATGACGGTCGTCATGGACGCCAGTTTCAGGGTCAGCCAGATAGCGGAAAAATCGGCACTCGTGAGCGTCATTTAGAGTTGGTAACCGTAGGATTTGATGACAGCAGCGGCTTTCGGACCCTTGAGGTAATCAACCAGTGCCTTGGCGGCCGGGTTGTTCTTACCCTTGTTGAGAATCACCGCGTCTTGTTTGATCGGGTTATGCAAGTCGGCCGGAACGATCCAGGCCGAGCCGCCGGTGACTTTGCCGTCTTTGTAGATCTGCGACAAGGCCACGAAGCCCAACTCGGCGTTGCCAGTGGACACGAACTGGTAGGCCTGGGTGATGTTCTGGCCTTCAACGATCTTGTCCTTGACCGTGTCGGTCAGGCCTTGTTTGGCCAGTACTTGAGTGGCTGCCAGGCCATAAGGCGCGGTTTTCGGGTTGGCGATGGACAGATGCCTGTACTGGTTGTCGCTCAGGACATTGCCCTTGGCATCGACATAGCCTTCCTTGGCCGACCAAAGCGCCAGGGTGCCAATGGCGTAGGTAAAGCGCGAACCCTTGACGGTGTCACCTTCCTTTTCCAGTTTTTCCGGGGTGGTGTCGTCCGCCGACAGGAACACTTCGAACGGCGCGCCATTCTTGATCTGGGTATAGAACTGACCGGTTGCGCCGAACGAAGTCACCAGTTTGTGGCCGGTGTCTTTTTCGAAATCGGCGGCAATCGCCTGAATCGGCGCGGTGAAGTTGGCGGCGACAGCCACCTGGACTTCATCGGCCTGGGCAGAGCCGAAGGCGAATACAGTCAGCAAGATGGGGGCAAAACGTGAGGCACGCAGGGTCATGAAACGGCTCCGTTACAGGCGAATATTGCACGGGGGGGAATCGCTATGTATTTAAATATATAGCGAAATACCTGTGAACGGAACTTGGCTGATCTGAAGTAAGAAAACTCTTAACGAGGTTGTGCTTTTGTGGCGAGGGAGCTTGTTCAGCGGCGAAGTAATTTCGCCAAGCCTTCCTCGGCCAGCCGCCGGGTCAGTTCCGCAGTCGTTAATTCAACCCCCAGGGTGAACGCCTGCCCGGCCCAGAGGTTGCTGAAGTCCGCTTCACCTTTGGCCCGCAACGGCATCAGCGCACCACCGGCCAGCGGGAAGGCCGGTGCCTTGGCGCTCATCGACCCGAGTTCGCGCATCACCCGATTGAGAATTCCGCGCGCGGGACGCCCTGTGAACAGGTTGGTGACGGCAGTCTCACTTTCTTTCGCTGTACGCAACGCCTTGTGATGCGACGCACTGACCTTGGCTTCCGGGGTAAACAGATACGCTGTCCCGACTTGCACCGCCGAAGCGCCCAGCATGAACGCTGCCGCCACACCGCGCGCATCGGCAATGCCGCCGGCGGCAATCACCGGCACTTTCACCGCATCGACGACTTGCGGCACCAGTGCGAAAGTCCCGACCTGACTGTTCAGGTCATCGCTGAGAAACATCCCGCGGTGTCCACCCGCTTCGTAACCCATGGCGATGATCGCGTCACAGCCATGCTGCTCAAGCCAGATGGCTTCTTCGACCGTGGTGGCCGAGGACAGCACTTTTGCCCCAGTGGCTTTTACCCGGTCCAACAGGGATCTTTCCGGCAGGCCAAAGTGGAAGCTCACGACTTCCGGGCGCAATTCCTCGATCACTTCGCAGCCCGCGGCATCGAACGGCGCACGATTGGACACCGGTGTCGGCGCATCGAAGTCAACGCCCAATTCGCGGTAGTAGGGTTCCAGCAGACTCTTCCAGTCTTGCGCCCGTTGCTCGTCGGCCTCCGGCGGTTGATGGCAGAAGAAGTTGACGTTGATCGGGCGCTGAGTGTGTTGGCGAATGGTTTTCAGCTCCTCGCGCAATTGCTCGATACTCAGCATCGCTGCCGGCATGGAGCCCAGACCACCGGCGTTGCTCGCCGCGATGACCATGGAAGCGTTGGTGGCGCCGGCCATCGGTCCCTGGATGATGGGCAGTTCGATTCCTAGCAGGTCAAGAATGCGGGTGTCTGGCCATTGGCTCATTTTGGGTGTTCTCCGACGGTGGAATCGGGCAGGGACGGTAGATCAGGATTTGTAGCAGCATGGCTGACCCAAGACCAGTCATGTTTTGTTTACAGCCTCGGTAGTGTCATGAATTGGCTTAAAGTCGAGTGCGGCATTTTTTTGCGATGTGGTATTTAAATCACACGAAACAGGTGAACCCACCGGAGGCAATCATGTTCAATGGCATTTTGATCGACAAAGACGACAGCGGTTACCGGGCCACCCTGCAACAGATCAACGACGATCAACTGCCCGAGGGCGACGTGACTGTGCGTGTGGCGTATAGCACGCTGAATTTCAAGGATGGCCTAGCGATTACCGGCAGCAGCCCGGTGGTGCGCAAATTCCCGATGGTGCCAGGGATCGATCTGGCGGGGACTGTCGAAGTCAGCGGGCATCCGGATTACAAGGCCGGTGACCAGGTCCTGCTCAATGGCTGGGGTGTAGGCGAAGGGCATTGGGGCGGCCTGGCGCAGAAAGCGCGCCTGAATGGCGATTGGCTGATTCCGCTGCCCACGGCATTTAGCGCTGCGCAAGCCATGGCCATCGGCACCGCCGGTTACACGGCGATGTTGTGCATCCTCGCGCTGGAACATAACGGTGTGACGCCCGAGCAAGGCGAAGTGCTGGTCACAGGCGCCAATGGCGGCGTGGGCAGTTTCGCCATCGCACTGTTGAGCAAACTCGGTTACAGGGTGGTCGCGTCCACGGGGCGTACCTCGGAGCACGACTACCTCAAGCAATTGGGCGCCAGCGAAATCATCGATCGCGCCACACTGTCCGAGCCTGGCAAGCCACTGGCCAAGGAACGCTGGGCGGCAGTCATCGACTCGGTCGGCAGCTACACCCTGGCCAACGCCTGTGCCAGCACCAATGCCAATGGCACCGTCGCCGCCTGTGGCCTGGCCCAGGGCATGGATTTCCCTGCTTCGGTCGCTCCGTTCATTTTGCGAGGCGTGACCCTCGCCGGCATCAACAGTGTGACGCAACCCAAAGCCAAGCGCGTGGAAGCGTGGCGTCGCCTGGCGCAGGATCTGGATTTCAATCTGCTGCCGTTGATCAGCCACGAAATCGGCTTGAGTGAGGCCATTGATGCCGCTCCACGCCTGCTGGCCGGGCAATTGCGTGGGCGGGTTGTGGTGGATGTGAACCGCTGATTGGGCACACCCCCCCTGTAGGAGCGAGCTTGCTCGCGATGGTCGTTAACGATTACGTGTATATATTGGCTCAACGCGGCGTTCTTGAGTCCATCGCGAGCAATCGAGCGTCGACCGGCTTCTCCTGCAAGGGGGAGGTGGTGCTTTCTCGATCGAGCAACTGCCGTTTACGCTCCACCCCCCAGCGATACCCCGATAGATTGCCATCGCTGCGCACCACGCGGTGGCAGGGGATCGCCACCGCCAGGCTGTTGGCGCCGCAGGCTTGTGCCACGGCGCGAACCGCTTTCGGCGCGCCGATGCGCTGAGCGATATCGGCGTAACTGGCGGTGCTGCCGACAGGTATTTCCCGCAAGGCTTGCCAGACCCGTTCCTGAAACGCCGTGCCGCGCACATCCAGTGGCAAGTCCAGGCCCAGGGCCGGGGCTTCGATAAAACCCACGACCCTGGCGATCAACTGTTCGAAGGCTTGATCGGCACCGATCAGATTGGCCCGGCGAAACTTGTCCTGCAGATCGCAGACCAGTTGCTGCGGATCATCACCCAACAGGATCGCGCACACTCCGCGCTCGCTTTGCGCCACCAGAATCGCCCCGAGGGAACACTGGCCGACGGCAAAACGAATGTCGTTGTTCTGGCCGGCGGCGCGGTAATCGGCGGGTTTCATGCCCAGCACCTGATCCGCCGCCTCATAGAAACGCCCGTTGGAGTTGAAGCCGGCATCGTACAAGGCGTCAGTGACCGAACCGCCATCCGCCAGCCGCTCCCGTACCCGGCGTGAGCGATGGGCCGCGGCGTAACCCTTGGGCGTCAGGCCGGTGACGGCCTTGAACACCCGATGGAAGTGAAAGCTGCTCAGGCCCGCGGCCTCCGCCAGCTCGTTCAGTGCAGGAAGCTCTTCGGCGATTTCGATCTGACGGCACGCGGCGGCCACAGTGGCGGCATGCCGGGCGGCCATCTCGCTCTGATCCTTCGCCGCGCGTTTGCTTGGACGATAACCCGCCGCTTGAGCCAGCTCGGCGGTTTCGAAGAATTCGACATTTTGCGGCTTGGGCAAGCGTGCCAGGCTGCTGGGATTGCAGTAGATCCCGGTGGTTTTCACCGCGTAGACAAACTGCCCGTCCGCCTGTGGATCGCGGGCGACAACAGCGGCCCAGCGTGGATCGTTTTCGGTGCTGATTTTTGTCGATTGGCTTGTCATGGCTTTATATCCGTTGACCCGTTTGTCGCAGATTAACCACTCGCCAGTACGCCCACACTCCGGCGCTTGCGGTCAAACTCCAATGCATCATCCAGCCGTGCGAAAAGTGAAGTTGATTCGCTGCTGACCCAAATGCGGGTGCTGGCCATCCTTGATCGGCAGGACGCCGTGATAACGCAAGCGATCGACACCGCCCCAGACCACAATGTCGCCATGCAACAACGGCACCCGTTGGCTTTTATCACCGCGTTCAAAGCCGCCGAACAGGAACATGGCCGGCAACCCCAGTGACACCGAAACAATAGGCGCCGCGTAGGACTGTTCGTCTTTATCCTGATGCAACGACATTTTCGCACCGGGGATATAGCGGTTGATCAGGCAGGAGTCCGGCACGAACTCCGTGAACCCTGCTTCCCGCGCCGCTGCTTGCGCCAGTTGGAGGAACACTTCAGGCATGGGTGGCCAGGGCCGGCCAGTCTCCGGATCGTTGCGGGTATAACGATAACCGCTGCGGTCGGTGGTCCAGCCCCATGTACCGCAGCTGCTCAAGGCGACCGACATGGTGAAACCGCCCGGCGTGACCATCTGCCGAAACGGCGCAGTCGCAAGTACCGCCTTTAGTTCAGGCAACAAGCGCTCCAGCCAGAGCAGGGCAAAGCCTCTCAAGACCCAGGATTGTTCGCCGATCCGCTCGCGCCGAGGTTGCTGCTCGGGCACTTCGTCGGCAAACAGGTCAAAGGTGGTCGGATTCATGGGGTTCATGATGCGTCGTGGAAGATAATGCCAAGGGTATGCCGTTTTCCGCTGTGCAGGCGACTGACGCCGTGGCGCAGGGTCACTCGATAGTAACCGCGCGCACCTTTGACCGGGCGCTGATTGACTGCAAAGATCAAGCCGTCACCTTTTTTCAGGCCGATGACCTGCGGGCGTGACTGCATGCGCGGGCGCTGCTCGGTCAGCACGAACTCGCCACCGGTGAAATCTTCACCCGGTTCTGACAGAAGAATCGCTATTTGCAGCGGGAAGACGTGTTCGCCGTACAGATCTTGATGCAGGCAGTTGTAGTCCTGCGGCCCGTATTGCAGCAACAAGGGTGTCGGTCGTTCCTGACCAGCGGCATGACAACGTTCGAGAAAGGCTTCATGAGTGTCAGGGAACCGGCCCGGCAAGCCCATCTGCTCATGCCAGCGATTGGCGATCGGCACCAATCGCGGGTACAGCGAAGTGCGCAGCCGGGCCACGAGGTCCGGTAGCGGGTATCGGAAGTATTTGTACTCGCCTCGACCGAAACCATGACGGGCCATGATCACTTGCGAACGAAAAGGCTCGGATTGGGCGTACAAGGCGCTGATGTCATCACACGCCTTGTGGCTCAACAGCGACGGGATGACCGCGCAGCCGTCCTGATCGAGTTGCTGTTCAAGCAGAGGCCAATCCAGTCTGTTCAGGTAATTCTCGCTCATTACCGGGCCTCACATGATTGAGGGACCAGTTTAGAAAGCTCTGATGATGCGGACACTCCGGTGCTTGCGGCCGAATTTCAACGTGCGGATGGCGTTACAGCGCTTTGCTCACACTGATGTCGCTGATGACGTCTTCGCCCTGGCCGTGCAAAGCGTCCAGTGCCGCCTTCGCTTCTTCCTCGGTGCCGTTTTCCAGTTGGGCGAATTCGAAGCGGCGTTCGCCATTGAGCTTGTATTTGATGACGTATTTGGTTGTCTGGGCCACGGTCATACCTGTCTGTTTGACGCTCTGTTCAAGAGCGGGGACGTCACTCAGCTCAGTTTGGAGCTGGAGCGGCGGATGATCTTGATCGAATGGGTCAGGGTCGGTTTGCGGGTAACGCTGATTGCCCGGCGGTTGACCGTGTCGATGGTGATGTTCCAGAAACCGGTGCTCGGCGCGGTGATGCGGGCCGGGAAGGTGTCGAACGCGCCACCGTGGTAGGTGTGACGGCCGCCATTCTTGAAGCTGCGGAAATTGGCGTCGTTCATCAAACGGATGTTGCACATCTGCGAGCATTGAATGACGACGATGTCGTCTTCGTTGAGGTGCTCGCGCTGGTGGATAAATTTCATGGGCGCCTCCAGAAGGGCTTTTTCTACAAAATCAAAACGATAGCAGTGGGCAATGGGCGCAGTTTATCAGCCCGCAGACGTTATTATCTGGCTGTCTAAGCCCGCTTTGACAATTAAAAACGGTTATCCGGCATTCTTTCAGCGATAAATGCTGTCGGGCCCGGAGAAAAATCGCCTCTGCGCTGTCGGAGGGTCTTTATCGGAGGTTTCGTATGAAGTGGGGTGTGTGGGTCCTGCCAATGGCGTTGGCGACAGGTGGTTGCGCAAGTGTCTCGGACATCAACGAGACCCTGCCCACCATGAACGTGATTTCCGGCAAGAAACCTCATGAATACGCGCAATGCCTGAGCGAAAAACTCGCCGGCAGCCGCGGCGCCCTGCAGATCGAACCACAGAAAGACGGTGTGCGGGTGATCGTGCCGCAGAAACTGTCATCGGGGCCGGCCGCCGTATTCGATATCGAAGAGCGCTCCGGCGGCAGCGGGATCAAGCTCCATGAGCGTATCTCCAACGTGCCGCTGCGCCCCTTTGATGTACGCAATGCCGCGACCGCGTGCATTTCCGGCTGAGAAGCTAACTCCATTCAATAGGTAGGGGCAGGGCGCCTTACTTGCAGACTACCACCACGCTGCGGTTCTTGTAGTTGCCGACGTCGACCCCCAGGGTCTTGTCGCTTTCTTCGGGGGCCGGCGTGCCGTCGGTGCCCACGATGCGGTAACCGGTACCGGCGCAGGAGGCATCGGCCTTTTCATAGCAGGCCGCCCAGGAATTGGCTTCCCCGGAGCAATCAATGGCCAGGCCTTGTTCGCCGTTGTTGAGGTAGGTGGTTTCGGACGTCGCGCAGCCACTCAGGGCCAATACCGCAATCAGTGGCAAAAATCGGGTCATGTCGTTGTCATCGTCATAGTCATGGGCAAAGCCTGTGACAGCGCTGCGGGCAAAAGATTATAGCGAAAGGCCACTTTTCTTCAGCAGTCACAAAAAAGCCCTGCGCAATGGCAGGGCTGTGGGCATGTCAGTTCTTGTCTTTACCGCGTCGTTTGGGTTCCGGGTGTTCCAGCTCCAGCACCGACGCCACTTCGATCGCCATGGCTTCGGTCGGAAAAGGCCCGACGATATTTTCGCCGCCAGCGTTGCCTATCCACCACTGGCCGTCTTTTGCCTTGTTGATCAGGTACCCGTTGACGCTTTTTGCTGCCGACATCTATCTGCCTCGTTGGCTGGTTCAATTGCGCCATGATAGCGCCAAATAACCCGGCGGGTGTCGAAGGATGCAGGGGGTGTGATTGTTTGTCAGCAGACAGGGCGTGCAATCCTGGCGGTCTCTGCTATCACTTACTGGTTGCCGAAGGACGAACACCACCTCTTGCGGAACTATCCGCCAGAATATTTCTCTATGATGGCATCGGTTAGCCAGTGCGGGGCATTGTAAGGTGCACGCCGCCTGATTAGACTGCGCCGAAACTCGTACACACAGCCCTTTCAAGGACTTATATGATCAAGAAATGCTTGTTCCCAGCAGCCGGTTACGGTACTCGCTTCCTGCCAGCGACTAAAGCCATGCCCAAGGAAATGCTGCCGGTGGTAAACAAGCCACTGATCCAGTACGGCGTCGAAGAAGCACTGGACGCTGGTTTGAACGAAATCTCCATCGTCACCGGTCGCGGCAAGCGCGCCCTGGAAGACCATTTCGACATCAGCTACGAGCTGGAAAACCAGATCAAAGGCACCGACAAGGAAAAATACCTGGTCGGCATCCGCAAACTGCTCGACAACTGCTCGTTCTCCTACACCCGCCAGACTGAAATGAAAGGCTTGGGCCACGCGATCCTGACCGGCCGTCCGCTGATCGGCGACGAACCGTTCGCCGTGGTGCTGGCGGACGACCTGTGTGTCAACCTCGAAGGCGACGGCGTACTGACCCAGATGGTCAAACTGTACAAGCAGTTCCGCTGCTCGATCGTGGCCATCCAGGAAGTCGACCCACAAGAGACCAACAAGTACGGTGTCATCGCCGGCGAGATGATCCGCGACGACATCTACCGCGTGCACAGCATGGTCGAAAAACCAAAACCGGAAGACGCACCGTCGAACCTGGCCATCATCGGTCGCTACATCCTGACCCCGGACATCTTCGACCTGATCGAGCAGACCGAGCCAGGCAAGGGCGGTGAAATCCAGATCACCGACGCCCTGATGAAACAAGCCCAGAACGGCTGCGTCATGGCCTACAAGTTCAAGGGCAAGCGTTTCGACTGCGGCGGCGCCGAAGGCTACATCGACGCAACCAACTTCTGCTTCGAGAACTTCTACAAGACTGGCAAGGCGTACTGATAGCGCGCTCGACCTTCTTGTATTGAAAAGCCACCTACGGGTGGCTTTTTCATTTGCGGTGCTTGCCCAGCGAGCGCTCACAGGTATGCTGGTCACCTGCCGAGGAGATAGAAAATGGCCCACGATTTTGACCTTTATGTGATTGGCGCCGGTTCCGGCGGTGTGCGGGCGGCTCGATTTGCTGCCGGATTCGGCGCGAAAGTGGCCGTGGCCGAGAGTCGCTACCTGGGTGGCACTTGCGTGAACGTCGGCTGCGTGCCGAAAAAGCTGCTGGTGTATGGCGCGCATTTCGCCGAGGACTTCGAGCAGGCGTCGGGATTCGGCTGGAGCCTGGATGAAACGCAGTTCGACTGGGCGACGCTGATCGGCAACAAGGACCGCGAGATCAATCGCCTGAATGGCATTTACCGCAACCTGCTGGTCAACAGCGGTGTGACCCTGCATGAAGGTCACGCGAAAATCGTCGACCCGCATACCGTCGAGATCAATGGCGAGCGTTTCACGGCGAAGAACATATTGATCGCCACCGGCGGCTGGCCGCAGATCCCGGAAATTCCGGGACACGAACATGCGATCAGTTCCAACCAGGCGTTCTTCCTCAAAGAGCTGCCCAAGCGCGTGCTGGTGGTGGGTGGCGGTTACATCGCGGTCGAATTTGCCGGCATCTTCCATGGCCTCGGCGCGCAGACAACGCTGCTGTATCGCGGTGAATTGTTCTTGCGCGGCTTCGACGGTTCGGTGCGCAAGCATTTGCAGGAAGAGCTGACCAAACGCGGCATGAACCTGCAATTCAACGCCGACATCGAGCGTATCGACAAGCAGGCCGATGGCAGTTTGAAAGTGACGCTCAAGGACGGTCGCCAGCTGGAGGCTGATTGTGTGTTCTACGCCACGGGCCGGCGTCCGATGCTGGACAATCTCGGACTGGAAAACACCGGGGTCAAACTCGACAAGAAAGGTTTTGTCGAAGTGGACGAGCAGTATCAAACCGCCGAGCCGTCGATCCTTGCCCTGGGCGATGTGATCGGTCGTGTTCAACTGACGCCGGTGGCACTGGCCGAAGGCATGGCGGTGGCGCGGCGTTTGTTCAAGCCTGAGCAGTATCGCCCGGTGGATTACAAGATGATTCCGACCGCGGTGTTCAGCTTGCCGAACATCGGCACCGTCGGCCTGACCGAAGAAGAAGCGCGCGACGCCGGGCATGAGGTGGTGGTCTTCGAAAGCCGTTTCCGGCCAATGAAGCTGACCCTGACCGAATGCCAGGAGCGCACGCTGATGAAGCTGGTGGTGGATGCCAAGACTGACAAGGTGCTGGGATGTCACATGGTCGGACCGGAGGCTGGCGAAATCGTCCAGGGTCTGGCGATCGCCTTGAAGGCGGGCGCCACCAAGCGCGACTTCGACGAAACCATCGGCGTACACCCAACGGCCGCCGAAGAGTTCGTCACCATGCGTACGCCGGTCGCCGGTTAAGCGTCCTTCGTTGCGTCTGGCGCTGCCACAATGGTAGCGGCCAGGCGCACACTTTCTTCAAGCTCTGCCTGGGCCTTGGTCAATTCGATTTCCAGTGACTTGTTGATCTGTGCCTGTTCATCGACATTCTGTTTAAGCGACTGACTTTCCAGCAGGGCGACGCGCAAGCGTTCCTGGAGAAGGGTGCGTTCGCCGTCGACGCGGGTGGCTTGCTCCAGCAACTGGTCCTGACGGTTGTTGCTCTGCTTGAGTTGTTCCTGCAACAGGCTCAGCTCGCGCAAGGTGCCGCGATTTTCCGTCAGCAAACGCTCGTTGTCGCGGTGCAACTGGGTGATTTCATCCTGTCGCACCAGCGCGCTTTGCTGGGCCTGACGCAACTCCATCTGCAACTGCTGCACCTGACTTTCATGGCGGCTGTGTTCCTGCTCGCGTTGCTCCTTGACGGCATTGCGGTAGTGCTCCAGCGCGTCGCGCGCATGCAGGTGCTTTTCTTCCAGCGAGCGGATCTGCTCGTCCTTGTCCTGCAAGCGTAATTCAAAATCGGCCAGTGCCTGGTTCAGCCCGGCATTGCGGGTTTGCTCGGTCTGCAGCAGGGCGCGGGTTTCGTGCAGCGCCTCGGATTCCTGGGTCAGTGCCAGGCTCTGGATTTCGTACTGCTGATGCAGTTCGGTGTTGGTTTCCCGGGCTTCTTCCAACTGCGTTTCCAGCGCTTTACGTTGCGATTCGAACTGTTCGCGAGCCTGATCGATCGGTGATTGCGCCTGCTCCTTCAAACGTTGTGCCAGTCGTGAAACCAGTGCCAGCAACTCGTCGTCGATGGGCTCGGAGGGTTCTGTTTCCATCGTTTCAGGGCCGTCGCCCAGTTCTTTCAAATACCGATGAATCGTGGTTTTCGAGCCGGTATTGCCCATTTCGATCCGTACTGCATCGATGCTGGGGTTCTCGCCTCGAGCGAGGATCGCCAAACGCGCAGCCTGCACTACTGCCTTATTTACACCGCCACGGGCCATGACTGCTCCTACGATTTCGTGATGTGGTACGTATTACGTAAATACACATTGTACCATTGTATTTTAAAAGTTAAATACAGCATGTTTTTGACACGGGATATACTGGTATTACCCCGTGTGAGACACCGAAAACCGGTTTTGTGCTTGTTCACACGGTACATTTTCAAGAGTCGACCCATGACAGAGCTGGACCGTTACCTGCAAGCCGCCACGCGCGACAACACCCGTCGCAGCTATCGCGCAGCCATCGAGCACTTCGAAGTGACCTGGGGTGGATTTCTGCCGGCCACCGGCGACAGCGTGGCGCGTTATCTGGTCGCCCATGCCGGTGTGCTGTCGATCAACA
This sequence comes from Pseudomonas sp. G(2018), assembly GCF_005502415.1. Classification (NCBI taxonomy): domain Bacteria; kingdom Pseudomonadati; phylum Pseudomonadota; class Gammaproteobacteria; order Pseudomonadales; family Pseudomonadaceae; genus Pseudomonas; species Pseudomonas sp. G(2018). The sequence goes on along the minus strand of NZ_SCOO01000016.1, from coordinate 51,938 downwards.
CCTTAAAGCTGCGATTGTCGGCGCTGGCGCAGTGGCACAACAGCCAAGGCTTCGCCGACCCGACGAAAGCGCCGGTGGTACGCAAGGTATTCAAGGGGATTCGTGCATTGCATCCGGCCCAGGAGAAACAGGCCGAGCCATTGCAGCTTCAGCATCTGGAACAAGTGATCGAATCCCTGGAGCGAGAAGCGCAAACAGCCCTGAGTCAGGGTGATCGACCGGGGTTGTTGCGAGCCAGGCGCGACACAGCGTTGATCCTATTGGGCTTCTGGCGAGGCTTCCGTAGCGACGAGTTGTGTCGTTTGCAGGTCGAACATGTGCAAGCCACAGCCGGATCCGGCATCAGCTTGTACCTGCCACGCAGTAAAAGTGACCGCGAAAACTTCGGCAAGACTTACCAGACACCGGCCTTGCAGCGGTTATGCCCGGTGCAGGCATACATCGCCTGGATCACTGAAGCCGCTCTGGTGCGCGGGCCGGTTTTTCGCGGCATTGATCGCTGGGGCCATTTGAGTGAGGAGGGCTTGCACGCCAACAGCGTGATCCCATTGCTGCGTCAGGCGCTTGAGCGTTCTGGCATCGCCGCCGAACACTACACCAGTCACTCGTTGCGCCGCGGTTTTGCCTCCTGGGCACATCAGAGCGGCTGGGACTTGAAGTCATTGATGAGTTACGTGGGCTGGAAGGACATGAAGTCCGCCATACGCTACATCGAAGCCAGTCCGTTTCTCGGCATGACACGTCTTACGGAAAAACCTTTGTAGGAGCGAGCTTGCTCGCGATGAACTTGAGGGTGTCGCGTACTTTCAGAAGGCGCGCGTTATCGTTGACGACCATCGCGAGCAGGCTCGCTCCCACAAGATCGTTTTCTTCTATTAATACCTCTGGCTAATAGCGAAAGCCAATCAGCGGCATCAGGTTTGCCAATGAGCCAACCGTCCGTCGAGTGGGTAAAGTTCACTTCATCAAGTTCTTAACCCCTGACGGAGAGTCAACGATGCCTATCATCAACAGCCAAGTTAAACCGTTCAAAGCTACCGCCTACAAAAACGGCGACTTCGTACAAGTGTCGGACGCTGACCTGAAAGGCAAGTGGTCGGTCGTGTTCTTCTACCCAGCCGACTTCACCTTCGTTTGCCCGACCGAGCTGGAAGACCTGGCCGACAACTACGACGCATTCCAGAAGCTGGGCGTCGAGATCTACAGCGTTTCCACCGACACCCACTTCGCTCACGCTGCCTGGCACAACACTTCGCCAGCCATCGGCAAAATCCAGTACACCATGATCGGCGACCCGACTCACGTGATCTCCCGCAACTTCGACGTGCTGATCGAAGAAGCAGGTCTGGCTGACCGTGGCACCTTCGTGATCAACCCTGAAGGCCAGATCAAAATCGTCGAACTGAACGACGGCGGCGTGGGTCGCGACGCTTCCGAGCTGCTGCGCAAAATCAAGGCCGCCCAGTACGTTGCTGCTCACCCGGGCCAGGTTTGCCCTGCCAAGTGGAAAGAAGGCGAGGCCACTCTGGCTCCGTCCCTGGACCTGGTCGGCAAGATCTAAGTCTGTGACGCGCAACCCGGGGCGGAGCTCCGCACCTACTCAGTAAGCTGCACCGCCCAATAAAAACGCCCGGGCGAGATTCGCTCGGGCGTTTTTTTATGCAAGAAATTCAATAAAGGAAATCGCCCGTATGTTGGACGCCAATCTTAAAGCCCAGTTGAAATCGTACCTGGAACGGGTCACCCAACCGATCGAGATCGTTGCCTCCCTCGACGACGGTGCGAAATCCCGGGAAATGCTCGAACTGCTGAAAGACGTTGCCAGTCTTTCTACTCAAATTACGTTGCTCGACAACGGTGACGATGCCCGCAAGCCATCGTTCTCGATCAATCGCCCGGGTGCCGACATCAGCCTGCGATTCGCCGGCATCCCGATGGGCCACGAATTCACTTCGTTGGTGCTGGCCTTGCTGCAAGTCGGCGGCCACCCTTCGAAAGCCAGCGTCGAAGTCATCGAACAGATCCGTTCGCTCAAAGGCGAGTTCAACTTCGAGACTTATTTCTCGCTGTCCTGCCAGAACTGCCCCGACGTGGTCCAGGCACTTAACCTGATGGCCGTGTTGAACCCGAATATCCGTCACGTCGCCATCGACGGTGCACTGTTCCAGGCCGAAGTCGATGAGCGCCAGATCATGGCGGTGCCCAGCATCTACCTTAACGGTGTGAACTTCGGCCAGGGCCGCATGGGGCTGGAAGAAATCATCGCCAAGATCGACACCAGCGGCATCGAGCGTCAGGCCGAGAAGATCAGCGCCAAGGAAGCCTTTGATGTGCTGGTGGTCGGCGGTGGCCCGGCCGGTGCTTCGGCGGCCATCTACGCCGCGCGTAAAGGCATTCGCACCGGTGTCGCGGCTGAGCGCTTTGGTGGCCAGGTGCTGGACACCATGGCTATCGAGAACTTCATTTCGGTGCAGGAAACCGAAGGGCCGAAACTGGCTGTGGCGCTGGAAGAACACGTCAAGCAGTACGACGTGGACATCATGAACCTGCAACGTGCCGACAAGCTGGTGCCGGGCACGAATGGCGAGCTGCATGAAATTCAATTCGCCAGCGGCGCCAAGCTCAAAGCCAAGACCGTGATCCTGGCGACCGGCGCGCGGTGGCGTGAAATGAATGTGCCGGGAGAGCAGCAATACCGCAACAAAGGCGTGGCGTACTGCCCGCACTGTGACGGTCCACTGTTCAAAGGCAAGCGCGTGGCGGTGATAGGCGGTGGTAACTCCGGCGTCGAAGCGGCCATCGACCTGGCCGGTATCGTGTCCCATGTCACGCTGCTGGAGTTCGACGTGCAACTGCGCGCCGACGCGGTGTTGCAGCGCAAGTTGCACAGCCTGCCGAACGTTACCGTGATCACCAGTGCGCAAACCACTGAAGTGACCGGCGATGGCCAAAAGGTCAACGGCCTGCGCTACAAGGATCGTCAGACCGACGAACTGCGCAGCGTGGAGCTGGAAGGGATCTTTGTGCAGATCGGTCTGTTGCCCAACACCGATTGGCTCAAAGGCACCATCGAGCTGTCACCGCGCGGCGAGATCATCGTCGATGCCCGTGGTGAAACCTCGACACCGGGCGTGTTCGCCGCCGGTGACGTGACCACCGTGCCGTACAAGCAGATCGTGATCGCGGTGGGCGAGGGCGCCAAGGCTTCCCTGAGCGCTTTCGATCATCTGATCCGCACGTCGGCCCCGGCATAAACGCCGAGGCTGAAAACACAAAACCCCATGAGCGATCATGGGGTTTTTTGTGTCTGGCATTTCGATGGAGGAAGCTGCTTTTCTGTGGGATTCTGCGGTGAGGCTTACAGCGGGGCAGGCTGGATGATCTCGACCCAATAGTTGTCCGGGTCCTTGATGAACGCCAGGCTCTTCATGCGGCCGTCGTTCAGGCGTTTTTGGAAGTCACAGCCCAGTGCTTCAAAGCGCTCGCACGCGGCGACGATGTCCGGTACCGAGATGCAGATGTGGCCAAAGCCGCGCGGGTCGGCGTTGCCGTTGTGGTAGGCGAAGTCCGGATCGTTTTCGGTGCCGTGGTTGTGGGTCAGCTCGAGAATGCCGGGGATCGATTTCATCCACTCGGTGCGCGCGGCGGCGTCGGCCGGGATCTGTGATTTATCGACCAGCGCGAGGAAGTACAGGCTGAATTCGGCTTCCGGGAAATCGCGTTTTTCCACCAGCGAAAAGCCGAGGATGCGCGTGTAGAAATCCAGCGACCTGGTGATGTCCTTGACCCGCAGCATGGTGTGGTTGAAGACAAATTTTTGCGTCGCGGCATCGGGTTGGGCGGTGACGCCGGGGAAGGTGTTCAGTTCGTGCAGGCTCATGGGCCCTCCGGAATATAAGCGGGGCTATCGAATGGCGACAATGATACGCAAGGGTTCGGACATCACCAAACCCAAAGCGTCGGCTATTGCCTGACAGCCGGCCTGGGCTCAGACTTCACGGCTCAAAACGCGAGTGTTGATTGCAATGATTCGATTCGGTACATCGGTGTTCGTCCTTGTTGGCATGCTGTCCTGGGTTGCCGGCGTTCAGGCCGAGATGCCGGTCATGACCTGGCCCGCCGGCTGGCAGGTCGAAGAGATGGCGCCCAGTGATGCCGCTTCCGCTGTTTTCCGCCAGCGCGCGGTGAAAGTCGATCAAGGCGGCACGCCGGTGATGGTGATGGAGTTGACCATGACGCAGGTGGAAAGCGGTCACCAGGTTAACCTGGAAGGCGTGCTGCTGGAGATGCGCAAGTCGGTGCAGAAAGACTTTTTTCAGGGCGGCTATCAAAGTGTCTGCAATCGGATTCATCCGACTACCTTGAGCCGGTTATCGGCGCTGGAAACCACCTGCACCATTACGCAAAACGGCCGTCATGTGCTTTCTCAAACATTGGTCGCTGCAGTGGACGCCAATAAAGCTTACGTTCTTTCCTACGCCGGGCAGGCCGAGGCTTATAAGGCCAGCCTGGATGAAATACAGGCTGCGCGTAACGCCTTGAAACTTTAATCGAAGACTTTAGTGACTTCAGGCTTTATGCCCATGCGGAAATGTTTAGATACCCAAAAGGATTAAGCCAGAAGTTAGCCGGCAAGTAGCGAGTTGATCGGCCAATATCGTTGCATTTAGCAGGTATTCATGAAAAAGCCCTGCATTCGCAGGGCTTTTTTTTACGGCGCAAATGCTTAGCCGCGCAACCAGGAGTCAACGGTGGAGGCACCGTATTGTTCCTTCCAGGCTTTCAGGCCGCGGTGATTGCCGCCCTTGGTTTCAATCAGCTCACCGGTGTGCGGGTTCTGATAAACCTTGACCACGCGAGCGCGGCGGGTCTTAGGCGCCGAGGCCTGTTGCAGGCCGGATTTGGCGGGTTTCGGATCGAGAATGGCGATGATGTCGCGCAGGCTCTTGCCGTAGGTTTTCATCAGCCCCTGGAGCTTTTCTTCGAATTCGATTTCTTTCTTGAGCCCGGCATCGTTCTTCAGGGACTCAAGCTGCTTGAGCTGCTCTTGAAGGGCTTTTTCAGCTGCACGAAATTCAGCGAGTCTGGACAATATCTTTACTCCAATAGTGTGTTTGGCTGATACCAACCGCAAACAAAGCTATAAGCCAAGAGCCTTGAAGCGACTCGGTGATAAATGGCTCACCTGCCAAATAACCGCAGGCATGAAAAATTGTAGTAGTTAATGGGCCAAGAGTAAATCATGTCTTTTTTTTCATGTAACCAAGAGTGGTCTTTCGTTTCAAATTGGTGCGTCCTATCGCTGTCCCGTCGCTTGAAAGCGTTAGTTAATGGTCACTTAATGCACTAATGAACTCCGCACCAGGCATCGGTCGCCCATACAGATAGCCTTGCAGGAAGTTAACGTTATGAGCGGTCAGGTAATCACTTTGTGCCTGGGTTTCCACACCCTCTGCAACCATCGCCAGTTCGAGCTTGGCGGCAAGTTCCATGATGCTGTCCAGAATGTGGCTGGACAGTGTGTCGATACCGATCATGGCGACGAAACTCTGGTCGATTTTCAGGTAATCGACGTTGAACTGGCGCAGATAGCCGAGGCTGGAGTGGCCGGTGCCGAAGTCGTCGATGGCGATCTTCACCCCAAGCTCGTGCAATTGCTCAAACAGTTGAAGGGTAATGGCCGTGGGCTCGATCAGTTCGCGCTCGGTCAATTCCAGCACCAGGTAAATGGACCCCGGCGCGAAAGCTGCGAGGAATTGGCGGCAATCTTCGACCAGGTCCAGATCCTGGCAGTGACTGGCGGTGATGTTGATGCCGATGTGAAAGGGTTCCTCGAACGACGTGGACAGCGGCGCAAGCAATGCGGCGGTCTGTTGCATCAATGAGCGGGTCATCGGCACGATCAGTCCGGAGTATTCGGCGAATGGAATGAACAGGTCGGGACGCACCAGGCCCTCTTTTGGGTGATTCCAGCGCATCAATACTTCAATGCCCGACAGTTTTTTGCTGTCACCGTGCACAACCGCCTGGAAATACGGAACGAACTCCGCCGCTTCCAGCGCACGCTTCATTTCATGAGTCGGTGACGATGACCGTTTTTGCACTAGATGCCCGATCAAGCCGGAAACAACACCAAAAAAGATCAGCAGGCTGAACAGCGGCGGATATTCACTGCTCATGTAGCGCCAGGTTTGGCCTTCGGGAAAACCGGCCTCTACACCAAAGGCGTAACGGGAAGAATCGAGCCTGGTCTGCGCCACCGGAAATTCGGGCAAGGCATCTTCATGAAACTGGCCGTCGGCGGACAACCAATGGGGGCCGACTTGCAAAACCAGCAGGGTCTTGCCGCCGATCATGCGCAAGACGTTACTTAGGTGATAGCCATCGAGTGTACTCATCACGCCGCGTTTGCCTTCGCCGAGTCGATACACCAGCAGTGCGGTGTCGGGCGTGACCGGGTTGCCCTTCATTAATAGCAAGCGACCACCGGCATAGTCCCCGGATGCAATCTTCTCGTGATAGTCGCCAAACAAGGAACTGCAATAAATGGTGTCATCCCACACCAGATTGGTCGAACGCACGAAGGGACGCCGGGTGACTTGTTCGCGCAACGCCAGGTTGACGTCGATGCAACTTTGTCCGGCCAGTGGCAGTAATTCCCGTGCAGCTTGAGCGGTGTTGTCGAGCATCAGTTCGAATTGGCGGATGGCGTCTTCGGCAGTTAGTTCAGCGCTTTGTTTAAGCGTTCGTTCAGCCTGCATATAAAGAATGACAGCACCCAGCACGACCGGGAGCAATCCGCTTGCGAGGGTCACGGCAATCCTGGTGCTGCGTTTGCGGGTCTTGGCGTTCAGTGGCATTCGCGAAACCTGTAACAAAGAAAGAAGGCTCTCAAATGCCGGCAGGAAGCAGCGCCCTGCAAGAAGAGTTCAAGTTCGAGCCATGATAGTTGGCCCTTGGCACTTATGCCGCTCATCGGTAATCAAGCCGCTGGGCGAGTTTGAGGAACGCCAGCGCCGCCGGTGATGCCTGGCGTTGGTCGAGTACGGCCAGGCCGACCTGTCGGGCCACGGCGGGTGACAGATTCTTTTTCACATAGCGGCTGTCATTCTGTTCCGGCAATGAGCCTTCGGCGACCAGGGTCAACGCGTCACCGCGGCCCACTGTGTCGAGGGTACTCAGCAACTGCGAACAGCGGAATCGGATATTGGGTGTCAGCCGGGCGGCGTTGAACAACCGTGTCACCAGCTCCGAGGATCCGGCCTCGGTCAACACGAAAGGGTCGTGGCACAAGTCGCTCAGGCTCACGCTGTCGCGGGGCGTCAGCGGATGATTGGCCGGCAGCAGCGCGACCATCTGGTCCTCCATCAGCGCCACCGTGTCGAAACGCTCGTCAGGCAGCACCACAAATCCTACATCGATCCGCCGTTCTTCAAGCCATTGGATCACCTGACGGTCCGGGCCTTCATCAATGTGTACCTCAATGCCTGGATGTTCGGCACGGTAGTGTTGCAGGATCAAGGGCAATAACTTGATCGACGAGGTGGGGCCGAACGAGCCGATGCGCAAGGTGCCGCGCTTCATGCCCCGGGCATCCGCCGCTTCCTGGCGCAAGGTATTGGCCAGCCCGAGCATGGCACGCGCGCGCAGCAGGAGCTGCTGGCCGATATCACTCAGTTCAACCTGGGATTGATGGCGGCGCAGCAATTCGACGCCCAGTTCCTGCTCCAGGGATTTCAACGCGTGGGACACTGCCGATTGGGTAATCCCCAGGCGATTGGCCGCCGCCGTGAAGCCGTTCAGCTCGGCGACGATGGAAAATATCTCCAACTGCGTGAGTGTCATGAGCTTTTACTCATTTTACGATGATCAAGTATTAGCCCAATGATACGTCATCCAATCGCTCACAACCCCGGAGACCTATGTCCACATGTGAACAAAGCCTGTCCAGGCAGTCCGATGTGCCCGTTTATTTGACACTGGCAATGGTCACCATGATCTGGGGCGGCACCTTTGTGGCCGGGCGGTTTCTGGCTGACAGCCTCAGCCCGCTGTTTGCCGCCAGCTTGCGGTTCCTTCTGGCCAGTACGGCGTTGCTGCTGTTTTTACTCCTGACCCGCGTACGGCTGGTGCGACCCAGCCCCAGGCAATGGTTGCAATTGGTGCTGCTGGGGTTTTTCGGGATCTTCTTTTACAACCTGTGTTTCTTTTATGGCCTGCACTACATCAACGCCTCGCGGGCGTCGCTGATCGTGGCGCTGAACCCGGCGGTGATCGGCCTGGCCTCGTGGCTGTTGTTCAAGGAGCGCTTGAGTCGGCTGAAAGTCGTCGGTATCGCCATCTGCATTGCCGGCGCAAGCCTGGTGATCGTCAGCCGCAACCCGCAACTGCTCGCCGACAATCCCGATGCCTGGATCGGCGACCTGTTGATTCTCGGTTGCGTACTCGGTTGGGGGATTTATTCGCTGTGCTCCAGGGAGCTGAATCACAGCCTGGGGCCGGTGCAAACGGTGACCTGGTCGATTCTGCTGGGCACCTTGATGCTGTGGCTGACTTGCGCGTTTCGTGGCGAGGTGAGTGTGGATGCACTCGCCAGTCTTGGCCCGACACAGTGGCTGAGCCTGACGTACCTTGGCGTATTGGGCTCGGCCCTGGCGTACATTGCCTACTACGACGGCATCCGCAAGATCGGTGCGACCCGCTCCGGTGTGTTTATCGCCCTGAACCCGCTGACAGCCGTGATTCTCGGCGCGCTGCTGTTGGGCGAGCAACTGACGCTGGCGATGTATCTGGGGGGAGGGCTGGTTCTGGCGGGGATTTACCTGTGCAACAAACCCCTTGCGTCCACGGGAAAAAAGCGGATTTTATACAGAAGGCGGACAAACTGATTTACGCTGTGTAGAATCGGGTTACGCATATAAGAATAACGTCTTCTGGCAGCAGAAGCCTCGCCCGCAAGAGCCTTGGGTCGACAATGAAGATATTAGGGTTTCAATTGATCTACGGTGATTTTCTCGCCCGCAGCGTGCGGGGCATCTCCTGTGCGCCACCCACCGGTCTCAGCATTGCTAGCAACTAACCTTTGTTAATTGATAAGAATGATGAGGCGCCAACCATGGCAGATTTATACGAAAACCCAATGGGCCTGATGGGCTTCGAGTTCATCGAATTCGCATCGCCGACCCCCAACACCCTGGAGCCGATCTTCAAGATCATGGGCTTCACCAAGGTCGCGACCCACCGTTCCAAAGACGTGCACCTGTATCGCCAGGGCGCAATCAACCTGATCCTCAACAACGAACCCAACAGTGTGGCCTCGTATTTCGCGGCCGAGCACGGTCCGTCGGTGTGCGGCATGGCATTCCGGGTCAAGGATTCGCAGAAAGCCTACAAGCGCGCCCTGGAACTCGGCGCTCAGCCGATCCACATCGAAACCGGCCCGATGGAGCTGCACCTGCCGGCGATCAAAGGCATCGGCGGCGCGCCGCTGTACCTGATCGACCGTTTCGGTGAAGGCAGCTCGATCTACGACATCGACTTCGTGTACCTCGAAGGCGTGGACCGCCACCCGGTCGGTGCAGGCCTGAAAATCATCGACCACCTGACCCACAACGTGTACCGCGGCCGCATGGCCTACTGGGCGAACTTCTACGAGAAGCTGTTCAACTTCCGCGAGATCCGCTACTTCGACATCAAGGGCGAATACACCGGCCTGACGTCCAAGGCCATGACCGCGCCGGATGGCATGATCCGCATCCCGTTGAACGAAGAATCGTCCAAGGGCGCCGGGCAGATCGAAGAGTTCCTGATGCAGTTCAACGGCGAAGGCATCCAGCACGTTGCGTTCCTGTCCGACGACCTGATCAAGACCTGGGATCACCTGAAAAGCATCGGCATGCGCTTCATGACCGCGCCGCCGGACACCTACTATGAAATGCTCGAAGGCCGTTTGCCGAACCACGGCGAGCCGGTCGGCGAACTGCAGGCACGGGGCATTCTGCTGGACGGTTCGTCCGAGGCGGGCGACAAGCGTCTGCTGCTGCAGATCTTCTCGGAAACCCTGATGGGCCCGGTGTTCTTCGAGTTCATCCAGCGCAAGGGTGACGATGGTTTCGGCGAAGGCAACTTCAAGGCGCTGTTCGAATCGATTGAGCGCGACCAGGTTCGTCGTGGTGTGTTGTCCACCGATTAAGCCTTTGTAAACAAAAAAACCGGTCATTGACCGGTTTTTTTGTGGATCTTTTGTTTTTAAGGCCGTCGCTGGCGCATCAGGTGCTTGAACCCCTCAAACACCAACACCAGCACTGCCAACCAGATCGGGATATAGGTCAGCCATTCCCCCGGCTTGATGCTTTCACCCAGCAACAACGCGACACCGAGCAACAGCACCGGCTCCACATAGCTCAGCAACCCGAACAGGCTGAACGGCAGCAAGCGGCTGGCGATGATGTAGACCACCAGTGCCGAGGCGCTGATCAGACCGAGCAGCGGGATCAGCCAGGCCAATGCCGGGTGCTGATCGAAGACGCCGAAGCCTTGCTCACCACCGTGCACAAACCAGTAGGCAATCGGCAGCATCAGGGTCATGTCCACCCACAGTCCGCCGAGGTTGTCGGCCTTGAGCCATTTGCGCAGCACGAAATACAGCGGATAGCCAACGACCACCACCAGTGTGGCCCAGGAAAATCCGCCGACCTGATACAACTCATTGACCACGCCCAGGGTGGCAAAGAACACCGCGACCTTTTGCAGGTACGACAGGCGCTCACCGTAGGCGATACGCCCGGTCAGTACCATGGCCAGCGGCAACAGGAAATAGCCCAGCGACACGTCGAGGCTGTAGCCGTTGAGCGGCGCCCACATGAACAGCCAGAGTTGTACACCCAGCAACGCCGACGAGACGATCAGGCCAACGACCAACTTCGGTCGGAGGCTGATCCGCCGCAGCAGGTCGGCCACACGCCGCCATTCGCCGGACACCACCATGAACACGGTCATGCACGGCACGGTCAGCAGCATGCGCCAACCGAAAATCTCCACGCCGCTCAAGGGGGTGAGCAGCGAAGTGTAGTAATACATGACGGCAAACAGCACCGAGGCTGAAACCGATAGAGCGATACCTTTAGACAAGCTGTCCTCACGAGGTTGAACGTGAAACGGGGGGCGGAGGATACGTGTTTTTTGTGCTGAATATTGTTCGGGTGATCAATATTTCCAACAATCCAGCGACGAACCCTTGTGGGAGCGGGGGACACGGATCCCGCGTCAGACCTACAACCCTGTGGGAGCGAGCCTGCTCGCGAAGGCGGTGGATCAGTCAGTGATGATGTCAACTGACCTGGCGCTTTCGCGAGCAGGCTCGCTCCCACAAGGGGGCTATCTGTTACTTCAGTTGTTGTGGGGTTTACGACCTGAGACGAAATGGCTCACATCGTTGAACCCCGGTGTCGACGCATGACCCGGCGTCACCAGCGAATCGATAAAGGCTTCATCTTCAGCCGTGATCTGCACCGCCTGCGCCTTAGTGTAGGCATCCCACTGCGCTTCGGTGCGCGGGCCGACGATGGCTGAGGTGACGGCGCGGTTGTTCAGCACCCAGGCAATCGCGAACTCGACGATGCCCACATCACGCTCCTGGGTGTATTGCTGGATCTGCTGGGCGATGCGCAGGGATTCGACGCGCCATTCGGTTTCCAGAATGCGTTTGTCCTGGCGCCCGGCGCGGCTGTTGGCGTCCGGTTTCACGTCCGGCGCGTACTTGCCGCTGAGTACGCCGCGCGCCAGCGGGCTGTAGGGCACCACACCGAGGCCATAACTCTGCGCGGCGGTGATTTGCTCGGTTTCGGCCTGACGGTTGACGATGTTGTACAGTGGCTGGCTGATCACCGGTCGGTCGACCCCCAGCTTATCGGCGACGCGTATGACTTCGGCAATGCGCCAGCCGCGGTAGTTCGACAAACCCCAATAGCGGATCTTGCCCTGGCGAATCAGATCGCCAATCGCCGACACCGTGACCTCCAGCGGCGTGTTGTGGTCTTCGCGGTGCAGGTAATAGATGTCGAGGTAGTCAGTACCGAGGCGCGTCAGGCTGGCGTCGATGCCGTTGAACAGGTGCTTGCGGCTCAGGCCACTGCGATTCGGCACCCCATCCACCGGACCGAAACCGACCTTGGTGGCCAGCACCCATTCGTGACGGCGACTGGCAATGGCTTCGCCGACGATTTCTTCGGAGCGGCCGTTGGTGTAGACGTCGGCGGTGTCGATGAAATTAATGCCCTGGTCCCAGGCCTTGCCGATGATCCGCAGGGAATCTTCGGTGCTGGTCTGTTCGCCGAACATCATGGTGCCCAGGGTAAGGGTAGACACCTGCAAACCCGAATGACCCAGCGTGCGATAGCTCATGTCGAAATCCTTTTGCCAGAGGGAAAGGCTCAAACAAATACCAGAACAACCGCGCGGGGCAAACTGATTTATCAACCACACAAAATCAAAACTGTAGGAGCGAGCCTGGTCGCGAAAGCGGAGTGTCAGTCAACTTGTTTGTTGAATTTCATACCGTATTCGCGAGCAGGCTCGCTCCCACAGGGGATCTGTATTACACCCGCAATGTGCGCGTCATGCGCAACGCCAGCAGACTCCCGCCGACAATCACACCCGCCAGCACATACAAAGCGGCATCGGTCGAGCCAGTGCTGTCCTTGACCCAACCCACCAGGTACGGGCTGAGGAAACCGGCCATCTGGCCCATGGAGTTGATCAGTGCCAGGCCACCAGCCGCAGCGCCGGCACTGAGCATGGCGGTCGGCACCGGCCAGAACATCGGCAGGCCGGTGAGGGCGCCCATGGTGGCAATGGTCAGGCCGAGGATGGCGATGGCCGGGTTGGCGGCGAAGTTCACCGCGATCAGCAGGCCGAGCGCGCCCATCAGCATCGGCACCACCAAGTGCCAGCGGCGCTCCTTGCGCAGGTCCGCCGAGCGGCCGACCATCAGCATGAACAGCGCCGCCAACAGATAAGGAATTGCACTCAGCCAGCCGATCACCAGGTTATCGCTGAAGCCCAGGTTCTTGATGATCGACGGCAGCCAGAAGTTGATCGCATAAACGCCGCTCTGGATGCAGAAGTAGATCAGGCCGAAGGCCCAGATCGCCGGGTTCTTGAACACCGCCAGCAGCGAATCGGTGGTGGTTTTCGGTTTGTTGGCCAGGTCTTCGGCGTGGTCGGCTTCCAGTACCGAACGCTCGAACGGCGTGAGCCATTTGGCGTTGGCGTAACTGTCGCTGAGTAGGAAATAGGCGAGGGCGCCGAGGATCACGGTCGGAATGCCTTGCAGCAGGAACATCCACTGCCAGCCCGCCATACCGCCCTGGCCTGCGGCGAAGTGGTTGAGAATCCAGCCGGAAAACGGACTGCCCAACAGGCCGGACACCGGGATCGCCGACATGAACAGTGCCATGATGCGGCCACGGCGGAAGGTCGGGAACCACTGCGAAAGGTAGAGCACCACGCCCGGGAAGAACCCGGCTTCGGCCGCGCCGGTGAACAGGCGCAAGGTATAGAACTCGGTCGGCGTGGTGACGAACAGCAGGCAGGTCGACAGCGTGCCCCAGGTGATCATCATCAGCGCGATCCAGCGCCGCGGGCCGAATTTGGTCAGGGCCAGGTTGCTCGGCACGCCGCACAGCACGTAGCCGATGAAGAAGATCCCGGCGCCGAGGCCGTACACGGTTTCGCTGAATTTCAGCGCGTCGAGCATCTGCAACTTGGCGAAACCGACGTTGACCCGGTCGAGGTAGTTGAACAGGTAGCAGATGAAAATGAAGGGGATCAAACGCAGGGTGATGCGCTTGTAGACGGCGTTTTTCTCGTCAACGATGGCCTGGGTAGCGGCGGCGCTCTGTGACATGGCGGCTCTCTCTTTATTATGATTTTTTGCGATGCAAAGGGTAACGTTGATCGCCCTGCGAGTCTCGGCCACCGCCCGGGTCGTTGTCTTTGTGCCTGCGCACAGGGTTTGCCATCAAGCCCTGTGCGGGCGAACAATCGACCCATCACGAATTCAAGGAACACCGTTATGTTCGAACTCGATCACGACCTGGCCCAGGACATCGTCGACCGGGCGATGGCCATCCTGCCGTACAACGTCAACGTCATGGACAGTCAGGGGTTGATCCTCGGCAGCGGCGAACCGGAGCGGGTCAACACCCGCCATGAAGGCGCGCAACTGGTGCTGGCCAACGGGCGCGTGGTGGAGATCGACGCGCAGACCGCGATTCATCTCAAAGGCGTGCAGCCGGGCATCAACCTGCCGTTGATGCTCGATCAACGCTTGATCGGCGTACTGGGCATCACCGGCGAACCCGAGCAATTGCGCACCTACGCCGAACTGGTGCGGATGACTGCCGAGATGCTGGTAGGCCAGCGTAATCAGCAAGCCGAGCAGCAATGGCGGCGCCAGCGTTGCGATGATTTGCTGGCATTGCTGCTCAGTGACGCTGGCAGTTCACCGCGATTGATCGACGAGGCGCAACAGCTCGGACTGAAACCGCAAATGACCCGGGTGCCGTACTTGTTCGAACTGGGCCTGGAACACGGGCCGGGGCAAACCGTCGAGGCGCTCAGTGCCTGGTTGACCAGCCGTTACCCCGACAGTTGGTGCGTGAGTTCGGCCAAGTCCTCGTTGCTGTGGTGCCGGCCGGCGAGCCAGAACATCGAGCATGACCGCTTGCTGGAAAAGCTCGACGGCCTGGGCTGGAATATTTTGCGCATTGCCGTGGGCGGGCAGGCGGATGGGCTGGCGGGTTTGCGCCGCTGCTATCGCCGGGTCGGTGATCTGCTGGCTTATGGGCGCGATGTGCTGCCGCAATCGCGTTTGTTGACGCTGACCCGTTATCGATTGCCGGTAATGCTCTGGCGCCACCGCAACGACGATGCCCTCGACGAGTTGCTCAACCCGTTGCGCAAAGTCATCGCCAAGGACAGCAACGGCCAACTGCTGGCGACCTTGCGCAGTTGGTGCGACCACGACGGCCAGAGCCAGGCTTGCGCTGAAGCGCTGGGGATTCATCGCAACAGCTTGCGCTACCGGATGGAGCGGATCGCCGAGCTGAGCGGCGTCGATCCCCTGCGCCTCGATGGCATGCTCGCCCTTTACCTTGGCGTCCAACTACTCCCCCAGACCGATCCAAATCCATAGACGACTCATACCCTGTGGGAGCGGGCTTGCCCGCGATGAGGCCATCACATTCAGCATCCATGTTGACTGATCCACCGCTTTCGCGGGCAAGCCCGCTCCCACGTTAGTCTGTGGGGGGCACAAATTTCTTGAACGACACCAATCCCCTGTCGGTGTGAATCCGAATTTGTGGAAATGAACAATAATCCTCATGACCGCTTGTGCAGCGGACCGGCGTCATTGCGCGTGCCGGCTGGCAGCATGGGGGCATTGGAACTGGAGAATTCCCATGAAAATCGTGATTGCCCCCGATTCGTTCAAGGACAGCCTGAGCGCCCAGAGCGTGGCCGATGCCATTGCCCTTGGCCTGGCCGAGGTCTGGCCCGATGCGCAGTTGATCAAATGCCCGATGGCCGACGGCGGGGAAGGAACGGTCGAGTCGGTGCTGGCAGCGTGCGATGGCCAGCTTCGGCATACCATGGTGCAAGGGCCGCTGGGCGCGACGGTCGAAGCCGCCTGGGGCTGGTTGCCCCACAGCCACACCGCGATCATTGAAATGGCCGAGGCCAGCGGTTTGCAATTGGTGCCGGTCGATCAGCGCGATGCCTGCATCAGCAGCACCTTCGGCACCGGTGAACTGATCCGCGCCGCTCTCGATGCCGGCGCGCAGCGAGTCATTCTGGCCATCGGCGGTAGCGCCACCAATGACGGCGGTGCCGGGGCGGTGCAAGCCCTGGGCGTCAAACTGCTCGATGCCCAAGGCCTGCCCCTGGCACCGGGCGGCCTCGCCCTTGCACAGCTCTTCCGCATCGACCTGAGCGACATAGATCCGCGACTGGCCAAAGTGCGCTTCGACATCGCCGCCGATGTGAACAATCCCCTCTGCGGCCCCCACGGCGCTTCAGCGATTTTCGGCCCGCAAAAAGGTGCCTCGCCCGAGCAGGTCCAGCTACTGGACCACGCGCTCGGACACTTCGCCGATCACTGTGCCAATGTCCTGCGCAAAGAGGTACGCGACGAGCCGGGCAGCGGCGCGGCAGGCGGCTTGGGTTTTGCCGCCAAGGCGTTTCTCGGCGCGCAATTCAAGGCCGGTGTTGAAGTGGTGGCGGAGTTGGTCGGCCTGGCCGACGCCGTGCAAAACGCCGACGTGGTGATCACCGGCGAAGGGCGTTTCGATGCCCAGACCCTGCGCGGGAAAACACCGTTCGGCGTCGCGCGGATTGCCAGGCAACAGGGTGTTCCAGTGATCGTCATCGCCGGCACCTTGGGCGAGGGGTATCAGGCGCTGTACGAGTATGGCATCGACGCCGCGTTCGCCCTGGCGAGCGGGCCGATGTCCCTGGCGCAAGCCTGCAGCGAAGCGCCTCGCCTGTTGCGTGAGCGGGCGAGCGATATTGCCCGGGTGTGGCGGGTGGCAGCTCTGCGCAATCCCCTGTAGGCGCTGCCGCAGGCTGCGATCTTTTGATCTTGATCTTCCTGGGACCGCCGAAAATCAAAGGATCGCAGCCTCGTTTCACTCGACAGCTCCTACAGTGGATCAAACTGATCAAGCACCCGGGTACCTGTCAACTTTGACAGTATCGCGTTTGAAAAAACCGGCGCTTAATTCCTCCAGGTCTTGCGACCGGGCAGAACGACAAGCGCTTAGCAGTGTTTAGCCATGGGTTGGGCTGCCAGAGAAGTTTGAAGGCCATGACGCTGTTCATGGCCGAACTGAAACGGATTTGGAGAGACACACATGGCCAGTTCATTCCAGAAACTGACTGCTGAGCAAGTGCGCGCCCGTTACCGTGAATGGTTCTCCCGGGCCGATATCGTGAAACCCATCATCGTGGATGCCCTTGATGAAACCGGTTTGATACACAGCAGGGACGTTGACGCAGCGTTGAAAACCTCCATTCCAGTGTGGGATAGCCGACCTCTTCTTCCACCTGACCCAGAAAATGGTATAGGGCCGAATGTACTGACGCACGAGATTAAGCTTCCCCATTCACAGAATTGGTTGCGTATCGGTAACCCAGAAGAGATTCCCTGGATAGGTGAATTGCCTGACTCAGAATTCCCCCTGTCAAGGTCGATCCCCGTTGATACATTCCGCGGTTACGAAGGGCTATTCCAGTATCGTTACCGCGTAAAGAACTGGTTTGACGAGACCCACCGAGAATCCCCACCGACCCCGGTGCTCATCGACAGAACCGGGCCGAATTCCTGCATTCGGTAGCCCTGGACCTGCTCCATGCTGCCGGGGTCGATGCTCAAACCAGCACCGTGCAGCATTCGTTGCTCACTGGACAGGAACTGTTGAACCAGGACGGTGACGTGGAAGTCCGTTACAACTACGACGCCTTACGTCGGCTGACCAGTGAAATTGTGGCGTACGACACTGCCAACGAAGCTCGCCGTGATTACCAAACCACTCTCAGCGCCGCTCATGGAGAATCAGCCGAACACATCATCATCAACGCCAGACAGGTCAAGACACGCACCGTCCACGACGGGTTCGGTCGCGCAATACTGGTAGAGCGCGATCATGTCGATAGTGACAATCCGAACCTGTACCGGCGAACCAGCTCAGCACGCTACAACACGCGGGGTGATCTGATCGAAAGCACCGTATACGACTGGCTGGACGATGAAGAGTTGGCTTTGACCACCCGTTTCAAGTACGACGACTGGGCGCAGCAATGCACGATAATCGGCCCGGATAATGTCGAAACTCATCAACGTATCGACCCGATCGGAACTGCGGACTGGGAGGGGACGGTCATACGTAGCTGGCGCCAGAGCGCCGGACCAAATCCCATTATCAGCGGTTGCAGCGAAACCTGGCTAAACGAGTTCGGCAAGCCGGTGCGCACGCGCGTGCTGGATGCGGCGCAGCAGGAAGTTTCTGTTGATACATATTTGTATGACGGACTGGGTAACTGTACCCATCCGTTTACAGCGCCTATGGCGAACGCCACAGTGATGACGCGCCACAGAGCCTGCTGGCCTTCAACGGCGAATTTCTTGACCCGGACAACGGGTGGTATCTGTTGGGCAGGGGCTACCGGGCTTATAACCCGGAGCTGATGCGTTTTCATACTCGGGACTCGAACAGCCCCTTCGGCAGCGGCGGTGTAAATCCCTATTGTTATTGCCGGGGCAAATGCACCGGTACCCAGTGTCCTGTTGACCCCTACGGCAAAGTCATCCAGAAACAAGTGTTCACATTCGATAAGCTGGATAACATCACGTTCGTGATTACCTATTTCGACGGCACTTCCAATCGGGCAAGGTATTACTACGACAATGCGGACAAGGTGCAACTGAGCAAGGTCACCAACAATCATCCGGACTACCCGAAGCAAATCGATCTGACCTACAACCTGGACGGACACCTGATTCAGGACGAAGAGAAACGCACCCTCGAATATGACGCCCTTGGTCGGTTAATCAGCGTCAGCGAACCGTCGGGTGGGGCGTCGAAAAGCACAAGCTTCACCTACACCCCCCTGGATCACATCGCCGGCAATGACGACGGCAGCGGGCAGGCGCAGCGTTTTTATCAAGGCGATCAGTTGGCCAACCAGGTCAAGGGGGCTGACAGCCGCACTTTCATGTGGGGTGACAATAATGCGCTCGCTGAGCTCCAGGCAGGTGATGCCCCAAAGTCTTGATGCTGGCCGGTGATCGCAAGAGCACGGTGTTATCCAGCATGAGTACCACAGGACGGGTTGACAGCGCTTATACGGCATATGGTCATCGAAAGGATCAGCCGTTGAACGGCAGCGCCATAGGGTTCAATGGCCAATTTCTTGAAGAGGGTATTGATGGGTATGCGCTGGGCAATGGCACCCGGATTTATAGCCCTTTATTGATGAAGTTTCATAGTCCGGATAATTACGGCGTGTACGGAGAGGCGGGATTCAATCAATATGCGTACTGCTTCGGGAATCCAAATGACTTTACGGATCCTTCGGGGAATGTTCCTTTTGGATTGGGCTGGGTTTCAAAACTTGTATCAAGAGTATCCAAATTGCTTAAGCCGAAAAATGTTGCGGCCGGTGTGAAGCGCGGTAGTCGGGATTCCTTGGACGAGTCCGTGCTCAAGCCAGCCAAGAAAGGCACCGGAGCCGATGTAGTCGCGAAGCCGACAGCCAAAACAACGGCTGTTACTAGTAAAATTTCGAAAAGTGTCCCTGCTAAACCAGGGAACAAAAGAGGGGGATTTTGGGAGGGTGTCAACAGCGGAGAAATTCAAGTCAAATACACGACCCAAGGGACTGGACCCGGTGTTCCTGGCAGGTCGCCTGTAACAGGGGCCAAGTTCGGAGAGTCGCTGGGTAACCCTCCCAGCGGATTGGAACAATGGAACTCCCAGTCAGTAGCTTCTGATTCAATGTTTCGGAGTACGAAGCAGGTTTTGACTGGCAATTGGAGTCGATCAGAGGAAGAAATGAAAGCCATTCGATCTCACTTCGTTCCAGCCAAAAAGTAGTATGAACCTGTCCATGCTCGTCGCCTTCGGCACGAGCATGGACCTCGCTACTTTGCAATCGATGTCACCTCTTGAAATCGTACGCTGTGCCGGCTTCAAGGCAACTCAATCAACCCCAACTCCAACGCCTTGACCACGGCGCAACCGCGAGAACTCACACCGAACTTGCGGCGGATATTGGAAAAGTGATAGTTCACCCCCGCCTCGGTGCAGTTGAAGATCATGCCGATTTCCCAGGATGACTTGCCGACTGCGCTCCACTGCAGCACTTCTTTTTCCCTGGCGGTCAGTTTGATGACCGTGGTTTGTTCCGGGCCCTGATGTTGAAAATGGGCCTGAGCCGCTGATAAATGCAATTGCGTTGATTGGGCACGGTACATATTCGGTGTCTCCCATCTATCGACAATGATTGCGGGCTGCGCTTGATCGTCCTGCTCCACATCGGCAGGGGCGCGTGACTTTCCCTCAGCCGCCCGGGCAGGCGGCTGCAGGTTCGAATTCTTTATATCCCGAATGAAAATTTCTGGGACCTGTCATAAATTACAGGTGGCTGACCAGGATCTGTATAAGCTGCTGAGTGTGTTGTCTTTTTCCCTCAAAAAAAAATGGACTCATGCGCGCTGTCTCATTTGGTCATCTAATTCAAACGCCGCGCTGGCGTGTTTGGCGAATTGAGATAGGGTTGACTCAGGATCCCGCGCGAATGGAGAACGACATGCGCTATTCCGCCTTGACCCAACGAATCGCCGGTGACGGAGCGGCGGCCTGGCAGATTCATGATCGAGCGGTGCAATTGCGCGAGCAGGGCGTCGATGTGTTGCTGTTGTCGATCGGCGATCCTGACTTCGATACGCCACGACCCATCGTGCGGGCTGCCATCGACAGCCTTGTCGCCGGCGACACTCACTATCCTCCCGTGCGCGGCACCCGTGGATTGCGCGACAGCATCGCCCGTCGACACAAACAGCGCAGTGGTCAGGTGGTTGCTGCCGAGCATGTGATGGTGTTTCCCGGCGCCCAGTGTGCGGTGTACTCGGTTGCGCAATGCCTGCTCGACCCCGGCGATGAGGTGATTGTCGCCGAACCGATGTACGTCACTTATGAAGGCGTGTTCGGTGCCATCGGGGCTAAAATCGTGCCGGTGGCGGTACGGCCGGAGAATGGTTTTCGGGTTGACCCCGAGGATGTCGCAGCCCTGATCACGTCGAAGACCCGCGCCGTTCTGCTCAACAGTCCCAACAATCCTTCCGGCGCCAGTTTACCGCTATCGATCTGGAAGGCATTGGCGTCGTTGTGTATTCGTCACGACCTGTGGCTGATCAGTGACGAGGTCTACAGCGACTTGTTGTACGAGGGCGACCACATCAGCCCTGCGAGCCTGCCGGGCATGGCCGAGCGCACCGCGACAATCAACAGCCTGTCCAAATCCCATGCCATGAGCGGGTGGCGGGTGGGCTGGATGATCGGGCCGCCACCCTTGGCCGATCACTTGGAGCATCTGTCGTTGTGCATGCTGTTCGGGATTCCCGAGTTCATTCAAAACGCCGCGCAACTGGCACTGGATCAGGACTTGCCTGAGGTGGCGTTGATGCGCGAAGAGTACCGTCGGCGGCGTGACCTGGTGTGTTCAAGTCTCAACCGTTGTCCGGGCATCCGTGCCATTCAACCGGACGGTGGCATGTTCGTGATGGTCGATGTGCGCCAGACCGGGCTGTCCGCACAGCACTTCGCCGAGCGGCTGCTGGAAGGCTATGGCGTGTCGGTGCTGGCGGGCGAAGCGTTTGGGCCGAGTGCGGCGGGGCATATTCGCCTGGGGCTGGTAGTGGACCGGATAAAACTGGCCGACGCCTGTCGCCGGATTGCACTGTGTGCGGAGGACTTGCTGGAGCCACGCGCGGAATTTGCCTGAAATTGACAACGCATACTTTGTAACTAGTAGTAGGGGAATTTACTTGTCGCCACTATCAGTTCTGTCAGGTTGTGCAACGGCGCAGCCGTTTGTTCAATGGAGGTATGAGGATGACTGACAGGGCTGACTGATGAGTACGAATAAGAAAGACGCCGACTCGATGGATTATGCCGGGGTGGTTATCTGTGCTCCCGGCAATTTGAGAGGCCGCCGCCTTTCAGCATCCAGGGCCAGGCTGGATTGGGATAACTTCTATGCAGGGTGCCCCCTGTGTCCCAACGCTACGGGTTTTGAAGTCAGCGTTGAAGGTAGACCCCCGATTGAAGTGATTGCGCCCCCGTACGAACTAACGGGGCTGAAAATAGATAACAGGTATCGCGTGAGTATTCGTGCGAAATCAGGCGTCAATATTGTCTCGACGCCAAGCCATGTAGAAATTGGTGGATTTCCAGAGTGGCCTCTCTTTCTACAGTACTCCGATGTCACGAGTCACTCCGCAGTTTTCAGATGGCGTACTCCCCCTGGAACACCGGTGTTTGACTATGTGATTTATCGCGATGGAGAGCCCATTGCCTCCACACGTGAACTGGTATACACGCTCACTTCGTTGAAACCGGCCACCCGGTACAGGGTCGAGGTCAGGTCGAGGACTGTCGAGTCAACGTTGTCCGATGCAGCGGAGAGGAATTTTACCACCCGCACAGACGATAATTCCGTGCCGAAGCCTCCCACCAACTTTCGTCACAAACGGACAGGGATTCGTATCAAGATTGATTGGGATGCTCCTGAGGATGGGCCGGCAGTGACCGATTATCACATTGTCATGATCTCTCTGAGGGGAACAACCACGTATGATTCACTCGAGCCGACGATTTCGCCCGTTCTCTTGCTTGATAACTACCAAGTCGCCATTACGGCTCGCAATGCGATGGGGGACTCAGTGCCGCCACTAGAGGGTAAAATTTTCGAGTTGTGACACCGAGTGAAGTACCGGGCAAGAAGCAGTGTGGTGGGACTCAATCAAAGTCCCCAGCCGCGATCCACGCCTGCACATTCACCAGATTCCCCGGCCGCTGACCCGCCAGCGCCGCCAACAAATTCTCTACCGCACACTTGGCCATGGCTTCCCGGGTTTCATGGGTCGCCGACCCAATGTGCGGGGTCGCCAGCACATTATCCAACTGCAACAACGGTGAATCCGGGTTGAGTGGCTCGCGCTCGAACACGTCCAACCCGGCGGCGCGAATCTGTCCCGCATGCAGTGCTTCGGTCAGCGCCTTTTCGTCCACTACCTTGCCTCGCGAAATGTTGATGAATATGGTCTCGGGCCGCATTTGTGCAAACTGCTGCGTCCCAATCAATCCCTCGGTTTCAGCGGTCAGGGGCAAGGTCAGGCAAACGAAATCGGCCTGCTGCAACAACTCGGGCAAGCTGCGGTACTGCGCATGGAATCGCTGCTCCACCGCCGGTTTCGGCGAATGACTGTGATAGATCACCGGCATGCCAAAACCGAAATGTCCGCGCTGGGCCAAGGCTTCACCGATCCGCCCCATGCCGATGATGCCCAGGGTTTTGCCGTGCACGTCGGTACCAAAGTGCGCGGGACCGATGTTGCGCTGCCAGTTGCCGGCGCGAACCAGGTTTGCCAGCTCCACCACGCGCCGGGCAGTGGCCAGGATCAGGGCGAAGCCGGTGTCGGCGGTGGTTTCGGTGAGTACGTCCGGGGTGTTGGTGAGCAGGATGCGTCGCTCGGTGAGGTAGTCGACATCGTAGTTGTCAACGCCCACCGAGACGCTGGCGATGACCTCCAGATCCGGTGCCAGGTCCAGTAATTGCGCGTCCAGTTTCAGACTGGCGCCGAGCAAGCCCTGGGCATGGGGCAGGGCGGCACGCAAGCGGCTCAAGCCATCGGCATCGAGGCTGTCGATCAGCGTCACCTCGGCCTGTTCCTGAAGGCGGGCCATCAGCGACGGCGAGAGTTTCTTGTACAGCACAACCTGCTTTTTCATCGTGGGTTTCTCTACTTCAATTCAGGAGTGGGCAGGGCGGGTCTCGGCAACCGGGGGCCGTTCGCGGTCACTGGCGCCGGGCTTGAGGACAATCGTCAGCACCACCGAGAGCATCAGCGCACCGCTCATCAACAAGTACGAGGCGCCGGGCGAGCCGGTGGAACTGTTCAGGTAACCGACCAGATAGGAACCGCCAAACGAGCCGAGGGCGCCCATGCTGTTGATCAGCGCCATGGCGCCACCGGCGACGTTGGCCGGGAGGATTTCCGGGATGATCGCGAAGAACGGCCCATAAGGCGCGTACATGCACGCACCGGCGATCACCAGCAGGGTGTAGGACCACCAGAAGTGTTCCGCGCCCAAGGCGTAGGAGCCGTAGAAGGCAATCGAGGCGATCAGCAGCGGCGGCCAGACGAAGCGTTTGCGCTTCTGCAATTTGTCCGAGCCCCAGGACACCAGCAACATGCCGATCACCGCCGCCAGATACGGCAGCGCCGAGAGCCAGCCGGCTTCGACCATGTCCATCTGCGCGCCGGCCTTGAGGATCGACGGCAGCCACAACACGAAGCCATAGACGCCGATGCTCCAGCAGAAAAACTGCAGGGCCAGGATGATCACTTTCGGCGAACGGAAGGCCTCGGCGTAGTTCTTCACCGCCTTGATGCCCACCTGTTCGGCGGCGAGGGCGCTTTCCAGGTCGTGTTTTTCCTGGTCGTTGAGCCACTTGGCCTGGGCTGGACGATCATCCGCCAGCTTCCACCAGATGAATGCCCAGAACACCGCCGGCAAACCTTCGATGATGAACATCCAGCGCCAGCTGTAGTGCTGCACCAGATAGCCCGAGACCACCGACATCCAGAGCATGGTCACCGGGTTGCCGAGGATCAGGAAGGTGTTGGCCCGCGAGCGTTCGGCACGGGTGAACCAGTGGCACAGGTAAATCAACATCGCCGGCATCACCGCGGCCTCGACCACGCCGAGCATGAAGCGGATGACGATCAGCCAGTAAGCATTGGACACGATGCCGGTCAGGGTTGCCAGGCTGCCCCAGAGGATCAGGCTGACGAAAATCAGTTTCTTCACGCTGTGCTTTTGCGCGTAGATCGCCCCCGGCACCTGGAAGAAAAAGTAGCCGAGGAAGAACAGCGCGCCGAGCATCGACGACAGGCCCGGGGTGATCATCAGGTCGGCGGCCATGCCGGATGCGGCGGCGAAGCCGTAGTTGGCGCGGTCCAGGTACGCCAGACTGTAGGTGATGAACACGATGGGCATGATGTACCACCAGCGGCGGGTGGCGAGGGTTGCGGTTTTCATGGGTGGTGCTCCTGAGCTTGTTGTTTTTGTCGCAGCAGGTAACGGTTTTAAATCTTCAGTGATTGTTCTGGCCTCTTCGCGAGCAGGCTCGCTCCCACAGGTACGGTGTTGACCTTGTGGGAGCGAGCCTGCTCGCGAATGGCGGTTTCGAATTCGACGGACATTTCGGACCGGGTCGGCAACCCCTCCATATCCCCCCGGCTCTGCACCGCCCGGCTGCCAACCCAGTTGGCACGCTTCACAGCGTCGGCCATGCTGTGGTTTTCCAGTAGCGCGCTGATCATGCCCACGGCGAAACCGTCGCCGGCACCGACGGTGTCGACCACCGTTTCCACCGGCACGCCCGCGACGAAGCCTTCATCCAGTTGCGTGCGGTAATAGGCGCCGTGTGGGCCAAGTTTGATCGCCACCGCTTCGACACCCTGATCGAGATAGAACGCGGCGATATCGGCCGGGTCTTCGAAACCGCTCAGCAAACGACCTTCGCTCAAGCCCGGCAGTACCCAGTGGGCGAGGGCGGCGAGGCGGTTGATCTCGCTGATCATCTGTTGTTGGCTGGCCCACAGGCTCGGGCGCAGGTTGGGGTCGAAGGACACGCTGCGTCCGGCGTCGCGCATACGGGTCATCAGTTCGAAGGACATTTCCCGCGCGCTGACGGACAGCGCCGGAGGAATGCCGGTGGCGTGCAGGTGCCGCGCCTTGAGCAATTCGGGAACGATCGACTGCGGCGACAGGTGACTGGCTGCCGACCCACGACGGAAGTACTCGACCCGGGGATCGTCGCCGTCGTCGGTGCGGGACTTGAGTTGAAAGCCGGTGGGGTGCGCGGTGTCGGTCACGACATGGGTGCAGTCCAGGCCTTCTCTTTGCAGCGTATCGGCCACGAACCGCCCCAGTGAATCATCACCGACCCGGCTCAACCACGCCACCTTGAACCCCAGTCGCGACAGGCCTATGGCGACGTTACTGTCGGCCCCGGCTATGCGCTTGTGGAAGTGGTCTACGTTGGCCAGGTCGCCGTTCTGATCGGCAACGAACATCGCCATGGTTTCGCCGAACGACAGAATATCGATCTCAGACATGGGCGTTCTCCAGCTGTGGCTGACCGAGGCAGGAGAGGATGGCGACATGCTCGGTGGTGAGCTGCACCAGGTCATCGCCTTGCAGCGGATATTCCGCGGCCCGCATCACGTCCTGGGCCATGTGCCGCAGCAGTTGCTCCCACAGATGCAGGTCGCTGGCAGCCGGTGGTATGGCGACCAGCTTGCCGTCGGCCCGCCGTGACACGGCCTTGCAATGCACATAGCCAACATGGCGGCCGAGCAGCCGCGCGGCGCTGGCGGCGGATTGATCCTGCCAGTGCCAGTTGCCGATATCGAAGGTCATTTTGATGGGCAGCTTGTGCTGCTCGACTTCAGTGAAAAAACGCTGGAAAGGTTCGATGCGGCCGCCGTGGAGGGTCTGGTCGTTTTCCACCAGCAACTGCACCGGACTTTGCCCCAGGATGCGGGCGAGGGTTTGCAGGTCGTTGTTGTCGGTGAAGTAGCCCAGTGAAACCTTCAGCCATTTGGCACCGAAGGTTTGGGCGCGTTGCAGGGCGTTGATCAGTTCGGGGTTGGGCTTCGACTGGCCGGCCAGCCACAGCTCCATGGGCGAGGAATACACGCTTTCAAGCCCTTGGGTACGAGTAGCCTCGGACAGTTGTGCAGGATCTTCGTCTGTCAGCAATTCTTCGCGCCATTCGATGCGATTGGCGCCGGCGGCGGCCAGTATTTCGATGAAGCTGCCCTGGCCACGCTGGCGTACCAGATCGGCGCCGTAGCTGGATAGGCTGATGGAGACGGCGGGTTTGTTCATTGTTTTTCTACCTCTGAAACCGGTTTCATTTTTGTTCAAAAAAATAGGTGTTGTTCTTTCGGGCCTCTTCGCGAGCAGGCCCGAACAATCACCGAGAAATCCCGCGGGTCGACCCCCGCACAATCAACCGCGCCGAAAAATCCAGGGTCCGCACCGGCCCGTCATCCCCGCGCAAACGCTTGAGCAGACACTCAAACGCACTCGCGCCAATCTCCTCCGTCGGCTGGGCGAGGGCGGTGATGCCGCTGCCCACCAGCGGGTACCAATCCAGATCATCCAGGGCAATCAAACCCACGTCTTCAAAGAGCTTGCACTGGAGTTCACGCAAGGCATGGGTGCTGGCCAGCGCCGCAATGCCGTTGGCACAGAACAGCGCTTTCGGGCCGGGGCCGGGTGTGTCGAGGAAGGATTTGAGGTTCGCGGTCAGCTCGCTGCCGGTTTCGATGATCGTCCCGCTCAGCGTCGAGCGCTGCGCGATCTGCTCTTTGAACCGCGTCACCCGTTCAATTCGCGAACTGGTGCCATCGAACGGTTCAGTCACCAGCAACACGTCACGATAACCACGTTCTTCAAGATGCTTGAGGGCCATGTCGACGGCTTGCGGGTTGTCCAGTCCGACCATATCGCTTTCAAGATGCTCGACCTTGCGATCCACCAGCACCAGCGGCATTTCCCGGTGCAGTTCGTGCAATTCGTCGCGGTGATGGCCGAGGGTGTTCACGATCAGGCCTTCGATGTTGTACGAGCGCAGCAGTGCCAGGTGCTGGCGTTCCTGCTCGTCGTCGCGGTCGGTGTTGCACACCACCAGGCTATAGCCGTGCTGACGGCAGGCGGTTTCCACCCCGTGCATCACGGCAATCGAATAAGGGTTACGGATATCGGCCACCAGCATGCCGATCAGGCGGGTGCGCCCGCGTTTCAGGCCGCGGGCCATCTGGTTCGGGCGGTAGCCCAATTCGGCAATTGCCTGCTCGATGCGCTGGGCAATGGCGTCGGAGAGCAGGGCGCGGTCGTCACCGATGAACCGCGACACGCTGGCCTTGGAGACCTTGGCGTGTTCGGCCACGTCGAGCATGGTGACGCGGCTGCGTTGGGCGGCGGAGAAATCGTTCACGGGCTGAAACCTTGTTATTGGATTTATAAGGTCCGGTGTGCTGTGAGCCAGTACTGAAACCGGTTTCAGAAGACACCAAAAGCGGATTCGCCGTCAAGCCCCGCGTTAGCGATTGTCCGACAAATGGGCTCAAGCCAAAACGCTCATCCACGCCGAACCCAGCAACAGCAGGGCCATGCAGCGATTGAACCGTTGCATGGCGCGAGGCGAGCGCAACCAGCGGCTGGAGCCCGCGCCGAGCAACGCCCAGACACCGAGACACGGCACCGAGATCAGAAAAAATGCCAGGGACAGGTACAGCACATGCATCAGACGATCTTCTCCCGCCCCGGCAAACACGCTGACCACGGCCAACGCCATCATCCAGGTTTTCGGGTTGATCCATTGCAGGCCGGCAGCACCCCAGGCTCCGAGGCGGTCTGCGCTTTTTTGCGAAGTAATGGCCATGGCCGGTGCGCTGAAGATTTGCCACGCCAGGTAACTCAGCCAGGCTACGCCGGCCCACTGCATCGCGGTTTGCACGACGGGCAGCGCGGTCAATGACGAACCGGCCCCGGTGCCCACCAGCAGCACAAGGGTCGCCGCACTGGCACAACCGCCAAAGATGATGGGAACAGCGGCGGTCAAACCGAATCGGGCACTGTTGCTCAGTACCAGAATGTTGGTCGGGCCGGGGGTGATCGAAGCCACGAAGGCAAACAGCAGGAAGGGCAGAAACGTCGGAAACGAAGACAGCATCGCGGGCAAACTCCGGTGAAGATCAGTGAGTGGATCCTCACTGTTGCCGGGGCTACCTGTCTGGAAGGTTTGAGCAGCGCTTGCGATACAGCGCGGGCGTCAGGCCGTAAGCCCGTACGAACCAGCGCCCCAGATGACTCTGATCGGCAAACCCCAGCGCCATGGCCACCGCCGCCGGTTGCTCGCCCCGGGCCAGCATCCGCCGGGCCGTGGCCAGGCGCAACTGCACCAGATAAGCGTGGGGCGCGATGCCATAGGCGGCCTTGAAGGCGCGGGTCAGGCGGAAGCGGTCGACCCCTGCGGCGGCGGCCACCTGGTCGAGGCCGATGTCTTCGTGGGCATGGGCGTGCAGAAAGTCCCGAGCCTTTTGCGCCACCAGCGGCAAGCGCGGGTCGTTGGCATAACGGGCGCGCCAGTGCAGGTGCGTGGTGAGGCGTTCAAGCAAACCGTCGAGGGCGGTCTGGCGAACGATCTTTAGCTCGCCCCGATGCAAGGCTTCGAACGCCAGGCTCGTGGCGTGGGTCAGACGCACGTCGCTCGCCAGTGTGTTGGCGAAGCTCAACTCACCCTGGTCGGGCGCGCTGTCGAACACGGCGCTGAGTTCGCGCTTCAACCACTGCGGATCGAGGTACAACGTGCGGTAGGTAAACCCTTCGACCGTCGGCGCTTCGCCGTCGTGAATGTCACCGGGTTCGAGCAGGAACACTTTGCCCGGCGTGCTCTGATGCCTGGCTCGCCGACAGTTGAATTGCTGTACCCCTTGCTCGGTGATGCCCACCAGATAGCTGTCATGCCAGTGCGGATCGTAGGCGTGGCCCTCGAAATGCGCGCGCAGGGTCTCGATGCCGGTGTCGGCGTCCTGGGCCAGGTCGATCCAGTTGTGAGAGGTCATGCGGCACCTGCGGTACGGATTACCGAGTCATTTAACGCCTGCAGCGGGGGCAATGACTAGAACGTTTGTGCACAAAGGTCAGTTGAACAGTCCGGCGGCGATGTTGATCGAAAACCCGAGAATCGCCGTATTGAACAGAAAGCCGATCAGCGATTGCGCCAGCACAATCTTGCGCAACTCCCGAGTCGCCACGCCGATATCCGATGTTTGTACCGCCACGCTGAGGGTGAACGAGAAGTACAAAAAATCCCAGTAATTGGGCGTGGTCAATCCTTCGGCAAAGCGCAGCGCCGGTTCCTTGCCGTCCCAAGTGTAGAACAATCGCGCGTAGTGCACGCTGAAAATCACCCCGATCAGCAGCCACGAACCGATCACTGTCAGCGCGGTGAATCCGTAATGCAGCAGTTTGCGGGTGGTTTCCAGGTCTTTGCTGCCGGCCAGTTCGAAAGCGATGGTGGCCAGGCTGGCGATGGCGGCGATGCACACGATGAACAGCACCAGTCCGGCATTTTCGTCTTCGATCTCGGCGATGCGTTTCACGTCCGGGGCTTTGGAACGCACGGTGAGCCAGAGCATCAGCACCAGATAAGTCCAGACCCCGACGTTCCAGCCGATGAGGATTTTGCTAATGATGGAATCGGCGGGAACCAGAATGCCCGCGGCGATGCCCAGCGTGGTGGCGGCGGACAGACGCGGGTGGGTGTGGGTGAGGTAGGGCATGGAGGCTCGTTGGGGTGGGATATGCAAACACCTTAGCCCAGCGTTATCAGGTATGACCACACTCTAGCAAGCAAGCCCGCTCCCCCAGGGTAGTGTGGTGTTGGTTAGATTTTCTTATGCCTCTTGCGCACCAGCTTCATCACCACCACAAAAAACACCGGTACAAATATCACCGCCAGGGTCGCGGTGATCATGCCGCCGATCACCCCGGTGCCGATGGCTTGCTGGCTTGCCGAGCTGGCGCCGGTGGCAATCGCCAGCGGAACCACGCCGAGGATGAACGCCAGGGAGGTCATGACGATCGGCCGCAACCGCAGGCGTGCGGCTTGCAGGGTGGCGTCGATCAGGTCGTGGCCTTCGTCGACCAGGCTCTTGGCGAATTCGATGATCAGGATCGCGTTCTTCGCCGACAGGCCGATGATGGTGATCAGGCCGACCTTGAAAAACACGTCGTTGGGCATGCCACGCAACGTCACGGCCAATACCGCGCCGAGCACACCCAGCGGCACCACTAAAAGCACCGAGGTCGGTATCGACCAACTCTCGTACAACGCCGCCAGGCACAGGAACACAATCAGCAACGACAAACCGAGCAGAATCGGCGCCTGACTGCCGGACAGGCGTTCCTGCAACGACAGGCCGGTCCATTCCTGGCCCAGTCCCGCCGGGCCGAGTGAAACCAGGCGCTCGATTTCGGCCATCGCTTCACCGGTGCTGTACCCAGGCTTTGGCTCGCCGGAAATGCTGATCGCCGGATAGCCGTTGTAGCGGGTCATCTGTGCCGGCCCCTGGGTCCATTTCGCCTGGACAAACGCCGACAGCGGCACCATGTTCCCGGCGTTGTTGCGCACGTGGATCTTCAACAGGTCTTGGACCTGACTGCGTTGATCGCCCTCAGCCTGTACCACCACCCGCTGCATGCGCCCCTGATTGGGGAAGTCATTGATGTAGGCGGAACCGACGGCGGTGTTCAGCACACTGCCGATATCGGCGAAGGACACGCCCAGCGCATTCGCCTGTTTGCGGTCGACGATCAATTGCACTTGCGGTGCTTCGGCCAGGGCGCTTTCGCGCACGTTCATCAGGATCGGGCTCTTCTCGGCGGCCGCCAGCAGCTCGGTGCGCGCGCGCATCAACATGGCGTGACCGAGGCCGCCACGGTCCTGCAGGCGGAGCTCGAAGCCGCTCGAGGTGCCGAGGCCATCCACCGGTGGCGGCAAGACCGCAAAGGCCATGGCGTCCTTGATCTGGCTCAGGGCGATGTTGGCTCGATCGGCAATCGAACTCGCCGAGTCATCGCCGCCACGTTCGGACCAGTCCTTGAGCGTGGTAAACGCCAGCGCCGCGTTCTGGCCGCTGCCGGAGAAGCTGAAGCCGAGAATCACCGTGCTGTCGCCAACGCCCGGTTCCGTGGCGTTGTGCGCTTCGATCTGCTCGACCACCTGCACCGTGCGGTTCTTGCTCGCGCCCGGTGGTAGCTGGATGTCAGTGATGGTGTAGCCCTGATCCTCCACCGGCAGGAACGAGGAGGGCAGACGGCTGAAGCACAGCCCCAGCCCCGCCAGCAGTACCCCATAGATCAACAGATAACGACCGCTGCGTTTCAACGCATAGGCGACCCAGCCTTGATAACGCGTGGTGAGTTGCTCGAAACGGCGGTTGAACCCGCCGAAGAACCCGGTTTTTTCATGATGCTCGCCCTTGGCGATGGGCTTGAGCAGCGTTGCGCACAGTGCCGGGGTCAAGGTCAGGGCGAGGAAGGCCGAGAACAGGATCGACGTCGCCATCGACAGCGAGAATTGCCGGTAAATCACGCCGACCGAACCCTGCATGAACGCCATTGGAATGAATACCGCCACCAGCACCAGGGTGATACCGATGATCGCGCCGGTGATCTGCTTCATCGCCTTGCGTGTCGCGTCCCTGGGCGACAGGCCTTCGGTGGCCATGATCCGCTCGACGTTCTCCACCACCACGATCGCATCGTCCACCAGGATGCCGATGGCCAACACCATGCCGAACATGGTCAGCACGTTGATCGAGAAACCCAGGGCCAGCATGGTCGCGAAGGTGCCCATCAACGCCACCGGTACCACCAGGGTCGGGATCAGCGTGTAGCGGATGTTTTGCAGGAACAGGAACATCACCGCGAACACCAGCACCATCGCCTCAAGCAGGGTGTAGACCACTTTGGTGATCGAGACTTTGACGAAGGGCGACGTATCGTAGGGAATCTTGTATTCGACGTTGGCCGGGAAGTAGCGCGACAGCTCATCCATCTTTGCCCGCACCAGCGTCGCGGTACTCAGGGCGTTGGCCCCCGGCGACAGTTGCACGCCGACGGCGGTCGACGGCTTGCCGTTCAGGCGCGTGGAAAACTGGTATTCCTGACTGCCGATCTCGACCCGAGCGACATCGGCGATGCGCACCGTCGAGCCGTCCGGGTTGGCCTTGAGCACGATGTCGGCGAATTCTTCGGGCGTCGACAGCTGACCTTTCACCAGAATGGTTGCGGTGATTTCCTGGGTCGTGCGGCTCGGCAAATCACCGATGCTCCCCGCCGAAACCTGGGCGTTCTGCGCGACGATGGCGGCGTTGACGTCGGCGGGGGTCAGGTTGAAACCGATCAGTTTCTGCGGGTCGATCCAGATGCGCATCGCCCGTTCGGCGCCGTACAACTGGGCCTTGCCGACACCGTCCAGACGCTTGATCTCGTTCATCACGTTACGCGCCAGATAGTCGCTGAGCGCCACGTCGTCGAGCTTGCCGTCGCTGGAGGTGAGGGTGATCAACAGCAGGAAGCCGGCGGAGACTTTCTCCACCTG
Organism: Pseudomonas sp. G(2018); assembly: GCF_005502415.1. Taxonomy (NCBI): domain Bacteria; kingdom Pseudomonadati; phylum Pseudomonadota; class Gammaproteobacteria; order Pseudomonadales; family Pseudomonadaceae; genus Pseudomonas; species Pseudomonas sp. G(2018). The sequence continues at coordinate 18,905 of NZ_SCOO01000016.1, read as the reverse complement.
CAAGCCTTGCTGATTGACTGCTTGCGGCAGGCGCGACTCCACGACTTTCAGGCGGTTCTGCACATCCACCTGAGCCATTTCCGGATCGGTGCCCGGCTGGAACGTCGCCTTGATCGTCGCGCTGCCGAGGCTGCTTTGCGACTCGAAATACAGCAGGTGATCAGCGCCGTTGAGCTCTTCCTCGATCAGGCTGACCACGCTTTCGTCGACGGTCTGCGCCGAAGCGCCGGGGTACACGGCATAGATTTCGATTTGCGGCGGCGCGACGTCCGGGTATTGCGCCACCGGCAGCTGCGGGATGGACAGTGCACCGGCCAGCAGGATGAACAGGGCGACCACCCAGGCGAACACCGGGCGGTCGATAAAGAACTGCGGCATAAACAAGCGTCCTGCTTACTGGCCAGAAACCTGGGCAAGTGGAAGAGGGGTGTCGTCGATCTGCACTTTTTCGCCGGGTTTGGCGTGTTGCAGGCCTTCGATGACAATGCGGTCGCCGGGCTTGAGGCCACTGGTGACGATCCAGCGATCGTTCTGCACCGCACCCAACTCCACCGGTTGCTGGCCGACCCGTTGTTCGGCATCGAGCAGCAGCACTTGCGCGACGCCGGCACTGTCTCGCTGGATCGCCCGTTGCGGCACGCTGATGCCTTGCTGGTTCACCGCTTGCTCCAGGCGCACCCGCACAAAGCTGCCGGGCAGCAAGTCGAGGTCCGGGTTGGGGAATTCGCTGCGCAGGATGATCTGGCCGGTGCCCGGGTCGACCGTGATGTCGCTGAACAGCAACTTGCCCGGCAATGGGTAGAGGCTGCCATCGTCCTGAATCAGCGTGGCTTTGGCCTGGCCCTGGCCGACCGCCTGCAACTGGCCGGAACGGAGGGCGCGGCGCAGATCGTTGAGTTCGCGGGTCGATTGGGTGAGGTCGGCGTGGATCGGGTTCAACTGCTGAATCAGCGCCAGTGGCGTGGTTTCGTTCTGCCCGACCAATGCGCCTTCGGTGACCAGCGCACGGCCGATGCGCCCGGAAATCGGTGCGGTGACGGTGGCGTAGCCAAGGTTCAATTTCGCCCGTTCAACGGCAGCCTTGCTGGCGGCAACGTCGGCGGCGGTCTGTCGCGCAGTGGCCCGGGCGTTGTCGTAGTCCTGGCCGCTGATGGCCTTGTCGTCGATCAATTGCGCGTAACGCTGTTCTTGCAACCGGGCCTGGAATGCGTTGGCTTCGGCCTTGCGCAACGCTGCTTCGGCACTGTCCAGGTCAGCCTTGAACGGTGCCGGGTCGATGCGGAACAGCACATCGCCTTTTTTCACGTCGCTGCCTTCGCGGAAAGTGCGCTGCAGGACCACGCCGGCCACACGGGCACGGACTTCGGCGATGCGCGGCGCGGCGATGCGTCCGCTCAGCTCACTGGTGATCGATAGCGGCCGGGCTTCGACAGTCTCGACACGAACACTGGCCAACGGCGCCTGTTCTTCGGCGGTCGAGGCCTTGTCGCACGCACTCAGCGTCAACGCCAGGGCCAGAAGGCTGAGTCTGGCAAGCAGATTCTTAGACATGAATTACCCCAATAATGACCCCCGGCATCCTACTGGGCGGCGGTGAGCGGAGCGGTGAAGCTTTGTTGGCGCTGTGTGAAATTGTGTAAGGGTTTTACTCAGGAGTGTGCGGGGGCGTATATCCTTCAAGCCTTGAAATTTATTGCGCCTGTCAGGCCGCTATCGCTGGCAAGCCAGCTCCCACAGTGGTTGATGGTGTTCACATCATTTATGTACACACCGGACCCTGTGGGAGCTGGCTTGCCAGCGATGAGGCCCTGACTGACGCCACTGCACTTTCTGGAAACACCCATGCCCAACATCCTCCTGGTCGAAGACGACACCGCCCTTGCCGAACTGATCGCCAGCTACCTGGAACGCAACGGCTATTGCGTCAGCGTCATCAGCCGTGGCGATCAGGTGCGCGAGCGGGCGCGGGTCACGCCACCGGATCTGGTGATCCTCGACCTGATGCTGCCCGGTCTCGACGGCCTGCAAGTCTGTCGCCTGCTGCGTGCCGACTCCGCGACGCTGCCGATCCTGATGCTCACCGCCCGCGACGACAGCCACGATCAGGTGCTGGGCCTGGAAATGGGCGCCGACGACTACGTCACCAAGCCCTGCGAGCCACGGGTATTGCTGGCCCGGGTGCGTACCTTGCTGCGACGCAGCAGTCTCAGCGAACCGCAGACCGCCAATGACCGTATCTTGATGGGCAACCTGTGCATCGACCTGTCCGAGCGCACCGTGACCTGGCGCGAGCAGCCGGTGGAACTGTCCAGCGGCGAATACAATCTGTTGGTGGTGCTGGCCCGGCATGCCGGCGAGGTGCTGAGCCGAGACCAGATCCTGCAACGCCTGCGCGGCATCGAGTTCAACGGCACCGACCGTTCGGTGGACGTGGCAATCTCCAAGCTGCGGCGCAAATTCGACGATCATGCCGGCGAGGCGCGCAAGATCAAGACCGTGTGGGGCAAGGGTTACCTGTTCAGCCGTTCCGAATGGGAATGCTGAGGTCATGTTCAGACTGCTGTTTCGTCTGTATCTGGTGACGATCATTTCGTACAGCGCGGCGATCTATCTGGTGCCGGACCTGGTGATCAAGGTGTTCCAGGAGCGTTTTCTCACCTACAACCTCGATTACTCCCGAGGGCTGCAAACCCTCATCGTCAAACAGTTCAAGGCGGTGCCGACCGAAGATTGGCCAGCGTTGGCGGCGGAGATGGACAAGGAGTTCCATCCGCTGCACATCGTACTCAGCGCCAACGACGATCCTGATTTGTCCCTCGATGAGCAGCAACGATTGCAGCGCGGCGAGAACGTCGTGCGCATCGGCGACTGGGGTTGGCGCACCCTCGCGGTGGCGCCGTTGAACGAGCACACCGTGGTGCAAATGGTGGTGCCGCCGGACCCGATGGACGTCAGCCTGTTGTACTGGAGCATCAACGTGCTGATTGGCGCGACCATGCTCGCGTGCCTGTTGCTGTGGCTGCGGCCGCACTGGCGTGATCTGGAACGACTCAAGGGCACCGCAGAGCGCTTCGGCAAAGGCCAGTTGAGCGAGCGCACGCAGATTCCCGCCCATTCCAACATCGGTAGCCTGGCCAACGTCTTCGACACCATGGCCGGTGATATCGAAAACCTGCTGAACCAGCAGCGCGACCTGCTCAACGCGGTGTCCCACGAACTGCGCACACCCTTGACCCGCCTGGATTTCGGCCTGGCCCTGGCCCTGTCCGACGACTTGCCGGCCACCAGCCGCCAGCGCCTGCAAGGGTTGGTGGATCACATTCGCGAACTCGACGAATTGGTGCTGGAACTGCTGTCCTACAGTCGCCTGCAAAACCCGGCGCGGGTGCCGGAACAGGTGGAAGTGTCGCTGGATGAATTCATCGACAGCATCTTGGGCAGCGTCGACGACGACCAATCACCGGACATCGTCATCGACGTGCTGCTGCATGGCCAGCTCGAACGCTTCATCCTCGACCCGCGCCTGACCGCCCGCGCCTTGCAAAACCTCTTGCGCAACGCCATGCGTTACTGCGAAAAGCGCATCCAGATCGGTGTGCAGGTATCCCCCAAGGGCTGTGAGATCTGGGTGGACGATGACGGCATCGGCATACCGGATGACGAGCGCGAGCGGATTTTCGAGCCGTTCTACCGCCTCGATCGCAGCCGGGATCGCGCCACGGGCGGCTTTGGTCTGGGGCTGGCGATCAGTCGCCGGGCGCTGGAGGCTCAGGGCGGGACCTTGACCGTCGAAGCCTCGCCGTTGGGCGGGGCGCGGTTTCGGTTGTGGTTGCCGACGTCGGTTTGACACCACATAACCTGTCAAACCTGACAGTAGTCACCTTTGCCATTTGGGCGTTTCATGGTCCCTGTGCAGTCAGGATGTCGCGCCACGCACTGATGACTGGAGGGTGGAGATGGAAGCGTCAACAACAAGAATTGGCAAAGGGACGATCAACGCGATCAGGATAGTCTGGGTCGATACCCTGTGGACGAAGTTCGCCATGGTCATGCCGGATGACGGCTGTTCCAGGCTGGCGGTCAGGATCGGCCCCAATCTCACGCCGGGGGGACAGGATCATTTTTTCGTGGGCGACAAGGTGAAATACACGTTGGTACTGGATTCTTCAGGGGAATTTCCGAGGGCGCAGGACCTTGTGAAGTCTGGCAGCAGAACTGCCTGATCGACGGGTATTCTGTGGCAACTGTTCCGGCTTGTCCGCGAAGACGGTCTGAAGGTCAAAACGTCAGGCGCTCAAGCGGGTGCGCAACGCCTTGGCCATACCCTCCAGCTCCGCCATCGGATTACGCCCGATCAACATCCACGCATGTTCCATGTCAGCCCAGTAAACGATGTTCATCTCGTGCCGACGCTCCTGGGCGAAGTCCCGGCTGCCGCTGTTGGAGCGGGTGATGCACAGCGCCATCGGTCCATGGATCGGATCGAGGAAGTTGATCTGGGCGATGGGTACGCCGTCGTATTCGAGGATTTGCGCGCGTTTGAATTCGGCGCGGGGCAAGGTCAACTGTGCGGGCACGAGGTGCAAGCCCAGGCGCTTGTCGATGGTGCGCAGTTGCAGGCGTTGGGCGGCTTCGTCGTTGGGCAAATGCTCAAGGGTTTGCGGGACGTAAAGCACCATGTAGTCCGCCACCAATTGGCGCCAGCTGCTATTTTCCTGGCTCGCTTGCCAGCCGAGAAACAGTCGGTCCGCCAGCACGCCACTCACGACCAACCCGGCCGCCGCCGCGAGGAACCAGCGGCGATTGAGTGCCGGACGGGCCGGCGAGGGCAGGGTGTCGAGCATGGCTTGCAGGCGATCCACCGGTGCCTGGCGCCCCAGTTCGTCGTAGGCTGCCTTGAACGGCAGGCTGCTGCGGTTGAGCCATTGCAGGCGCAGGCCGAGCATCGGGTCTTCGGCCACGGCCGCGTCGATGCGCCGGCGCTGTTCGGCGTCGAGTTGGTCGTCCAGGTACGCCACCAGTTGCTCATCCGGGATTGGCGCGTTCATCGACGTTCTCCGGTGGAAGGGTTGGACACCGATTGCAACGGCGGGTATTCAGCGAGTTTGCCTCGGGCGGCGGCCAGGCGGCTCATGACGGTGCCGATGGGCACTTGCAGCACGTCGGCGACTTCGCGGTAGGACAAGCCTTCGACATAGGCCAGAAACACCGTTTCGCGCTGGGCTTCAGGCAGCGCATCCACACGGCGGATGATTTGCGCCGCCATGACATGGGTTTGCACCACGTACTCACCGTCGAACGACAACACCTCATCACCCTCTATTGTGCCTTGGCCGTGACGCACCCGCCGCGCACGCACCTCGTTGAGCCAGATCGAATGCAGAATGCTCATCAGCCAACGGTCCATGCGCGTGCCCGACTCAAATTGGCCGGCGCGTTCCAGCGCCCGCACGCAGGTGGCTTGCACCAGGTCTTCGGCGACGTGCCGCTGCCGGGACAGCAGCAGACCGTAGCGCCACAAACGCGCCAGGTGCTGGCCCAATTCTGTCCGTATTGCCTGATCGCTGGCGATAACGGCCTCCGTTATTTCGGGATATCAGGTTTTCGATGAGTCGTTGATGGCTTCGGCCAGGTCCTGGTATTCCTCGCAGGTGGTGTTGCCGCAGATCGATTTGATTGTCTGCAACTGTTCCTGGGCGAGATCCAGTTGACCCTTGATGACGTAGGCTTCGCCGAGATACTCGCGGACCTTTGCGTAGTGCGGGTCGAGCTTGACCGATTGCAGGTAAAAACCGATGCCTTCATCAGTGCGGCCCAGTTTACGTGTGGCGTAGCCGCGATAGTTCAAGGCCTTGGCGGTGTCGGGTTCCTTGAGCGTGTCGAGCAATGCCAGCGCTTCTTCGTAGCGTCCGTCCTTGGCCAGTTGATATGCGTAATCTGTACGGTCTGCATCGGACACCCGGTTGCTGGACTGCTTGACGCATTTGTGCGACTTGGTGTCGTAGACCTGATCTCTGGGGCACCGGGGTTTGGCCGGGGTGTCTTCCTCGCCGTTGGCCCAGGCGTGCGAGCCGGGCAGGACAGTCGCCAATGTCAGCGCAACGGTGAACATCGAATAACGGCTAATCATGGACAATGCTCCACGGGTGTCAGGGTTGGGACATCGAACAGGCCGAAAAAGTCGAGAGCCGGTGACCCGCTAAACTTGAACACCACAGCGTGAACAATTATTCATTTTTTTGTGGCGTTCCGTGCAAGGAAAGCTCAATTCGAAGGGTTATGCTCGTTGGCATCTTCGTCGATCTGGAGTTTTGCCATGAAAGATCACATTCACCACGCCGCGGCCACCGGCTACAAGACCGCAAGCCAGCTCCCACAGGATTTGTGTTAGTCAAAAATGTGGAGGCACCCCAAAACATGTGGGAGCTGGCTTGCCAGCGATGGGGCCGGCACATGCACCGCATCATCCGAAAGAAGTCCCGCTTTTGGCCGAACCACTGCCTTACTGCCCACCTCCATGCCTTGTTATAGTCGGGTCTCTTTTTTGCCCGCTAAAAGGATCACCGGCATGTCTCAATACACCGCGTTCACCGTCGAACTGGTCGATAAAATCGCTCATGTGCAGATCAATCGCCCGGAAAAGATCAACTCGATGAACGCTGCGTTCTGGAGCGAAATCGTCGAGATCTTCCAGTGGGTCGACGACACCGACGAAGTGCGCGTGGTGGTCCTCAGCGGCGCCGGCAAACACTTTTCCTCGGGCATCGACCTGATGATGCTGGCTGGCGTAGCCAATGAACTGGGCAAGGACGTCGGGCGTAATGCGCGTCTGCTGCGACGCAAGATCCTCACCCTGCAGGCGTCGTTCAACGCCGTCGACAACTGCCGCAAACCGGTACTCGCGGCCATTCAGGGTTACTGCCTGGGCGGCGCCATCGACCTGATCGCCGCCTGCGACATGCGTTACGCCGCCGAAGACGCGCAGTTCTCGATCAAGGAAATCGACATCGGCATGGCCGCTGACGTCGGCACGCTGCAACGCTTGCCGCGAATCATTGGTGACGGCATGCTGCGTGAACTGGCTTACACTGGTCGCACCTTCGGCGCCGACGAAGCGCGTGGCATGGGCCTGGTCAATCGCGTCTACAGCGACACCGCCAGCCTGCTCGACGGCGTCATGGGCATTGCCCGCGAGATTGCAGGCAAGTCGCCGATTGCCGTCACCGGCACCAAGGAGATGATCAGCTACATGCGCGACCATCGCATCGATGACGGCCTCGAATACGTCGCTACCTGGAACGCCGCCATGCTGCAATCCACCGACTTGCGTGTGGCCATGGCCGCCCATATGAGCAAACAGAAACCCGAATTTCTGGATTGATTGAAAAATGACTTCACGCTGGACCACTGCAGTTCTGGACACCGATCAACCTGGCGGCTGGGCCGTGGCACGTAGCCCCGAAGGTTTCCTGTTCGATGACAATGGCGCGTTGTTCCCCCGTGAATGGCTCAAGCGCCAGGACCTGTCGATACTCGCCGAACACGGTATCGGTCATCTTGATGGCGAGCCGGTGTACCTGCTGGAGTTGCGCAGTCACAGCGACGTGTCGGGCTGCAACTGGAAAGGCTTGCGGGCATTCATGCTCGAAGGCGATCACACGGTCTACAAGGTACTCGGTTACGCCGCGCAGATCGGTACCTGGGCCCGTGAACACCGCTTTTGCGGCAACTGCGGTCAGGCCATGACCCAGGTGCCGCGCGAACGGGCGATGTACTGTCAGCCCTGCGATTTGCGCAGCTACCCGCGGATTTCGCCGAGCATGATCGTGCTGGTGACCCGAGGTGATGAAGTACTGCTGGCACGCTCGCCGCGGTTCGTCACCGGGGTCTACAGCACGTTGGCGGGGTTTGCCGAGCCAGGCGAATCGGCCGAGGACTGCCTGATTCGCGAAGTTCGCGAAGAAGTGCGGATCGAAGTGAAGAACATCCAGTACATGGGCAGCCAGTGCTGGCCGTTCCCGCACTCGATGATGCTCGGCTTCCATGCCGAGTACGCCGGCGGCGAGATCGTCTGTCAGGAAGACGAAATCGAAGACGCCCAGTGGTTCAACGTTCACGCGTTGCCGCCGTTGCCGGCGTCACGCTCGATAGCCCGTTACCTGATCGACGTCTACGTGGCGCGGCGTTTAGGCCACGCTGAACCAGTGTTGCCAGGCTAGCCGCACGGTCAGCCCCAGCACCACGGTGATGAACACCGGACGAATGAATTTCGCGCCGCCGCTGATGGCGGTGCGAGCGCCGAAGAAGGCGCCGACCATCACCGACAGGCCCATGCACAGGCCGATGATCCAGTCCACCTGCCCGGAAAACACGAACACCGACAGCGCCGCAATGTTGCTGACGAAGTTCATGCTGCGCGCCACGCCGCTGGCCTTGACCAGATCGATCGGGTACATCAGCAGGCTGCTGACGGTCCAGAACGCACCGGTGCCGGGACCGGCCACGCCATCGTAGAAACCGAGGCTGAAGCCCTGGGTCGATTGCCACTTTTTCTTGATCGGTGCGTTGCTGTCCAGCGGCGCTTTCGGCGTGCCGCCAAACAACAGGTAAAGGCCGCAGGCGAAGACGATCACCGGGAGCATTTTGTTCAGCCATTCCGCCGGCAGGTAATGCGCGACCACGGCACCGGTCAGGGCGCCGACCAGGGTGCCGACGATGGCGTGCATCCACTGCCGGGGATGAAACAGCTTGCGACGGTAAAAGGTGAAACTGGCGGTGGCCGAGCCGAAGGTCGAACTCAGCTTGTTGGTGCCCAGCACCAAGTGCGGTGGCAGGCCGGCGGTGAGCAAGGCCGGGGTGGTCAATAGACCGCCGCCGCCGGCAATGGCGTCGATGAATCCGGCAATGAAAGCGACAAGGGCCAGAATGGCCAGGGTGGTGAGGTCAACGCTGAGTTCGAAAGGCATGGAATCGGCTTAATCGGCAGGGTGCAGCGAAACGGGCTGCGGGGAAGGGCCGATATCTTACCCATATCCCGCCTTTGCGGCGACCTGTCCGGCCTCTTCGCGAGCAGGCTCCCACAGTTGAAAGGCGTTTCCCCTTGTGGGAGCGAGCCTGCTCGCGAAAGCGGTGTATCAGTCAACATGGATGTTGAATCTGACGGCCCCTTCGCGAGCAGGCTCGCTTGTATGTCTAGACTTGTGAAATTAGAGGCCGAGATCCGACAGCCCCGGATGATCGTCAGGACGACGCCCCAGTGGCCAGTGGAACTTGCGCTCGCTTTCCTTGATCGGCATGTCGTTGATGCAGGCAAAGCGGTTGGCCATCAAGCCATGCTCGTTGAACTCCCAGTTTTCGTTGCCATAGGAACGGAACCAGTTGCCCGAATCGTCGCGCCACTCATAGGCATAACGCACGGCGATGCGGTTGTCGGTGAACGCCCAGAGTTCCTTGATCAGGCGATACTCGAGTTCCTTGGCCCATTTACGGGTCAGGAAACCCTTGGCTTCTTCGCGGTTGTAGGCGAACTCGGCGCGGTTACGCCATTTGGTGTCCAGGGTGTAGGCCAGCGACACGCGCTCCGGGTCGCGGGAGTTCCAGCCGTCTTCGGCCAGGCGAACTTTTTCGATGGCCGATTCACGGGTGAAGGGCGGCAATGGCGGACGAACTTCGGCATTAGACATTTCAAGTCTCCGTAGAAGATTAACGTTAGAGCAAGTTGTCGGGCTTGATTAAGTTGTTACAGGTCCAATAACTTTCGCGCCATGCATTGCGCATTATCGGCGGCACTGTGATCACCCATTACAAGCGCCACGGTTATGGCACCGTCAATCAGGATCAGCAGCTGTTTGGCCAGCAGCTGCGGATCTTCGGCGCCATGTTCGGTACACAGCTCGCACACGTAGTCGAGCAGCTTCTGTTTGTGGTCCTTGGCGACCAGGCGAACCGGGTCTTGCGGATCGCCGGTTTCGCCGCTGGTGTTGATGAACGCGCAGCCGCGAAAGCCTTCGGAGACGAACCAGGACTTGAGCACGGTAAACAGGTTGAGCAGGCGGTCGGCCGGCGTTTCAGCCTGGTCGACTTCGCTTCTGTACCAGTGCATCCAGCGTTGGTCCCGACGTTGCAGGGCCGCGACGGTGAGCTCCTCCTTGTTGGCGAAGTAGCGGTAGATGCTTTTTCTGGAGACGCCGGCGGTTTTCACCAGAAGATCCATGCCCGTGGCGGCAATGCCACTTTTGTAGATCAACTTTTCGGTGACATCCAGAATGATGTCGCGTGTGTCGTTGCTAGTAATATCGTTCATGTGGCTAACAGTAGAACGATCGTTCTCCTTGGTCAAATGTTTTTTGTTGTGTCAGATGAATTGCCATCGCCAGCAGGCTGGCTCCCACAGGTGTACGAGTTCCAAATGTGGGAGCCAGCCTGCTGGCGATGGGGCCATTACAGACAGTAACAAGACCCGGACCAGACGATGGTGTAAGCTCTCGAACTCTCTGGATTCGACCCGATTGCGAGCCCTATGCCGTTGCTTTTCAAACGCTCCCTGCTGCCAAAACTGCGCAGTTTTCCGCTGACAGCCGATGCCGTCACCATCCTCTCTGGCGCTGCCGAGTTCCGTCGTTGCCTGCTGGAAAAAATTGCCAGCGCCACACAGCGTATCTATATCGTTGCGCTGTACCTGCAACAGGATGAGGCCGGCCAGGACATTCTCGATGCCTTGCACGCCGCCAAACTCAAGCGTCCGCAACTGGACGTGGTGGTGGTCGTCGACTGGCTGCGCGCCCAGCGCGGTTTGATCGGTGCCGGCAAGCAACCGGGCAATTCGGCGTGGTATCAGGAAATGACCCGCACCCACGCAAGCGAAGTTCCGGTCTACGGCGTGCCGGTGCAGACCCGCGAACTGTTCGGCGTATTGCACCTGAAGGGCTTCGTCATCGATGACTGCGTGATCTACAGCGGCGCGAGCCTGAACAACGTCTACCTGCACAAGTTCGACAAATACCGTTACGACCGCTATCACCTGTTGCACAACCGTGCCTTGGCCGACTCGATGCAGCATCTGGTTCAGCATGGCCTGGTGGCTTCCAAAGCCGTGCATCGTCTCGATCTGCCGAACCTGCCGACCACCCGCAGCCTGCGCAACGACATCGGCGACCTGCGCAGCCGGCTCAAGCACGCCACGTACGACACCACCGAGGGCACGACGGATAAGGGCGGTCTGTCGGTGAGCCCGTTATTGGGCGTGGGCAAGAACAACCCGCTGAGCCGGGTGATTTGCGAACTGATCGCCAGCACCCAGCATCAACTGACCATCTGCACGCCGTACTTCAACCTGCCGCTGGCCGTGACCCGGGAAATCAACCGGGCGCTGGCCCGTGGCGTGAAGATCGACATCGTGGTCGGCGACAAGACCGCCAACGACTTCTACATTCCGCCGAACGAGCCGTTCAAGGTGATCGCGGCGCTGCCGTACCTCTACGAAATCAGCCTGCGCCGCTTCGCCAAACGCCATCAACGCAACATCGACAGCGGCCAGTTGAACCTGCACCTGTGGAAGGATGGCGACAACACTTACCACCTTAAAGGCATGTGGGTGGACAAGCGTTTCACCTTGCTGACCGGCAACAACCTCAACCCGCGGGCGTTCCGCCTCGATCTGGAAAACGCCTTGTTGCTCGATGACCCGAAAGGCGAGTTGCTTGAGTCCCGCCGCAAGGAGTTGAAAGAGATCTTCCAGCACACGACGCGCATCGAGCGTTATCAGGACCTGGAAACATTGCCCGAGTACCCGGCGGGGGTGGCCAAGTTTCTCAAGCGAGTGAGCCGCGTGCGGATCGAGCGGTTGCTCTACCGCATTCTGTAAAAAAGCATTCGCGAGCAGGCTCGCTCCCACAGGGGTTATTTGTCGAACACAAATCCAATGTGGGAGCGAGCCTGCTCGCGAAAAAAACCACCGCTGGTTATCTGGCGTTTACGCGTTATCGTTGACGACCTTCGCGAGCGGGCTCGCTCCCACAAGGGTTGGTGTCTGGCACAGGGGCGGGGAGAAAGAACATCACCAGCGCCACCGCCAGGTAAATCAGATAAGCGCTGAGCGTGCTGACTGTCGGGGTATCCTGGTAACCGAACATCCCGGCCAGCACCGAGCCCAGCGGGCCGTCCATCGGCAGCGTCGCGCTGATGTCGAAGAGCACGGTTTGCAGGTGATTCCACACGCCGGCTTCATGCAGCGCTTGTACGGAGTTGGCAAGGATCCCGGCGGCCACCACGAGGATGAACAGGCCGGTCCAGCGCAAGAACGCGCCGAGGTTCAGGCGCATGCTGCCGCTGTAGATCAGGACGCCGACGATGATTGCCAGGATCAGGCCGAGCAGGGCGCCGATCGGGGCTGCCGGACCTTCGCTTTGCTGGAACACCGCGAGCAGGAAAAATACGGTTTCCAGGCCTTCCCGGGCCACGGCGAAAAACACCATGGCGATCAGTGCGGTTACCTGATGCCTGGAACCGGTCAGTGCCTGATCAAGAGAAGCGTGCAGCGAATGCTTGATCGAACGTGAGACCTTGCGCATCCAGAACACCATCGAACTCAAGATACCGACGGCCACCAGCCCGACCACGCCTTCAAACAGTTCCTGTTGTTTCTGCGGAAACTCGGCGCTGACCAGTTCCAGGCCGCCACCGACCAGCAGCGCCAGGGCGGCGGCGAGAAATACGCCGATCCACACGGCGGGCAGCCACTGGCCGCGACCGGTCTGTTTCAGGTAACTGGCGATGATGCCGACGATCAATGCGGCCTCAATGCCTTCGCGCAACATGATCAGAAAGGGAACGAACATTCAGCACCGTGTCAGCAATAGATAGGGTGCTAAGTTGTAGCATGATGACACTTATTCCCAAATGGCAGTGATTGACATTTAGCTGAACCTAAGCTGAACAACCTTGAAGAACACTGCATACCCTGTGGGAGCGGGTTTGCCCGCGATGACGGTATTACATTCAAAAGAGATGTCGGATCATCAATCGCCATCGCGGGCAAGCCAGCTCCCACAGGATCTCCTTTGCCTTGGCGGGCTGCGCTAATATGCCCACCACCCAAACAAGAACAGGGCACACCTCGCTCAATGTCGGAAAAAGACACCATTTCCATTCAACTGGTGCGTGAAGCGCTATTGCAGAGTTGCGCCCCGGGCGTCGCCACCGAAGAGGCGTTGAACAAGGTCGGCATCGATCCTGTCCTCCTGCAAAACGGCACTGCCAGGGTGCCGGCCGCCGCCTATGCGCGACTTTGGCGTTTGCTGGCGCGACGGGGCGACGATGAGTTTTTCGGCATGGACCCGCGCAAGCTCAAGTCCGGCAGCCTTGAGTTTCTCTGTCGTTGCGCCATGGTTCAGCCGAGCCTGGCGGCGGGGCTCACCAGTGGCCTGGGGTTTCTGTCGCTGATGCTCGAACGCATGCCCGCCGAACTGGTGCGTCAGCAAAGCCTGGCGGAAATCGTGTTGCTCGAAGACGACCACGAGCCGCGCCGGGCCTTCACCTACTTCACCTACTGGATGATCGTGCACGGCGTGGCCTGCTGGCTGGCGGGACGTCGGATCCCGATTCTGGCCATTGAGTTGCGTTGCCCGCAGCCGGATTTCTGCGACGACTATCAAGTGATGTTTTCCGAGAACCTGCGTTTCGACCGGCCACGTACGCGGATGATTTTCTCTGCCGATTGCCTGGATCTGCCGATCAAGCGCAGCGCTGAAGAACTCAAGCGTTTCCTGGCCCATGCGCCGGCCAATATTCTGGTGAAGTATCGCGATCCGGAAAGCCTGGCCAGCCGGATCAAGCACGATCTGCGACTACTGCCCGCCGAACAATGGCCGGAAACCGAAGCGCTGGCGCAACGCCTATGCATGTCGGCCTCGACCCTGCGCCGGCGACTGGCGGAGGAAGGCCAGAGCTATCAGGGACTCAAGGACAGTGTGCGCAAGGAACTGGCCATCGTCTGGCTGGCGGAGCCGAGCATCAGCTTCAGCGAAATCGCCACCCGGCTGGGGTTTGCCGATGCGAGTTCGTTCTACAAGGCGTTTCGCAAGTGGTCGGGCTCCAATCCGGGGCATTACCGCAGTTTGATCCTCAACGAAGCCTCCTGATCCGACATGTGTTGACCGGGCCGCCCTCATCGCTGGCAAGCCAGCGAAGGCGCCCGTCCAGCCACTGCATCGCTTGAACCTTGGCCAAACCAGTCAAGCAACTTGATAACTTTGACCATTGCCCCACCCCCCGCGCAGAGCGAGTATTTCTCTGTTGGATAAGGTTCCCCCAACCTAATAAAAACATAGAGGGATTCTGGCAATGCGCGATTACTTGTCTGCTGTTTCACAGTTCGATTATCAGCACACCGTCGACGCCGCACTCGCAGGCGATCTGACCGCCCTCAACGCCTGTATCGAGTGTTGCGACCGGCATGCCTTGCCGGGACGCATTGCGCTGTTCTGGGAAGGCCGCGATGGTGCCAGCGCGACGTACACCTTCAGCGACCTGCAGGACAAGGCCGCGCGTTTCGCCAATTTCCTCTTGAGCCAGGGCGTGCAGAAGGGCGACAAGGTCGCAGGCCTGCTGCCACGTAACATCGAATTGCTGATCACCGTGTTCGCCACCTGGCGCATCGGCGCGGTCTACCAGCCGCTGTTCACCGCCTTCGGCCCGAAAGCCATCGAACATCGCCTCGGCAGCTCGGGCGCCAAAGTGGTGGTCACCGACGCGGTCAACCGGCCGAAACTCGCCGAAGTCGCCGATTGCCCGACCATCGTCACCGTCGCCGGCCCCAAGGGGCAGGGCATTGTGCGGGGCGATTACAGCTTCTGGGCCGAACTGGCCAACCATTCCAACGTCTGTGAACCGGTAATGCTCACCGGTGAAGACCCGTTCCTGCTGATGTTCACCTCGGGCACCACCGGCCCGTCGAAAGCGCTGTCGGTGCCGCTCAAGGCCATCGTCGCCTTCGAGAGCTACACCCGCGACGCCGTGGATCTGCGTCCGGAAGATGCGTTCTGGAACGTTGCCGATCCGGGCTGGGCCTATGGCATCTATTTCGGTGTCACCGGGCCGATGGCCATGGGGCACCCGATCACCTTCTACGATGGCCCGTTCACCCTCGAAAGCACCTGCCGGGTGATCAACAAATACGCAATCACCAACCTCACCGGTTCGCCCACCGCTTACCGCCTGTTGATTGCCGGCGGCGACGAGTTCGCCAAGTCGATCAAAGGCAAGCTGCGCATCGTCAGCAGCGCCGGTGAACCGCTGAACCCGGAAGTGATCCGCTGGTTCGCCGACAACCTCGGCGTGGTGATTCATGACCACTACGGCCAGACAGAACTGGGCATGGTTCTGTGCAACCACCATGGCCTGGAACATCCGATTCATATGGGCGCCGCCGGTTTTGCCTCGCCCGGCCACCGCATCGTGGTGCTGGACGATGAATACAAGGAACTGGGTGTCGGCCAGCCGGGCATCCTGGCCATCGACCGTACCCAGTCGCCAATGTGCTGGTTCGCCGGTTACCAAGGCGCACCGACCAAGGCCTTCGTCGGCAACTATTACCTGAGTGGCGATACCGTCGAATGGAACCCGGACGGCAGCATCAGCTTCGTCGGTCGCAGCGATGACGTGATCACCACTTCCGGTTATCGCGTCGGCCCGTTCGACGTGGAAAGTGCCTTGATCGAACACCCGGCGGTAGTGGAAGCGGCGGTGGTCGGCAAACCCGATCCGGAACGGACCGAGCTGGTCAAGGCCTTCGTGGTGCTCAGCGCGCAATACCGCGCTGCACCGGAACTGGCCGAAGAGTTGCGCCAACACGTGCGCAAGCGCCTGGCGGCGCACTCGTACCCCCGTGAAATCGAATTTGTCAGCGAGTTGCCGAAAACCCCAAGCGGCAAATTGCAGCGCTTTATCTTGCGCAACCAGGAAATCGCCAAGGCTCAAGAGGCCGCGGCGAAGAACGTTTCAGCTTGAATCCAAGGAAACAATGATGCAGATCGAAAACAAGGTTTTTCTCGTCACCGGCGGTGCTTCCGGCCTGGGCGCAGCCACCGCTGAAATGCTGGTCGGCGCCGGTGCCAAAGTGATGCTGGTGGACATGAACGCCGAAGCTGTCGCGGCGCAGGCCCAGCGTTTGGGCGCGCAAAGCGTGGTGGCGGACATCAGCGACGAAGCAGCGGCTGAAGCGGCGGTGCAGGCGACGGTCAAGGCCTTTGGCGGTCTCAATGGCCTGGTCAACTGCGCGGGCATCGTGCGCGGCGAGAAGATCCTCGGCAAGAACGGTCCGCACGCACTCTCGAGTTTCAGCCAGGTGATCAACGTCAACCTGATCGGCAGTTTCAACATGCTGCGCCTGGCGTCGGCGGCGATTGCCGAGACCGAAGCGGACGCCGATGGCGAGCGCGGCGTGATCATCAACACCGCGTCGGCGGCGGCGTACGACGGCCAGATCGGCCAGGCGGCCTACGCGGCATCCAAAGGCGCCATCGTCAGCCTGACCTTGCCCGCTGCCCGTGAGCTGGCGCGTTTCGGCATTCGCGTGATGACCATCGCCCCGGGCATTTTCGAAACGCCGATGATGGCCGGCATGACCCCGGAAGTCCGCGACTCCCTGGCGGCCGGCGTGCCATTCCCGCCGCGCCTGGGCAAACCGGCCGAGTATGCGCAGCTGGTCAGGCATATCATTGAAAACAGCATGCTCAATGGCGAGGTGATCCGTCTTGACGGTGCCTTGCGCATGGCGGCCAAATAAGGAGGATTTGTCATGACTATCGCAAATGATCCAATCGTTATCGTCAGCGCCGTCCGCACCCCGATGGGCGGTTTCCAAGGCGAACTCAAAAGCCTGACTGCACCGCAACTCGGTGCCGCCGCGATCAAGGCCGCCGTCGAGCGCGCCGGTGTGGCACCGGATGCGGTCGATGAAGTGCTGTTCGGTTGCGTATTGCCCGCCGGTCTGGGCCAGGCCCCCGCGCGTCAGGCGGCGCTGGGTGCGGGGCTGGACAAGTCGACCCGCTGCACCACCGTGAACAAGATGTGCGGCTCTGGTATGGAAACCGCCATCCTGGCCCATGACATGCTGTTGGCTGGCAGCGCCGATGTGGTGATTGCCGGCGGCATGGAAAGCATGTCCAACGCGCCCTACCTGCTGGACCGCGCTCGCAGCGGCTATCGGATGGGCCACGGCCGCGTGCTCGATTCGATGTTCCTTGATGGGTTGGAAGATGCCTACGATAAAGGCCGCCTGATGGGCACCTTTGCCGAAGACTGCGCTGAAACCAACGACTTCAGCCGCGAAGCCCAGGATGCGTTCGCCATAGCCTCGACCACCCGCGCGCAGCAGGCGATCAAGGATGGCAGCTTCAAGGACGAGATCGTGCCGTTGACTGTCACCGTCGGCAAGGAACAAGTGGTGATCAGCAACGACGAGCAGCCACCGAAAGCCAAACTGGACAAGATCGCCTCACTGAAACCGGCATTCCGCGAAGGCGGCACCGTGACGGCGGCGAACTCCAGTTCGATTTCCGACGGCGCGGCGGCACTGGTGCTGATGCGCCGTTCCGAAGCCGACAAGCGTGGTCTGAAGCCACTGGCGGTAATCCATGGCCACGCGGCATTCGCCGATACCCCGGGCCTGTTCCCGGTGGCGCCGATTGGCGCGATCAAGAAGCTGATGAAGAAAACCGGCTGGTCGCTGGATCAGGTGGACCTGGTTGAAGTCAACGAAGCCTTCGCCGTGGTCGGCATGGCCGCGATGACCCACCTGGAAATTCCTCATGAGAAGCTCAACGTGCACGGCGGCGCTTGTGCCCTGGGCCACCCGATCGGTGCGTCCGGCGCGCGGATTCTGGTGACCTTGCTCTCGGCCCTGCGCCAGAAAGGCTTGAAGCGTGGCGTGGCGGCGATCTGTATTGGTGGTGGTGAAGCGACGGCGATGGCCGTGGAATGCCTTTACTAGGCCAGCCTTACCCCTGTGGGAGCCAGCCTGCTGGCGATGACGGTGCGTCCTGAAGGTAGATATTGACTGACACGACGCCATCGCCAGCAGGCTGGCTCCCACAGAGTTCTGTGTCGTACCCCGGATTTTAAGGATTGATCATGATCCCCAATGACGAACAACTTCAGATCAGCGACGCGGCCCGGCAGTTTGCCCAGGAGCGGCTGAAACCCTTCGCCGCCGAATGGGACCGCGAACATCGCTTCCCCAAGGAAGCCATCGGCGAGATGGCCGAGCTGGGCTTCTTCGGCATGTTGGTACCGGAGCAGTGGGGCGGTTGCGACACCGGTTACCTGGCCTACGCCATGGCCCTGGAAGAAATCGCCGCCGGCGACGGTGCCTGCTCGACCATCATGAGCGTGCACAACTCGGTGGGTTGCGTGCCGATCCTCAACTACGGCAACGACGACCAGAAAGAGCGCTTCCTCAAGCCACTGGCCAGTGGCGCGATGCTCGGTGCATTCGCCTTGACCGAGCCCCAGGCCGGTTCCGACGCCAGCGGCCTGAAAACCCGTGCGCGCCTGGAAGGCGATCACTACGTACTCAACGGCTGCAAACAGTTCATCACCTCCGGGCAGAACGCCGGGGTGGTGATTGTGTTCGCCGTCACTGACCCGAGTGCCGGCAAACGCGGGATCACGGCACTGATCGTGCCGACCGATTCGCCGGGTTACAAAGTCGCCCGGGTCGAAGACAAACTCGGCCAGCATGCGTCCGACACTTGCCAGATTCTGTTTGAAGACGTGAAAGTTCCGGTGGCCAACCGCTTGGGCGAAGAAGGCGAGGGTTACAAGATCGCCCTGGCCAACCTCGAAGGCGGGCGTGTCGGCATCGCTTCGCAATCGGTGGGCATGGCCCGCGCCGCCTTCGAAGCGGC